>JAKSOY010000128.1 GCA_024405255.1 Kiritimatiellia bacterium
AAGGGCTCCGTCTGCGTGAGCCACAAGCCGTGCGGCAACCCGTGGAAGTGCAGGAAGTGCCAGTCCGGCGAAATGCACCCTTCCGTTCAATATTCCTACCGCGTGAACGGGAAGCTCCGCTCGATGCACGTCCAGCCGCGGTTCCTGCCGCTCGTCGAGCAGGCCGTCGCCAACGGGCGCGAGGTCGAGAGGATCCTCGCCGAGGCCGGGAAGAAGTACATCGAGTTCCTCCGCACGCAGGGCTGACGCCACGAAGGGAGCCCGCCCAGACCCGGCCGGATTCGTCGGAGATCCGGAGAAGTTCCGCCTGCTCAGGAAGATCGACAGGCGGGACGAGACCATCATCGCCCTGAGGAGGAGGCTGGCCGGCAAGGACGCCTACATCGCGAAGCTGGAGAAGATGCTGGGGATCGTCCGCCGGGGCGGCTCGGACGGGAGGATCGACCCCAAGCCGCTCGGGGAGTCGACGCCGTCGTCGAAGATCCTCTTCAAGGCGAAGAGCCCCGAGGAGAGGCAGAGGCGGCAGGGCGGGGCGAAGCAGGGGCATCCCGGGCACGGACGCAGGTCCGTCGCGAAGGAGGACGCCGACCAGGTCCGCGACCTCCCGTGCCCGGACGAATGCCCCGACTGCGGCGGAAGGCTCCTCGACTTCGGCGTCGCCGGCCGGACGCTTCGCGACTGCGCGCCGCCGCGCTACGTCACGATACGCCTCGACGCCCACGAGGGATGGTGCCCGCACTGCATGAAGAAGGTCTCGCCGCCCCGTCCGGACGACGTCCTGCCGCATTCCGCGACCACCGTCCGCTGCGACGCGCAGACGCTCGCGGACCACTATCTCCACCACATGACGGTGGGGACGATCTCGCGCCGCATCGGGCTCAACCGCTCGACGATACACGGCAAGGAACACGACCTCGCCGAGATCCTCGCCCCCTGCGCCGACCGCATCCTGGCCGACTGGCGCATGGCCTCCGTCAAGGCCGCGGACGAGACGACCTGGCCCTGCAACGGCGTGCCGGGGTACGTCTACGGGTTCTTCTCGAAGGACTGCGCCCTCTACCGATACCGCGGGACGCGCTCGAGCTCCGTCGCGGTCGAGGTGTTCGAGGGGTCGACGGGGACGACGACGACCGACCGCTTCGCCGGATACGACAACACGGTCCCGGGGAAGCACCAGTGGTGCTTCGAGCACATCAAGAGGAACTTCCTCGAACTGCTGAAGCGCGAACCCGAGAACCGCGAATACCTGAAGTACATCCCTCCGCTCGTCGACCTCCTCGGGCAGGCGATGGAGCTTCGGAGTCTGGCGCTTCCGCTCGAGGAGCATGTCCGCAGGGGCAGGCAAATCAAGAAGGAGATCCTCGGAATCGCCGCGGCGCGGGTGAGGGACGGCGCCCTCCAGGCGAAGTTCGACATCTTCCTCGAACATCCCGACAAGCTCTGGCACTGGATCGGGGATCCGAACATACCCGCCGAGAACAACTGGGCCGAACGCTGTATCAGGAACACGGTCATCTTCAGGAAGACCGGGTTCGGGTCGCAGGGCGAGGCGGCGATGGCGGACCGGGAGATCCTCCAGAGCGTGATGGAGACGCTGCGCCTCCGGCACGAGGACCCGGTCGGCGTGCTTGCCGAGGCGCTCAGGTCCTACAGGCCGGAATTCAGACGCAGAATGTCCAAGGACGAACGGCAGGCGGCCAAAATGGCGGCGGCGGAGAAAGTCGCAGACATCCTCTTCCCGCGCGACGAACGCACGAAACCCAAACGCGAATAGGCGACCGCACTCTGCACGACCCCGATTGCGGCCGTGCAGGGTGAGACGATCGCCCGAAGGAATCGAATTTCAGCGAAGCGGCAGCGAGAGCCTAACGGATCGGAGTTCCACTCCGACCCGTGAGGACGAGGTACGCCGATTAGTGACGCATTACGAATAATTTGCTATACTATTAGCGAAGGAGTTAAAAAGGAAATGCGGATTGTTGACTGCGATTACTTCGTTGTCGGCTCAGGAATGAGCGGACTTATGGCGGCGCTGCACTTGGCGCCGGCAGGTCGCGTGTTGTTGGTCACCAAAGAAAAGCTCGAGGACTGCAACTCGAACTTCGCCCAGGGGGGCATCTGTTGTGTGGCGGATCCGGCGGACTCGTTCGAGGCCCACGTGGCCGACACGCTCATTGCCGGCGCGGGACTTTGCGACGAAGCGGTCGTGCGGAAGATCGTCTCGGAAGCGCCGGCGGGCATCCGCGATCTGATCGACTGCGGCGTGAAGTTTGCGAAGAAGGAGGACGGTTCGTGGGATCTCGGCCGCGAGGGTGGACACTCCATGCGCCGCATTTTCCACGCGGGCGACATCACGGGCGAGAAGTGCGAGGCCGCCATGGTGCGTACGCTGAAGAAGCATCCGGCGATCGAGTACCACGAGCAGGCGATCGTCATCGATCTCATCATCACGACGCGCATCGGCGTGAAGGGTCCGAACCGCTGTGTGGGCGCGTATGTGCTTGACAAGAAGACGAACGAGATCTATGCGGTGCGCAGCCCCAATACGATTCTTGCGACGGGCGGATGCGGCAAGGTCTACCTCTATACATGCAATCCCGATGTCGCTTCGGGCGACGGTATCGCGCTCGCGTGGCGTGCCGGCGCGAAGATCGAGAACATGGAGTTCATCCAGTTCCACCCGACCTGCCTCTACCATCCGAAGGCCAAGCGCTTCCTCATCAGCGAGGCGGTGCGTGGCGAGGGCGCGGTGCTGGTCGACCGAAAGGGGCGCCCTTTCATGCAGAACTACGACGCACGCGGCTCCCTGGCGCCGCGCGACATCGTGGCGCGTGCAATCGACAGTGAGATGAAGCGCACGGGCGAACCCTATTGCTGCCTTGACATCCGCAAGAAGGGGCGGGCCTTCCTGGAGAAGCGGTTCCCCAAGATCTTCAGCAAGTGTCTGGAATTCGGCATCGACATGTCGAAGGATCTTATCCCGATCGTACCGGCTGCGCACTATTGCTGCGGCGGCGTGCAGGCGACGGTCGATGGACGCACCTCGCTCCCGGGCCTTTCTGCCGTGGGCGAAACTGCGTGCACGGGTTTGCACGGGGCGAATCGTCTTGCGTCGAACTCGCTTCTGGAAGCGCTCGTGATGGCCCGCCTCACGGCCCGTCGTCTCACGGCGCATCCCGAGAAGATGTCCAAGCCGGTGGCGATTCCCGAGTGGCGCATCGGTCGCGCGGTGGAGCCGGACGAAGCGGTGCTCGTGTCGCACATGTGGGACGAGATCCGCCGCCTGATGTGGGACTACGTGGGCATCGTGCGTACGAACAAGCGTCTCGCGCGCGCCGCGCATCGCATCAAAACGCTGCGCAAGGAAATCCGCGAATACTACTTCGACTATCTCGTCACGCCCGACACGCTTGAGCTGCGCAACCTTGCGGTGTGCGCCGAACTGATCGTGCGCAGTGCGCAGAAGCGCCATGAGAGCCGAGGCCTTCACTACACGTTGGACTACCCGGCGAAGGCGGCGCGCGTGCACACCACGGTGCTGCCCGGATTCCCTGTCAAGCCGACTTCGCGCGTGTGATGACGACGAACGACATCATCAATTCCGCACGGGTGGCGCATGTGCGCGAGCTCAAGACCGAAGTCGCGCACCTGAAGGAGGAACTGTCGCAGACGCGTGCCGAACTCGAGGCCGTACGCAGCCATTTCGCCCTCGCCCTTGCGGCGGTACGCGCGGGGGACGAGATGCCGGCCGGCGGATCGTTGCTCATTGTCGACGGCTGGAATGCGCTTCTCGGCAGCGCCAGTCTGCTCGCGCCGGCGGAAAAGCGGTTGAAACCGTCCGAAAAGGAGGCATGCCTTGAAGCGGTCGTGTCGGACTGGCTGGCGGCGCATCCGTCGGACCGCGCCTGGATCGTCTTCGACGGTGCGCGTCCGGACGGTCGCACGGCGGGGCGTCTGCGTGTGACGTTCACGGGCGGCTCGGGGGCGCATCGGGCGGACCATTTCATTTGCGACTTTCTGCGGATGCGCCGTTTCGTCGGCGCGTCCTATCCCGTGTGCGTGGTCACGGAAGACAAGGATTTCCGCCGCGACGTACAGACCTTGGGCGTAGAGGTCGCATCCGTCGCGAGCCTCCGCCCGGAAGCGCATCCGCCCGATGCGGCGCGTTCGGAGAACGCGCCCGACCAATCTCAGGCTGCGGCGCGTTTGGAGAACGCGCCCGTTCGGCTGACTAAAAACGCCTAAGTACCGAAATTTATGCTATAATACCTTCCTATGAACACACACATTGCCATACCTTTTGCCGACGGTGAGATTTTTCCGCATTTCGGGAAGTCGACCCAGTTTAAAATCTATGCGATCGAGGACGACAAGGTCGTTTCCGCCGATGTCCGCGAAACAGGCGGCCTCGGACACGAGGACCTCGGGATTTGGCTTCTGACGCAGGGTGTGAAGGCCGTGGTGTGCGGTGGTATCGGCCCGGGGGCGCTGGGCGCGTTGGTGGCGGCGGGCATCACGCCGCTCGCGGGGGTGTCGGGTTCGGCGGACGAGGCGATTGAGAAACTGCTGGCGGGCACGCTTCAGGTGGCGCAAAGCGCGACGTGCGGCGGTCATGGCGGTGGGTGCGCCGGTTCGTGCGGGCACTGCCATGGCGGGGCGTGCGGCGGCCACTGAGAATAGGATCTGATTCATGCTGGAGGTGCAGAACATCGCGTTTTCCTGGGGGCGTACGCGCCTTCTGGACGATGTGTCGTTTGCCGTCGCACCGGGAGAGACGGCCGTGCTGGCGGGTGCCAACGGCGCCGGCAAGACGACGCTCCTCAAAATTCTGGCGGGACTTTGCTGTCCGTCGTCCGGAACCGTGCTGGCGGATGGCGTCGATGCGTTCGCCCATCCGCTGCGCTATCGACGTGTGATGGGGTATCTCCCCGAGACGGCACCGGCAGATCCCGATCTGACGGTCAAGGACTATCTGCGCTATCGGGCGAACCTGCGCGGCGAGATGGCGAAGAAGATTCGCCACCGCGTGGCCGAAGCGTTGGACCTCTGCAATCTCGAGGAACACGTCGACGCGCGCATCGGTACGCTTTCCTTCGGTCTGCGCAAACGCGTCGCTTTGGCGGACGCGCTGCTGCTGCGTCCGCGTTTCCTGCTGCTGGACGATTTGCTGGCCGGTCTCGATCCGCTGACGCGCGCGTCGTTCGGTCGCATTCTGGCGGCCGTGTCGTCCTTTGCCGCCGTGGTCGTGAGTGGACATGAGATCGATGAACTCGCCACATGGGCGACAAAGTTCTATGTGCTGAAAGAAGGCCGCGTGCTGGGTGCGAAGACGGCGGCCGGTGCCAAGATGCTGTTGGGTCTCGTCCCCCAGACGAAAGGGGTGATCGTATGATGCGGACCGTGCGTGTGGTTTTCGCCCGTACGTTCGGGCGTTTGGCGCCGTCCGCGACGACGGCGGTGGCGAGTGCCGGATTTCTGGCGCTTGTCGGCGGATTCTTTGCGCGGGCGCTTTATGTCGGCGATGGTGAAAGTACGCCTCTTGCGGTATTGTGGGCGGTTGCCGCGGTGCCGTTCCTGCCGGTGCTTGCGGCGTTGTTGACGATGCGGCTTGTGGCGGATGAACGGGCGAGCGGACGGCTCGACTTGCTGCTGACGGCGCCGATTCGCGAGCGCGATGTCGTCCTTGGTAAATTGCTGGGGGCGCTGTCCGTACTCGTTGTCAATCTGGCGCTCTACCTGCTGGTGCCGCTGATCGTGCTGCCGTTCTGTGCACCGGCGCTGGGGGATGCGATTTCGCTCGGGGCCTTTCTGCCGGCTTTTGCGGCGCTTCTGCTGCAGGGACTTCTCTGGTGTGCGACGGGCCTGCTGGCGAGTGCCTGTTTCCGTCACGCGGCCTCGGCGGCTTTCGCCTCGTTGCTCTTGATGCTGGCGCTGCCGTACGCGTTGTTCGCGGGGGCCACTGCGTGGGCGCCGGTTCTGCGGGCGCGGTATGCGTCGATTCCGTTTGAAGTCCACATCATCGACCTGTCCACGGGACTCGTCCCGTTCGCCTCGCTGGTCTTCTATCTGGCGCTGACGTGCTTTGCCGTGTTCGCCGCGACGAAGGCCGTTGCGGGGTTGCGTCTGCGGGGGCGTGCGGCGCGCGGCCTGCGGGGTTCGACGGCGTTCGTGACGCTTCTGGCGTTCGTCTTCACCTGCCTGGTGGTCGCCTTTGCGATGCGTCTGGACTTTACCTTTGAATTGCCAGTGCGCGCGGCGGAAGTGCGGATGTCGGCCCGTACGCGCCAGATTCTGGCCGATGCGCAGGGCGATGTACGTGTGACGTGTTTCCTGCCGCGGCGGGCGGCGGCGTTCCGTGCCGTGTCGCGTTTGCTGCGTGGACTCGAAGCGACGGCGCGGCGGGAAGGCGGTGCGCGTCTGACGGTAGACTATGTCGATCCGCGGTGGGAACTCAGTCGCGCGGTCGATCTGGTGCGGGGCGGTGCGGAGGAGGGGTCGCTCGTCTTCCGGCGGGGCAATCGCCGTGTGACGCTGCCGCTCGCCGATCTGTTCACGCCGTCCACGAACGCGGCGGTGACGGTCGGGGCCGAAGCGCTCTTCGCCGGCGAAGCGGCATGCGCCTCGGCGCTGTTGCGCCTGTCGCTGCCGGCCTCGCGCGAAGTCGTCTACTGGACGACCGGTCACGGGGAAACCGCCTTTGATTCGTACGACCCTGTCTATGGTCTCAGCGACATCGCGCGCGATCTTCGCCGTGATGGCTATACGTTGGAGACGCTCGACCTCACAACGGCAACGGCCGTGCCGACCGACTGCGCGGTGCTTGTGGTGGCGGGGGCGCGCGAACCGTTCTCCCGCGTGGAGACGACGCGTCTCGAAGGCTGGTTGCGCAGTGGCGGTCGTCTGCTCGTGCTGGCGGCGCCGGGACCGAATGCGGGCGTCGGTGCGCTGCTCGCCGATTTCGGCGTCAAGATCCTGCCGTACACGGTGATTTCGCCGCGGACGCTTTCGGGAACGGAAGTCGTGGCGCGCGATTTGGCCGAACACGCGATTACGCGTCCGCTCAAGGGCAGTACGGTGGTCTTCGATGGGGCTGCGCCGTTGGCCGCGACAGCTGCCGCGCAGGCGGAAGGCACGGTGTTTACGGAGCTGGTGAAGTCCGACGGGAGCGCGTGGGGTGAGACGGAGCCGACGGTGCGCCCGTGGACGCACGATGCGACGACCGAACCAGGCGGACCTCTCGCGCTCGCGGTGGCGTTGGAACGTGGCGGCGATGTTTCGCGCGATGTGGCGTTGCGTCCGACGCGACTCGTTGTGATCGGTGATGCGGTGCTTGTGTCGAACGGGGCGCTCTCGCAGCGGGCGAATGCCAATCGTGACGTCTTTCTCAACTCGCTTGCCTGGCTTGCCGGACTTGACGCCCTCACGGCTCCGCGCACGCCGGGCAATGCGATTGAGACGGGCATGGATCGTTCGGCCTGGATTCGCTTCGGTATCGGGTCGGTGTTCGCGTTGCCGTTCCTTGTGTTGACGCTGGGATTCGTCGCCGCGTTTCGAAAGGGGCGTTTCGCATGAGCAACCGTCGGTTCATTCTTCTTTTCCTTCTCGGCATCGTGGTTCTTTCGGGGGCGCTGGAATTTCTTTCGTGGCGTGCGCGCGCGGTGGCGACGGAGGCGACGCGCAACAGCCTGTGCACGTATGCGCTGGCGGATGTCGAGGGGCTTGACGTCGTTCGGGGCGGCACGAATCTCGTGTCGCTCGCGCGTGACGACGAGGGCCAGTGGCGTCTCGTGGTGCCGTATGCGGTACCGGCGGACGAAGCCGTCGTGCGGCGTCTCGTGGATGCGGTGACGCTGTTCCCGCTGGGGGATATGCGCACGGAGGAGGAATTGGCCGAGCTGCACGAGGATTTTGCTGACTTCGGGTTGACGGGCGATGCGCGGGCCACGGTGACGCTGCGGGCGCATGGAAAAGAGACGCGCGTGGTGTTTGGCGCGCCGACGGCGTCCGGTAAAGAAGTCTATGCGCGAACGGCGGGACTGCATAACGTCTTTACGATTGCGAGTGCCGCGTTCGAGGCTGTACCGGTGAATGCGGATGGTTTTCGGCGGCGGAACCTTGTCGCGTGCGGCACCCAGGATTTTGTCGGCATCGATCTGCGTACGCCCGGTTCGCCGTTTGTGAAACTCGTGCGGGACGAAGGCGGCTGGAAGCTGACGGCGCCCGTGGAGGCACCGGCGGATGCCGCGGCGGTCGAGACGCTGGTTCAGGGACTCGCGAGCGCGCGTATTGCGCAGTTCGTGCTGCCGTCGGCATCGAACCCGTCTGTCGCGGTCGCGGGAGGAACGATTGCGCCATCGGCCCTTGCGCCCTACGGACTTTCCGCCGATGCGGGTTTTGCCGTGACGGTGAGGTCCGCCTCGGGAACGGCGGAGCAGATCGTCTTCGGCGAGCGGCAGGGGACGAATCTGGTCTACGCGTTGGTGCGGAACGGTTCTGCGGTGGTGGCCGTGGAGTCTGCGCTCGTCGACTTGTGCCGTGCGGGAGACGAGTCCTTGCGCGACACGCGCGTCTTCCCGATTGCGGAAAATGCGCGGGTGTCGTCCGTCTCGTTCACGGCGGGTTCGCTCGTCTACGTGCTGGCGCAGGATACGAACAAGGTGTGGCGGCTTGAAGCGCCCGTGGTGGCACCGGCGGATCCGGCGGCGGCAGCGGCCATGGTCGATCGCGTGCTGCGCATGAAGCGAAACGACGTGCCCGATACGCCGCCCGAAAAAGACGGTATTCGCGTGTCCGTGGCGACTTCGGCCGGCGTGCAGCCGGGTGTGGTGGTGCCGGCGGCCTATTTCGCCGCGTGCGGGTCGTTTGCCGATTTGCGTTCGAAGACGCTGCTCACGCTCGATCCGGTGGCCGTTCGGCGGCTCACGGTGACGCCGAAGGACGGTACGGCGGTGACGGTGGTGCCGTCGGCCGACCGTGCGAAGTGGAATCTGGAAGGCGGCACGCCGGCGACGGTGAACGTCGAGGCCGTGAAGAAGTTGCTGACCACGCTGACGCGTGTGGATGCCGTGGGGGTGGAGACGGTGGCGGCGACGCCGGACGATTTCCGTCGCTGCGGACTGGATGCCCCGTGGCTCGCGATTGCCGTCGACTTTGAAAATGCCGAGGCCGTGCGGCGCAATCTGCTGATTGGCGGTGCGGCGGCGGGCGGTGGACGCTATGCGACGGTGGGCGGGGCGGATGCGATTTTCATCCTCTCGCGTACGAGCGTGCAGGAATTGACGGTGAAGATCACCGAGGAAGAAGGAACGGCGAAATGAAGACGGTACTGGTGACTGGCGGTAGCGGTTTTTTGGGCATCAATCTCATTCGTGCGCTGCGCGAGAAGGGGGTTGAACAGATTCGGGTTTTGGATATTGCCGATTTCGACTATCCGGAAAAGAGCGAACCCTGGCTCGCCTTCACGAAGGGCGACGTACGGGATCTCGCCGCGGTTGAAAAATGCGTGGAAGGGTGCGATGCCGTCGTGAATACGGCTGCGGCGCTGCCGCTCTATTCGCCCGAAGACATCCATACGACCGAAGTGGACGGGGCGCGCAATGTGATCGCCGCCTGTCGCAAGTTCGGCGTGACGCGGATGATCCAGATTTCGTCCACCGCCGTGTATGGCGTGCCGAAGCGCCATCCGATCTACGAGACGGACGAGATGATCGGCGTCGGTCCCTATGGTCACGCGAAGATCGAGGCGGAAGGCATTTGCCGCCAGGCGCGCGCGGAGGGTTTCTGCGTGCCGATCATCCGTCCGAAAAGCTTCATCGGTCCGGAGCGCCTCGGCGTGTTCGCGCTCTTCTACGATTGGGCGTATACGGGCCATGGCTTCCCGATGATCGGCAGCGGCAACAACCGCTACCAGCTGATGGACGTGGCGGACCTCTGCGAGGCCATCTGGCTGACGATGACGCTCGACGAGAAGACGGTCAACACGGAGTTCAACATCGGCGCGAAGGAATTCACGACGATGAAGGAAGACTACCAGGCGGTGCTCGATCGCGCGGGCCACGGCAAGAAGATCCATGGCACGCCGATCAAGCCGATTGTCTTCATTCTGCGCATCCTCGAAAAGCTGCATCTCTCGCCGCTCTATCCGTGGGTGTACGAAACGGCGTCGACGGACAGCTTCGTGTCGATCGAGCGGGCGGAGCAGTTGCTGGGATTCAAGCCGCGCTATTCCAACAAGGACGCGCTGGTCAGAAACTACGACTGGTATGTGGCGCATCTGAAGGAATTCGAAGGCAAGACCGGCGTCTCGCATCGTGTCCCGTGGAAGCAGGGCCTCCTCGCCTGCGCCAAGTGGTTCTTCTAAAAGTCGAAGTTCCTGGGTCTTCACTATTTTTGCAGTCAGTCCCCCATGGCGCTTTTCCCCGATACACCGGCAACTTTACTGAAGAAAATCGCGGCGTTGAGAGCTGGTGATGATGCGGCCGTCTGGGCGGATTTTGTCGAGCGCTATGCGGCGGCCGTACGCGAGTTCCTTCGGATGAACCGTCAGGCGGTGTCGGAGGCCGATCTCGACGATCTTGTGCAGGATGTATTCATTCGCCTTGTCGGGGTGTTGCGGGCGGAGAAGTATGACGCGTCGAAGGCGCGTTTCCGCACGTATCTCGCGCAGATCATGCGCAATCTGCTCGTGGACCGCTGGCGGGAAGAACGGGGCCTGGAATGCGCGACGGGTGGTTCGTTGGGAAGTCTGGGCGAAGCGGATCCGGGCATGCAGATGGATGCCGCGTGGCGACTGGCGGTTCATCGTGCGGCCGTGCAGCATGTGATGTCCGTTTCCATGCTGGCGCCGCAGTCGAAGGAGATCTATCGGGCTTATGTGCTTGAGCAAAGGGGAATCGACGAAGTCGCCCGACGGTTCAACGTTTCGCGCAATCAGGTCAGTCAGGTGAAGACCCGCGTGGAGAAGATGATCGCAGCCGTGGAGGCGGCGTATGCGGATTGACCGGTACGAGACGGTGCGTGAACTGGGACGCGGCGGTATGGGGACGGTCTACGAGGCCGTGACGGACGAGGGCGCGCGCGTGGCGCTGAAAGTCTTCACGCTCGACCACGGGAATGTGGAACTGCTCGAGAGACGGTTCCAGGCCGAGGCGCGGATCCTTCAGGAACTTGGGCGCGTACGGGATTACGGACTGTCTGAGGGGCGACCATGGTTTGCCATGGATCTGGTGCTGAATGCCGCCGGCGAATCGGAGACGCTCGAAGCCGCGCGCAAGAAGGGGGATGTCCCGGATGGTGTGTTGCGGCGATGGTTTTCGGAACTGGTCGACGCGTTGAAGGAACTGCATGCGCGCGGGATTGTGCACCGCGATGTGAAGCTGGAGAACGTGCTGGTCGATGCGGAAGGGCACGCGATACTGACCGACTTCGGGGTGTCGCGGATTTTGAACGACGACCTACGGGCCAAGTTTGATCTGTCGACGACATTTGTGACGGGCGAAACGACGGGGTCGCGCCCGGTGATGGGGTCCTATTGGTATTTGGCGCCGGAAGTGCGGGAGGGGGGCGAGGCGACGGAGGCGTCCGACTGGTATGCCCTGGGGGTGCTGTTCTTTCGGCTGCTTACCGGGATGTGGTATGAACCCGGGTCGCGGGCGTTCGATTTGCTGGAGCCGTTTCCGTCCTTCTGGCGGGAGATGCTGCCGAAGTTGCTGGGAACGGTGGAAGAGCGGCAGACGTCGGTGCAGATGTGCGTGGAACGGCCTCAAAGACGGCATGGCAGGAAGGTGGCGTTGGTGGCATTGTCGGTCCTGGTCCTGGGGATCATGTCGGGCGTGGGATGGTTCGGCTGGCGGGCTGGACGGTCGCAGGTGGCGGAGACGATCGTGATGCGCGACTGCGGAGGGTATGCGCTTTCGGAGACGCCGGTGACCCGGATGCAGTGGGTACAGGTGATGGGTGGGGACAGTCCCTCGGAAGAAACCGCCAACTGGCCGATCACGAATGTCACTTGGGACGAGGCGACGAACTTCTGTGCGCGCCTGACGGCCGCACGGCGGGCGAAGATTCCGTATCGTCTTCCGACGGCGAAAGAATGGTGCGACGCCTTTCGAAAGGGGAAGACGGTTGATCGAATCGAATGGAAGCAGAGCGTGTCCTCGCCCTTGCGAAAGCAGGCTTGTGAAGTGGGGTGGTTTGGTCAGGATGAACTGGGGCGGGTCAAAAACGCCAACGTCGTCGAATGGTATCGTGCGCGGAAGAAGTCCTGTCCAACATTGAAGGATATTGATCCAACCTTTCCGCCCGAGGCCATTGGTGGAAACAAAGACGCCTGGATGCGACGTTCGGCGC
>JAKSOY010000129.1 GCA_024405255.1 Kiritimatiellia bacterium
TGCAGGTTAGTCGAGCGCGGGGCGTCAGCCACACACTCGACTAACCTATTACCGAGAAAATCATACCGCGGGATTGCATACGGGGGCGGGGTTTGGTACAATATGCAACTTGTTTTTAGCACCGAGAGGTTCCTAAATGAAAGTATGCAAATTCGGCGGTAGCTCGCTCGCGGATGCGAAGCAGCTGACAAAGGTGATCGACATAGTCCTTGCGGACCCCCAGCGTCGTATGGTGGTGGTGTCTGCGCCTGGCAAGCGCAATAAGTCGGATACGAAAGTGACCGACTTGCTGATTGCTTTGGCCGAGGCCGCATTGGCGAAAGAGGATACGAAGGCGGCGCTTGCGGCCGTCGTGGCGCGCTATGCGTCCATCGCGAAGGATCTGGATCTCGGGACGGACATCGTGGACGAGATCGAGCGCGACCTCAAGGGACGTCTCGCTTCGTCGAAGCGCGATGCGGGCGTGTTCATGGATACGCTGAAGGCCGCCGGCGAGGACAACAGTGCGAAGCTCGTGGCGGTCGCTTTCGAGAAGCGCGGCGTGAAGGTGCGCTATGCGAGTCCGAAGGATACGGGCATGGTGCTCGAGGGCGAGAGCGGGAATGCCCAGCTCGTCGAGGAGAGCTACACCAAGCTCGCGCGCGCGTTCTCCGATTACGAGGGCATTGTGATCTATCCCGGATTCTTCGGCTATCGCAAGGACGGTACGGTGGCCACCTTCCCGCGTGGCGGCAGCGATATCACCGGGTCCATCCTCGCCGCAGCCGTGCGGGCCGACGTGTATGAGAACTTCACGGACGTCGACAACGTCTATCCGGTCGATCCGCGCATCGTGCCCGAAGTGAAGGAGGGCATCGATACGATGACCTACCGCGAAATGCGCGAACTCGCGTATGCCGGTTTTGGCGTGTTCAACGACGAGGCGGTGCGTCCGGCCGTGAAGGGTCGCATCCCGATCAATGTGCGCAACACGAATCGTCCGAACGAACCCGGTACGATGATCGTGCAGTCGCGTCGCGTGATTCCGGGCACGGTGACCGGCATTGCCGCTTCGGACGGCTTCTGCAACATTCTGATCGACAAGTACTGCATGAACCGCGAGGTCGGGTTTACCTTGCGCCTTCTGGACATCCTCCAGCAGGAACACGTGGCCTACGAGCACATCCCCTCCGGCATCGACTCGATTTCCGTGGTCATCCGCAGCGAGAACTTCACGAAGACCGTCGAGAACCGCGTCATCTCGCGCATCAAGCGCGAACTTTCGCCCGACTCGGTGATGATCGTGCGCGACTACGCCGTGTTGATGGTCGTCGGCGAAGGCATGGCCTTCTCCGCCGGTATGCTGGCGAAGGCCACGAACGCGCTCGCCACGCACGGGATCAACATTTCGATGGTCAACCAGGGCGCCAGCGAATTCTCCTTTATGATCAGCATCAAGAGCTCGGACCGCGTACGTGCGGTGCGCGCCCTCTATGAAGCCTATTTTGGAAACTGAGGCAATTATGAAATTCTGGAATCGAGAAGCCGAAACGATGAGCCGCGACCAGCTCGCGGATGTGCAGTTGAAGGGACTGAAGAAGTCGCTCAATCGCGTGTGGAAGAGCGAGTGGAGCCGCAAGCTGCTGCAGAGCCGCGGATTCGCCAATCCGGAGGACGTCAAGAGTCTGGACGATCTCAGGCGCGTTCCGTTCCTGACGAAGGACGACTTCCGCGACGCCTATCCGCTCGAGATGAGCACGGTGCCGCGTGAAGAACTGCTCGAGTTCCACCAGTCTTCGGGGTCCACGGGTACGCCGGTGGTGATGGCCTATACCAAGAACGACCTGAACCAGTGGGCGGACTGCATGGCGCGCTGCTATACGATGGCGGGTCTCGGGCCGGGCGATGCCTTCCAGATCATGCCGACGTTCGGTCTGTTCAACGGCGGCTTCGGGTGCTACCACGGCTGCCGTAAGGCGGGACTCTTCTGCGTGCCGGCGTCGAGCGGCAATACGGAGCGTCAGATCAAGCTGATGCGCGACTTCCGCGTGAAGGGCTTCTGCTCGGTCGTCTCCTACGTGCCGCGCCTTATCGAAAAACTCGATGCGGAAGAGACGGGCGACCATGACATTCCGTCCCTGCGCGTGGGCATCTTCGGCAGCGAGACCTTTTCGGACGAAATGCGCATGAAGATCGAGAAGCGCCTCCACATCGAGTGCTTCGACATCTACGGCATGACCGAGACGGGCGGCATCGGTACGACGGGCATGGACTGCGCGTGCCATAACGGCCTGCATGTGTGGGAAGACCAGTACATCACCGAAATCGTCGATCCGGTGACGGGCGAACCCGTTCCCGACGGCGAATACGGCGAAGTGGTGTTTACCTCGCTCACGCGTGAAGCCATGCCGATCATCCGCTACCGCACGCACGACATTTCGCGCATTCTCTCGCGCGAGAAATGCGACTGCGGCCGCACCTCGCTGCGCATCGACCGCATTACGGGCCGTACGGACGACATGCTCATCGTCAAGGGCGTCAACTTCTATCCGCGTCAGGTCGAACAGGCGCTGATGGAAATCCCGGGCGTGAAGGACGAATTCCAGATCATCCTCACCGAGCACAACGGCATGACCGATGTCACGGTGAACGTCGAGGCCGAACCGGGCGTGACGGGCCATACGGTCGCGAAACATCTGCGCGAACGCCTCGGCTTCCTGCCGAAGGGCGACGTCTTCCCAGTCGGCTCGCTCCCCCGCAGCGAAGGCAAGGCAAAGCGCGTCATCCGCATCAAGAATTAACCGAAGAGGGATTCGGGGATGAAGCAGGTGGCGAGTACGTGACCTTTGACGACGGTGGAGGAAACACGGATCGACCGGCCAGTGAACTGCTTGAAGCTTTCAAGCCACTGGCCGGTTAATTTTACCGTCATCTCGCCCGTCTCGGCCTGGAAGGTCTCCACGATGAGTTCGCGGGGCGAATAGCGGATGCCTGTGCCGAGCGCCTTCGACACCGCCTCCTTGGCGCACCAGAAGCGAATGGCCGCGCTGGGCGCCGAGGCGGCGCGCAAGGTGAGGTCGCGTTCTTCGTCCGTGAACACGCCGCGCGTGAATTCCTCGGAGAGGTCGCGGTCGCGCACTTCCACGTCGATGCCCACGCGCGCGTTGGTGCCCACGACGGCGACGACGAATTGCGCCGTGTGCGCGATCGTGATGTCGAGCGGTGCCGTGAGATAGTCGCGCCAGCGTCCGATCGCGTGCGGCTTGCCGCTGTCGTCGCGCCACACCTGGATGTCGGCATCGCACCAGCGCGCCTGGTAGTTCTCGTGCAGGAACCGCCGCACGGCCTCCTTCGCGACGAGACGACCGAAGAGCCATTCGGTCCGTCGGCTCACGGAACCGGAAATGCTCGCGAAGTCGCCGAGTTCGGTCTTGTTCAAGACGACCTGCGAAAGCGTGCGCAGCCAGAGTTCCTCGTTGCGCTCGAAGACGGGATACGGCACGTCGCTCACCATTGCCGAGGCGATCTGCGTCTCGGGTTCGCCGAGCAGTTCCGCCGGCAGCGGTTGCGAAAGGAACGTCATGGCGGGATTCAGCAGCTGCTGGCGGAATTCTTCGGAGACGCGTTCGGTGATCTCCTCATAGCCGCGCAGCGCGAGGGCGAGCTGTCCATTGCCGTCCGAAACGAGGATGTCCGTCACGAGCGACTTGGGCGTGACGCCCGTGTTGCGCAAATAGCAGTTGAGGTGCATGCCCACTTTCAAAGGCGCGTAGCATTCGATGCGCCGCACGCGGAAGGGGAAGGACAGCGCGCCGGAGAAGCGGTTCTCGTGGCTGCGCCACAACTGGAAGCCGTCGGCAATGGCGGCGAAGAGCTGCGGGTTGAGCGCCCAGATGGGGAACTTTGTATGCGGCACGGCACCTTCGCCGGCCGGCACCTCGACTTCGTAGTCGAGGCCCGATTCGCTCCAGCGGTTGGCACTGCGAATCCATTGCAGACTGCGACCGGAGTAGAGACGGTCCGGATAGATTTCGCTTGTGACCCAGTGCACATCGCGCGGCTTGTTGAGCGGCGGTTGCACGAAGGCCGGCGGCGGAATGTTCTCCTGGGCGAAGACGAGCGTCGCTTCGAAGGCGCACCAAGTCCATTGCGCATTGGGACGATCCTCGCGGATCTGCACGTGCACGGCGACGAGCGAAGGATCGTCGCTCGCCGTTCGTTCCGCACGAATGAAGAGGCGCAGACGATCCTCGTCGAATGAGACGGGGTGGCGGCTCTGCAGGTCCTCGACCACCGCCACGCGTCGATTCGGCACGAGCGCCTGCGCAACCTCGGCCATGATTTCCGCGGCGACGACGGGATGCAAGAGAACGAGTCCGTGGAGTTTGGCGTCCGAGAAGGCGACATGCTCGGCGGCACCGATGGCGAAGTCCGCGAGGAAGGGCGCATCTTTGAACGTGAAGGTCTTCACGACCTCGCGGATGCCCGGCTGCAGATCGACCACGTCGGCATCGGCCACGAGCGGACTCGTGGTGCCGTAGATGAACTGCTGGCGCATCTTGCGTTCGCGCGCGGCGGCGGCTTCGGCACGCCGCTCGGCGGCCTTCTTGCGCGTCCCGGGCGTCGAGTCCGCCGCGCTGGCCATCACGCTGCCGAGCAACGCGTTCGTTTCGGAAAGCGACAGTCGCGGGAACTCGCGCGAGAGGCGCAATTCCGTTTCGCTGCGCACTTCCAGCGAAAGCGGCGCATCGAAATCGAGTTCGCGCGGACGGCGATGCGCAAAGAGCGGCGTCGGATCGAGGTCCTGTCCAAGTGCGGCCAGCTGGCCGATCATGTTCTGCACTTGCAGAATGCCATCCCGATGTACGGTGTCCGTGGCGAGCGCCGCATGTTCTTCGCCGCGGAGGATTTCGTCGATCATGCTGGTGAGCACGCCGCGCGGACCCACCTCGAGAAAGACGCGGAATCCATCCGCATGCATGCGGCGGATCGTTTCGCAGAACTTGACGGGTTCCACCCATTGGCCGGCGACTTCGTCGCGCACCTTGCGCGCCTTCGGCGGCAGCGGTTGCGTACTCACGCAGGAATAGACGGGAATGCTGGACGGCTGGTCCACCCAGTGGCTGGCGAACTTGTGGACGAGCGACAGGATCTTCTTGCACCACGGGGTGTTGAACGGACGGTCCACATCGAGTCGCATGCTGCGCACGCCAACGGCGGCGAGCGCCTTCGTGACATCGTCCACGGCCTCGGGCACGATGGCGATCGTGCTCTGCTTCGGCGAGAGCACGAACGCCTGCTGTACCTGTTCGGGCGCAAAGGCCTTCAACGCCTCCTCGACGAGTCCGGGGCGCGGCGCGATGACGGTTTCGAAGACGCAGGTGGGAAGTCCCTGATGCGACACGGCGTTGTTGACGACCTTGTACATGTCGCGCAGAAATTCAAGACGGCGCTTACGGTCGAATTTCTTGCCGTAGACGCCACCGGCGGCGAGCGCGTTCAAGTCGCCGCCGACGAATCCGGTGGCGCCGTCCGGATGGACGCCCAGCGTGTCCATCAAACGCGACATGGCGGCATTGGCCGTGTAGGTGGAGACAACTGTTTCGGCATAGGCGCCGGCGGAAAAGACATCCGCATCGTGCCGATAGTACGAGGCCGGGGGAAAGATGAAGTCCGACGGCTGGAACTTGCCCTCGCCTGCCAGCGCGGCTTCAAGTTCGTCGAACGGCAGACGGCACTCGCGGAAGAACACGGCGAGGTCGCGCAGCATGTCCGGATAGAACGACGTGGCGCCCGGATAGATGAAGGCGAGTTTGCCGAGACCCTCGCCGAGCAGATGCTGGCGGAAATAGTAGGTGCCGCTACGGTCGCGGATGCGTGCCGACCCGCTTTGGATGCGTGCGGCGGCCGAGACGAGGCGGGCGCGCAGATCCGCATGCGTGCGTGCGACGATGGCCAGTACGGCTTTGTGTTCCGCGGGGAATTTCTTCGAGCAGGTGAAGGCGACATCGCGCAGCGGCACGCCGGGGGCCTGGTCGAGAAACCGCACGAGACGCGTGGCGGACTCGGCCAGATCGGCATCCGTTACGGCGCCGAGCAGGATGAGTTCCGTGCTGAACGATTCACTCAGGTCGGCGTTCATTGACGGTCCTCCGTGGTCGGTTCTTCCTCGAGGATGATTGCGGCACGACGTCCGCCCAAGTCGTTCACCAGAACGGCGGCACGCCGCGGCGAACTCGGGTCGCCGGTGATCCAGGGACGTGCTTCGTTGAGCAGATACGCCGAGGAACTCAGATTCGAAAGGGCGTCGAGCGGACGCTCCGCGGGAATCTGCGGCGGCAGGACCTTGCGCCGCAGGGCAAGCGCGGTTTTGAGAATCGAGGCGGCCGCGCTGGCGCGGAAGCAGTGTCCGATATTGCCCTTGACGGACCCGATGCCCACGAGCGGATCGCCGGCATGGTGTTCGCCCCAGAGCGCTTGCACGCCGGCGATGAGTTCGGCGTCGATTTCCGGGATGCCGCATCCGTCGCCCTCGATGAGCTGAATCGACTTGATCGGCACGTCGGCACGTGCGGCGGCGGCTTCCAGCAGTTCTTTCGAGGACTGTGCGCCGCACGCGACCGAACGGACCAGCGCGTAGACGCGGTCGTGCGCCGTGAGCGCATCGGCCTCGCGCTTCAGCACGAAGAACGCACCGCCCTCGCCCGGCAGGGTACCGGTGCCGTCGCGGTTGAAGGGCACCAGTTCGGACCCGGTGGAAAACGGCACTTCGCCCGAGAGCCCCTCGAGCAGCGGACGGTTCAGCGGCGAGGCCAGTGCGCCCGCAAGCGCGACATCGGCGCGTCCGCTGCGCAGGTCGTCCATCGCGGCGCGCAGGGCGGCAATGCCCGAGAGGGCGCCAGCGTCGAGCGTGGTGGCGCCGCCCGTGAACGTGCATTCGCGGGCGATCCAGTCGGCGACGCGGTGGCCGAGTCCGGCGAGGAAGCTAGTGGTGTCGGGACTCGGCAGCGAATCGACGAGGGCGTTTCGCACTTCGCCGAGCGCCTCTTCCGGTGCGGCGTGGAAGAAGCGCCGGATGATGTCCATCGTCTGGTCGATGAAGAACGTGTGCTCGAGCCAGTTGACGGTGGAGGCGCTGAACGGCGGCGCGTATCCGAGGCGTACCGTTCCGTTGACGGGATCGGTCGTGTGCGGACGCATGCCGGCATCCACGAGCGCATCGAACGCGAGCTGGACGGCGAAATAGAGGTCCTGGTTCTCGCCGGCGTTGATCTGGCGCGGGAATGTGATGTCGCGTGGCACGCAGGCGTAGAGATCGCGGAGCTGTCCGCCGGCGGTCGGATAGGGACGGTCGAAGAGATTGCGTCCGCCCGCCGGAAGGGCCACACGCGGCTCGAGCGGCGAGAGGCCGCTTTCACGGTGCATGATGAGACGCCAGAAGGCACCGGGGTCCGGTGAGGCGGCGAAGCGGCAGGAGACGCCGACCAGGGCGATCGGACTCTTCTCGGTTCGTGTTTCTTCTTTGCCGTTTTTACCCATCGTCTTATTCCACCTCGTAGGGTTCGCCGTTGTCGGTGAACGTCAGTTCCAGCGGCTGCATGTCGTTGCCGGTCCGGCGCGGCAGGTAGCGGACGCGCACGAGCTTCTTCGGCTCGCCATTGGCGGCGCGCTCGACAATACGCAGACCCGAGGGCAGGAAGTCGGCTGTCGTCTTGCCGTTGACGAAGCGGGTGTAGCTGCGGCAGGTGCCGTCGTCCTTGTAGGTGAAGACGTCCTTCCAGTTGCGCGGCAGGGCGAGGTTGGGGTCGCAGTAGGTCATCGACGGGTTCGTATAGTCGATCGACTCGATTTTGCCGTCGGGACGGTACACGCGCGTTTCAAGCGAGACGGGGCTGAACGAGATGATGGCCGGTGCGCCCCATTCGGAGTCCTTGGTCTTGGCGAAGCAGGCGACATCGAGGCGGTTCGTGAGGCCGCGACGGTCGAGCACGATCTGGGCGAACCCGCGGTCCGGCGTGTTGAGGGATTCGCCAAGCGGCGCGGTGATCTTGACGCGCTTCGGGTCGCCGTTCACGACGCACCAGGTGTAGGTGACGTCATTGGTTTCTGTCGGGAAGGGGCGTGCGCGGAAGAGGAACGTCCGTTCGCCGGCAGGGGCGCGCAGCATGAAGGCGATGGCCGAAGGCGAGTTGAAGACGAGTTCCGAAAGGAGGTCCGGATAGTCGCGCAGCGGTTGCGGGTACTTCACGGGGAACATGCGTGAATTGATGAAATCGAGCGAGACCGTGGGCGGAATCTGTTCGGGACGCAGCGCGTGAGCTTTTTTCACGAGGCGAACGACGTCGAGCCGCTTCGAGGCGAATGCCGTGGGATGGGCCTTTGCTGAAAGATAGTCCGCTTCGGACGTGACATCCTTCTGCGTACTGCGCAGCAGCCACTGCAGGGTGGGGCCCATCAAGTGACGCTTGACGATGGCGGCTTTCGTGTCCCGCAAGAACGACGCGGAGGCGGCCAAGGCGGCGCGCAGGAAGGGCTGGTCGCTCCAGGACGCACCCAGTGAAACGAACTGGAAGGGGGCGTTGCCGGGAAAGACGTCGCCCAGGAGCGGCTTGCCGTAGTCGTTCACGCACGGCATGATCCAGAATTGGTTGTTGCGGTAGAGGGCGTCCATCCGTGTGGCGAGACCATGCTCCGTCATCGAGAAGCGGGCCATGGAGCGCCAGTAGGGTCCTTTCGTGTAACCGCGCGAGATGTTGCCGAAGACGGGACACGGAAAGAGCGCATTCGGATGGTCGACGTCGGCGGAGGTTGCCTGGGCGGACTTCGGGTAGCGCACGACGCTCAGCTGCGGGAAGTCGCCTGTGGCGATGGTGGAGTGTCCGCGGTCGCGGTTCAGGTAGAGGTCGCCGGCGTTACCGGCGGCCGAGCCTTCGGAGAGCCACGCGCGCACGAAGGGGACTTCGGGATTCGTCGGTTTCGATTTCGAGTAGTTGATCGCCTGGAGGGCGAGCGGCGTCTTGGCGGGCGTGAAGCGTATCAGCGCTTCGTAGAGACCGGAGTCGAAGTTCCACACGAGGTTCGTTTCGGAGAGGGTGAAGCCGCTGCCAATGGTGACGGTACGGGGTCCGGGGGTGGGGCGTCCGGGGACGGGCTGGCCGGCGAGCGCGCGGGCCTTCTCGAGGAGTTCGGCGAAGCGCGGGAGCTGTTTCAGACGGGCGAAGTCCGCATCGGCCGAAATGGCGTCCGCATTGCGAAACCCGAATGTGATGGCGCGTTCCAGTTCGGTCAGGGCGGGCTCGGGATCCTTCTGGTAGGCGAGCGCGCATGCGAGATTGTAGTGCCAGGTGGCGTCGCCTGGAACGATCGTCAGCGCCGCGCGGCAGATCGCCTCCATGGCACGAAGGTCGCCGCGACGGAGCGCCCCTACCAGCTCTTGACGGAGCTGGTTATGGCGCGGCCATACACGCGGAAGCTCCCAGAGGGGAAGCGGGCGTTCCTCTTCCGCATGAACGGCAAAGACAGCGAGCAGAAACAAAAAACAGATTTTCTTCATGCGACTATTTTACCACATTTTAGACGCGACCGAAAGCAGGGATAATCGCCTTGCATTTTACGCTTGCCCGTGAAGGGCCTGTTGGTGTAAAATAGCGCGCGAGTCGGTTTCGAGTCAAGGTTGTATTCCAAGAAGGAAAGGTTGATGATGAAAAACGGTGCAAGATTCCCGTATCGGGCGGTTTTGGGCGTGGCGATGGTTTTTGCGGCGATGGCTGTCGGAGCGGAAGGCGTTCGCTTTGGCGTGGGGACGTATTCGGGCCAGGCGGCGTTCAAGGATTTCAAGGTTGTCGATCCGGCGGGCAAGGTCCTGGTGGCCGGCGACTTCTCGAAGACGGACAATGTCAAGGGCTGGACGTCGTTCGGTCCCGGCGAATGGCAGGCGGCGAATGGCGAGCTGGCGCAGGTGGCGGTGCGTCCCAACGGCCAGGCCATGACGCTGCAGATCCCCACGGCGTATCCGTCCGCGACGCTGACGGTGAAGGCGAAGCGCGTGTCGGGTCCCGAGGGCTTCATCATCGCGACCGGCAACACGCAGAAGACGGGCGGCGAATGGGTCATCTTCGGCGCCTGGGGCAATGAGAAGCATGCCGTGGAGATGCCGGGCTATCGTCTGGCGAAGGTGGAGGGGGCGATCGAGCAGGACCGTTGGTACGATGTGAAAGTCGAGGCGACCGAGGCGGGCGTACGCGCGTGGCTGGACGGCCGGCTCGTGCTGGAGGCGCCGGCGTGTCTGCCGGTCGACCAGGCGACAATCGCGCCGGTCGCCGACGCAAAGAAGATCAAGTACAATCCGATGATCTTCGGACAGTTCCTCGAGCATTTCGACAACCAGGTCTACGGTGGCGTGTACGATCCGAGTTCGCGTTTCGCCGACGAGGACGGGTTCCGTACGGACGTGATGGAGGCGCTTCGGGAGATCAAGTGTCCGGTCGTGCGCTGGCCGGGCGGCTGTTTCGTTTCGGCGTATCACTGGAAGGACGGCGTGGGCAAAGTGCGCGAAAGGGCGTTCAACAAGGCCTGGGGCGTGGTGGATCCGAACACCTTCGGTACCGACGAGTACGTGAAGTGGTGCCGCAAGGTCGGCTGCGAGCCGTACATCTGCACCAACGCCGGTACGGGTACGCCGGAGGAGATGAGCGACTGGGTCGAGTATTGCAACCTCTCGGACGGCAAGTGGGCCAATCTTCGCAAGCAGAACGGCCATGCCGAGCCGTTGAACGTCAAGTATTGGAGCGTGGGCAACGAGAACTACGGCGGTTGGGAAATCGGTGCGAAGACGGTGCAGGAGTGGGGCCCGCTCGTGTGCGAGTCGGCGAAGCTGATGCGCGCCGTCGACCGCAAGCTGAACCTGCTGGCCGCCGCTTCGACCAGCGAGGGCTGGACGGGTCCGCTGCTCGACAAGGCGGGGCGCCATCTCGACTATGTGAGCATCCATGGCTATTGGGACGGCTACAACCGCAGCCGCGGCAGCTGCTCGCCCTATCTGACGTGCATGATGCGTACGATGAGTCCCGAGCAGAGCATCAAGACCACGATCGACGTGCTCAATCGCCACAACTGCGGCGGCCGCGTCAAGATCGCCTTCGACGAATGGAATCTGCGCGGGTGGTACCATCCGGGACTGGGTGCTTTCCGTCACGAACATGAATTCGCCGAGCGGCGCAAGAACGACATCGCCTCCACCTACACGATGGCCGACGCGGTGTTCTCGAGCTGCTTCCTCAATTCCTGTCTGCGTCACGGCGATGTGGTGACGATGGCGTGCTTTGCGCCGTGCGTCAATACGCGCGGCTGCATTTTCACGCACAAGGACGGCATCGTCAAGCGGACGACCTGGCACGTGTTCCACATGTACACGCATTTGCTGGAATCGTACATGGTGCCCGTCAACCTCGCCTGCGGCGACCTGTGCAGCGGGGCTTCGTCGGTGCCGGTGTTGGATGCGGCGTTGACGACGAACGCCGACGGCACGCGTCGTGTGCTGGCAATCGCCAACAAGCATCCCGAAAAGCAGGTGCGGCTCGACGTTGCGGCGTTCACGGGTGCGAAGGAACTTAAGGCGACGGCGCTCATCGGCGCGTCGCCCGACGACTACAACGATATCGGCGCGGAAAACCGCGTGGTGTCGCAGAAGGTGACACTGCCGGTCAAGAACGGTTCGGTGGCATTGGCGCCGCACGCCGTCTACTGCATCGAGTTGTAATCCCGCCGTCTCCGTCGGCGCCCCCGAGGCGGCGATCACACGAGATCTGGAGGGCTTGGCCCGGTCTCGTTGAGCTTCATAGGTCGCCCCTAACCGGAAGGGGCTCGTCTTTGTCGAGGCCGAGCACGTCCTGCTCGAACTGCTCGCACGGCGAAAGGAACTAGGTTTTGAATTCATGGCCAGAGCAAAACGTGCTTGACGTGAAGTGCCAACCTCTGATATACTAAACACGAATTTAGTAAACGGAGGTTTAGGAGATGAAGTTCTATGGACGAACAGAGGAAATTGATCTTTTGCGAAAGACGAGGGATATTTCTCGTCAGTTTTCGCAGTTTACCGTTGTCACGGGGCGTAGAAGGGTTGGAAAAACCGAGGTCATCAAGCAGGCGTTAAATGACGGTCAAGGTGGTTTTGTCTATCTGTTGATAACGAAACAGGCGGAAAAGACCCTTTGCCAGGATTTGCAACGTGATATTGAATTGGCGGTCGGCGGAAGGATCAAGATCCACGGCCAATGCAGTCGGGTTGCCGATCTTGTCAAGGAACTGTTTGAGGAAGCCGAGCGAG
>JAKSOY010000013.1 GCA_024405255.1 Kiritimatiellia bacterium
ACTACGCGGCAATGTGCGGCTACACCGAGGAGGAGCTCGGGGCGAACTTCGAGGAGCACCTGCGGGCCCATGCGGAGAAGATGGGCCTTCCCTACGAATGCTACCGGGCGGAGCTGAAGCGGTGGTACAACGGCTACCGCTTTGCGCAGGAAGATCCGGTGACGGTGTACAATCCCGTCTCAATCGCGCTCACGCTGGCGAACAAGAAGCGCGACTTTCGCGGCTACTGGACGCAGACGGGCCGGGCGTCGTCGCTGATGAACGTCATCAGGAGGGAGGGGCTGCTGAAACTCGACTACGAGAACCTCGAAGGCGTGAATGATTCGGCGTTTGACGTTTCCGACCTGGCGGCGATCAATCCCGTCGGCATGCTCTACCAGACGGGCTACCTGACGATTCGCGACTATTCGCCGCAGTTCGACGACTACACGCTCGGCGTACCGGACGAGGAGGTGCGTCGCGACCTGACGCTGCTGCTTGCGGGCGTTGCCGCCAACCGTGACATGGACTGGGCGAAGAGCATGGGTTCGCAGCTGCTGCGCGGACGCTTCGAGCCGTTCTTCGAGGGACTGAAGGCGCTTTACGCGGGCATGGCCTACGGTTCGTTGGAGGAGCGGGCGCACGAGACGAGCTATGCGCGTTGTCTCTCGTTCCTTCTGGCGGCGCACGGATTCCGCTTCCGGATGGAGGACGTGCAGGCCGATGGCCGCGCGGACGTGGTGGCGGAGCATCCCTGCGGCATTTTCATCTTCGAGCTGAAGGTTGACGAGCCGGCTTCCGCCGCGCTGGAGCAGGTCCGCTCGAAGGGCTATGACGCGCCGTACCGCGGAAAGGGACTCCCGATTTACCTGATCGGCCTCGGCTTCGATTCCAAAACGCGCCACCTCGCCGACTGCTGCGGAGTGAAGATTGAAAGCTGAAAACGTCGTCAGTCCCTACAGATCGCTCGCGCGCCGTCGAGCTCGATGAGAAGACGATCCCCTACGGGCCTGTCGTCAACCAGAAGTAGGAATGGGCATCCTTTTTCACGCCTGAGTACTGTTTGAACGTGCATTTATGCGAGCAATAGAATAATGAAAATGAAAAAGAGCATGTTGTTGTGTGTTGTCGTGTTCGGGCAGGCGGTGACGTTGGCGGCTGCAGAAATCGTTTCGCATGGGGTCTTCGCTTCGGCGCCGCCGCAGCGCTACACGCCGGTGCCGGGCGGATTCGCCATCCACAACGGCAAGGCGCAGTTCACGCGTCCGCTCTACGGCTGGCACGGCGACGACGACTATCGCCATCCGCACAAGACGATTCCCTTCACCGGTGATCGTCCGCGCGTCCGCGCCTCCGCCTTCAAGGGCATGTCGGTGCAGATGACGAACGGCGTGCTCGCCTTCGGCGACGGGACGGAGGACGTCGACTTTCGTTACATCTGGGGACGCGCCGAGTACGACCTCGCCGGCAAGGGCACGGTGAAGATGGTGCGCAGCGCCTCGTCCGACCGGCTGCTGGTGGAGACCACCGGCGACCTGCCGCCGAAGTTCGACGGCGTCTGGACGCTCGATGCGCAGGGTGAGTCCGGCGGACGCCGCTACTACGCCTTCGGCCGCAAGGACATGCACACCGCTCCCGCCGCCGATCCCGTGCGCGACTTCACCGCAGCCACTGATCGCGTGGAACGCATTGCCCGAACGATCGAGATCAAGACGCCCGACCCGCTCATCGACTCGCTCCTCGCCTGCCAGCTCGTGGCGGCGGACGCGGTCTTCGAGGGACCGAACATCAGCTGCGGTGTCACCAACTGGCGTACGCCCTACGGCGGCTGGCGGCAGGCGTACATTGTGCTCGCCACGCGCTGGAGCGAGGGGCTTAAGTCCCATGCGCGCCTCTTCTTCAAGGCCCAGCACAAGGACGGACGCATTCCCTCTTTTTGTACGAGGGACAATGTCTACAACATGAACGAGGTCTTCGTCGATTCGGTGCTGCGCTACTGGCGTTGGAGCGGGGACGATGACTTCATGCGCGAAGTCGCCTACGAAGGCGTGAAGCGCCATCTCGACTGGATGGAGCGGAACATGAAGATGCCGGGCACCGACATCTTCGAGAACTGGCTCAACGCCTGGAACACCGACAACAAGTGGTGCAATGGCGGTGGCGGGACAATCGCCTCGGCCTATGTCGCCTACGCCTACCGCACGATGGCGGCGGTCGCGCGCAAACTGGGGCGCGACGCGGACGCGCAGCGCTTCGCCGCCCGTTCCGACGCCGTCACCCGCGCCATTTCCAAATTGCTGTGGGATGAGCGCGCCGGCGTATGGGGCGAGTACCGCGAGCGGTTCGGGCTCGGCCGCCTGATGCTCAACCCCGACACCTCCGCGGTCTATACCGCGATCGACTCGCTGCCGTTCGATCGCGCGCGGTTTCGCCGGGCAGTTGGCTGGATCGAGCGCAACACGCCCTCGCTGTTCACCGCCGACGGCACGGTGTTCCTCTATTCGTCCAACAAGCTGCCGCAGTTCTACTCCTCGTGCGGACTCTACCAGCAGGAGAATTTCCACTGGGCGCTTGCGTGCTATCAGGCGGGCGAACCGGAGCTCGGCTGGCGCAATCTGCACGGCGCGTGCGAGGTTTCCGCGCGCAGCGAACACAGCGGGCCGGGAACGGTCTTCTACGATCTCGATCACGACCTGGTGGCGCCGTATGGCGCCGACCTTTCCGACAGCGTGGGCATCTTCCTGCGGACGGTGGTGGAAGGCGTGTTCGGCATTGTGGACGGCCGGCGGATCACCCCGTCGTTCCCTGCCGCCTGGGATCGCGCGGAAATCAAGTCGCCCTACGTCTCCTACGTCTGGACGCGCAAGGACGGCGTGAAGATCACGGCGAAGCGAACCGATGCGTCCGTCGAGGTGCGACCTGCGGCGCGGGCGACCTTCGCCGGTGCCGCGATGATTCCCGCGCACCGGAACTGGGGCGCGGCGAAGGGCGAGGGAACGGATTGCACGGTTCCCGCCGGAGTACAGGCGCGGCCTGTCGATCTCGCCGGCGTCTTCAACCAGGAGTGGCGGCTCCTCCACGCGCGCACCTATTCGCCGCGCATCGGGAACTTCCGCTGGTCACCGGGAATACCCCGCACCGTGATGGCGAACGGACGCAGCTGGTGGGAATGGCACGAGGTGTGCGGCAACCGGCGGTGGGCGCGGAATTACGCCGTTCCCGCCAAGCTCGACTGGCCGCAGGATGGCATCCTCCGGACGAAGTACGGTCCCGAATTCAAGTTGGGTCCCGAGGCTGGCACGAATGCCGTTTTCACCTCGTTCTTCGACCAGTTCCCGAAGGAGGTTTCGGTGCCGCTGAAGGGCCGAGCGCAGAAACTCGCGCTGCTGACGGCGGTATCGACCAATCCCAACGTCGCCTGGATGGAAGCGGCGCAGGTCATCGTCGAATATGCCGATGGTACCGCGAAGACGCTTTCGCTTGTGCCGCCGGACAATTGCGACGACTGGCTCGGCTACAGCTGGGGGCACTGGGCGCGCTCCAATTCTGCTACGGACAACACGCCTTACGCGGTGAAGGGCAATCCGGTTCAGTTCGCCCCGCGCGCGCACGCCAACGTGCTGGCGATCGACCTCGATCCCAAGCGTGAACTCAAGTCCCTGCGCTTCGTCTGCCGCGGCACCGAGACGCTTGCCGGGCTCCTTGCCGCCACGCTCTACTGACGGATTGACGGTGAAATGCGTTTCGCGACGACTTTTTGTTCACTCGGGCGGAGCGGAATTTGGTATAATAGGGGCATGAAACCGATATCGACCAATATAAGCGACTTCGAGGCCCTGCGCACACGCGGGCAGACGTATGTGGATAAGACCGCATACTTGCATCGACTTATCACTGATCCGAATCGGAGCTATTACTTTCTGGCGCGTCCGCGGCGGTTCGGCAAGTCGCTCGCCGTGACAACGCTGAAGTCGATCTTTCTCGGTCATCGCAAGTTTTTCGAGGACCTCGCCATCGCGAAGACCGACTACGACTGGAAGCCGCATGCGGTTATCCACTTCAACTGGGGAATGACGGACGTCTCGACGCCAGAGCGCTTCGACCGGTCTCTGGCAGTCGCCGTTGGTGACGCATTGCGCGCGGCGGGGTATGCCTATGAGGAGCAGCTTCTGCCGTCCGACAACCTCAAGCGGGCCATCGACTACTTCTATGCGAAGGACGGCGTGGGGCCTGCGATTTTGATCGACGAATACGACGATCCCGTCGCGAAGGCGCTGAAGGACGTCCCGCGCGCGGAGGCGATCCGCGACCGTCTCGCGTCCATCTACGCGCAGTTCAAGGACAACTCGGGCAAGATCCGCTTTCTCTTCATCACCGGCGTGAGCAAGTTCACGAAGCTCTCGATCTTCTCGACCCTCTCGTCCCTCAACGACATCTCGTTCGAGGACGACTACGCGGCAATGTGCGGCTACACCGAGGAGGAACTCGGGGCGAACTTCGAGGAGCACCTGCGGGCCCATGCGGAGAAGATGGCGCTTCCCTACGAACGCTACCGGGCGGAGCTGAAGCGGTGGTACAACGGCTACCGCTTTGCGCAGGAAGATCCGGTGACGGTGTACAATCCCGTCTCAATCGCGCTCACGCTGGCGAACAAGAAGCGCGACTTTCGCGGCTACTGGACGCAGACGGGCCGGGCGTCGTCGCTGATGAACGTCATCAGGAGGGAGGGGCTGCTGAAACTCGACTACGAGAACCTCGAAGGCGTGAATGATTCGGCATTTGATGTTTCCGACCTGGCGGTGATCAATCCGGTGGGGCTGCTGTTCCAGACGGGCTATCTGACGATTCGCGACTATTCGCCGCAGTTCGACGACTACACGCTCGGCGTGCCGGACGAGGAGGTGCGTCGCGACTTGACGTTGCTGCTGGCGGGCGTTGCTGCCAACCGTGACATGGACTGGGCCAAGAGCATGGGTTCGCAGCTGCTGCGCGGGCGCTTCGAGCCGTTCTTCGAGGGGCTGAAGGCGCTTTACGCGGGCATGGCCTACGGTTCGCTGGAGGAGCGTGCGCACGAGACGAGCTATGCGCGTTGTCTTTCGTTCCTTCTGGCGGCGCACGGGCTCCGTTTCCGGATGGAGGATGTGCAGGCCGACGGTCGCGCGGACGTGGTGGCGAAGCATCCCTGCGGCATTTTCATCTTCGAGCTGAAGGTTGACGAGCCGGCTTCCGCCGCGCTGGAGCAGGTCCGTTCGAAGGGCTATGACGCGCCGTACCGCGGAAAGGAACTGCCGATTTACCTGATCGGCCTCGGTTTCGACTCCAAAACGCGCCACCTCGCCGACTGCCGAGAATTGCGGGTTGAATGAATGGAATAAGGTTGATGCTATGGAGATGAAACATGTTTTGATTTGTGCGCTTGCGGCGGTGAGCGCGTGTGCGTGGGCGGATGCGGCGCGTGATGCGAAGCGTCCGTATGAGATGGTGTGGGCGCATCGCGAAGCGGACGATGTGCCGCCGCTCGTGCGCCTTGAAACGGCGGACGAATGGACGGTGCAGACGTCGAACGCGGCCGCGCGCTTCGAAACGGCGACGGACCGTGCGCTCTTCGGCGACAGCGTGTGCCGTCTCTACTATCGGGCAACGGGGAGGGGACCGCGCGTGACGCTGCGCCTGAAGACGCCGCAGAAGGTGTCATCCGCCTTCGACACGATTTCCTGCTGGGTGTACGGCAACAACGTCTACTACATGAGGACGAAGACGCCGTCGACGACGGTTTTCGCGGATTTCCTCGATGCCGACGGCAAGCCGTTCAGCGTCAATCTTGTCCATGTGCATCATCTCGAGTGGTATCTCGCGCGGCGGCGGCTCAACCCGTCCGAGCAGGCGCGTGCCGCGAAAGGGGCGACCTTCCTCGGTTTCACCCTCACGGGCGGCACGAACACTGAGGACCGTTCGCTCGATTTCACGAGCTTCTGCGCCTTCAAGGAGGAACTCAAGCCGCTCGCGTTCAAGCCGCGCGCGAAGCGTCCGAACCGCGTGTTCCCCGACGCTCCGGCGGGACTCAACACGGGCGTGGGCGAACTGCCGTTCCCCAATACGCCGCGCACGATCATCCCGAACACGACGGCGACGGCCGATCTCGAACTGCGGGCTCCGTCGAAGGCGGGCGCGTGGGACGATCTGGCCTTCCGCTGGAAGGGCGGCGCGTGGCAGCAGGTGGCGCGCGGCGGCGGCGTGTGGTTCGCCTTGGCGGACCGGAAAGCCCCGACTCGCTTCGACGCGGCGGCGACGACGGTTGTCACGAATCGCGTGACGCCGCTCGACGTGACGCTCACCGATACGCTGCCGTCCGGCGGCACGGTGACGACGCATGTGCATCAGGACGGTCGTTCGCTGGTGCTCGATGTCGCGACCGACCGGCTTGACGTCCATTCGGTTCGCTTCGGCGCCTGGCAGGGACCCGTGAATCCGCAGCGCGTGGTGATGCCGTACTACACGTACGGTTTTGGCTCGAACGACAAGCGTCCGGGCGTGGTCGTGACGGAGCTGGCGGGCCGTCCGTTCTTCCACATGGCGCACAGCGACTGGACGCAGTCCAACGCCAGTCAACCCTATTCGACGGCGTTGACATGGGACGGCGGCATCGCCTCGAACGGCGGCACCTACTACTACGCGAAGACGGACGGCGTGAAGAACGTCTGCCGCGAGCGGTTCGTGTATGTGTTCTCGGACCGCGTCGAAGACGTGCTGCCGAACATCCCGAACGCGAAGAGTCCGTGGAAGCACGTCACGGGCACGGGCGTATGGCGGGCGCATGGCGCTTCGCCCTCGCGCCAGAAGGACATCGACACGTGGCGCGGCGTGCGTGCGCGCGGCATCAAGCATCTCATCATCACGGACCACGAAGTGGGCTGGCGCGACGGCAATGAAAGCTTCACGTTCCGTACGGAACCGGCGCCGAAGAAAGGCGGCAACAAGGGCCAGTACGACTATGCGCGCGTGATGATCGACGAACTCGGCTTCGTGTATGGTCCCTACAACAACTTCACCGACTTCGCGCCGGTCAACGGACATTGGAGCGCCGACCGCGTGAGCCGTACGGCCTCGGGCGAGCTGCAGACGGCGTGGAACCGCTGCTACGCGCCGAAACCGGCGTTCGCGGTGGAGGCGTGCGAACGCCTGACGCCGATCATCCAGAAGAAATTCCATTTCAACACGGCGTACTGCGATGTGCATACGGCGGTGACCCCGTGGGGACGGTGCGACTACGATGCGCGCGTGCCGGGTGCGGGCGCCTTCACCTCCACGTTCTATGCCTTCGGCGAAATCATGCTCATCCAGAAGGCGAACTGGCAGGGCCCCGTCTACTCCGAAGGCAACAACCACTTCATGTATTGCGGCCTCACCGACGGCAACTACGCGCAGGACCAGAGCTATCGTCCGGCGGACAACCCGTGGTTCGTCGACTTCGACCTCCTGCGCCTCCATCCGCTCTGCTGCAACTTCGGCATGGGCTACGAGACGATGTTCTATCCCGGCACGACGGCGCCCAAGGATCCGGATGTGAAAGCCGACCGGTTCCTCGCGGCGACGGTCGCGTTCGGACACCCCGGCTTTTTCCTGCACGGACGCGTCTATGAAGACCGCAGCTACTTCATGATCCAGGCGCTGGCGGCGAAGTACTGCCTGTCGGATGTGGAGAAGATCCGCTATGTGGGGCTGGACGGCAAGGCGGTCGATACGTCGACGGCGCTCGCGACGGGTGTGCTCCAGCTTTCGCAGGTTGCCGTGTGGTATCAGGACGGCACCTTCGTGGCCGCGAACGGATCGAAGTCCGCACCGATGCGCGTGCCGGGCGTGAAAGACCTCTGGCTGCCGCCGAACGGCTATTGCGGCTGGAGCGCGGACGGAAAGGTCTTCGTGTTCAGCGGCCTGGTGGACGGTCGGCGCGTGGACTATTCCGTGTCGCCGGAATACGTCTATCTCGACGGACGCGGCACGGAGACGAAGTTCCCGGACGGTTCGGTGGCGAAGGGCGTGGTGATTCGTCTTGCCGAACAGGGCACAGCGAACTGGCCGCAGCCGAAGATCGCCGATTTCGCGGCGCGGTCCAAGCCGTCCGCCGAACTGCTCGCGCGGCTGCAGCCGCCGCCCGAGGGCGACTTCCCGCTGCCGTATCTGTGCCAGGCGGGTTGCACGATGCGGGGACAGACGGGCGCGCCGGTCGACCCCGCAACCGGGGCCTTCGCAGGAACCAGCCTGGTGACCTGCGGCGGCGTGGACAAGCTGGGACTTTCGATGCACCCGCCCTGGAAGACGCCGGCGCGCGGCGATGTGTTCATGCGCTATCCGGTGACGCTGCCGAGTTCTCCGCTCGTGTTCTCGGCGGTGGTAGGCAAGCGCGACGGCAGCGATGCAGGCGACGGCATCCTCTACCGCCTCGTGCTGACGGATGCCCAGGGGAAGATGCACGAACTCGCGCGCCAGACGGTGACTGCACACGAATGGGTGCCGATTTCGGCCGATCTGTCGTCCTGGAAAGGACAGCACGTCTCGCTTCTGCTGATCGCAGACCCGGGCCCCGCGAACAATACCAACGGCGACTGGGCCGCCTGGGCGGACATGCGGCTTCGGATGAAAAAGTGAAAATCTGAGGGCCCAACGAGACTTGCAAGTCTCGTGTGGAAAATTTCCTGTGGACTTTTGCGCAGAAACGCGCTAAAATACGAGCTGATTTTTCACTTTGGAAATCGTGTTGTTCCAAAGAATGTGACTGGATGCGGTGGTTTCCGAATAAAAAGGTTCCCTATGAAAACGAATACTGGTTTCTTGGCGTTGAGTCTTGCGGCGGCGGTGGCTGTCGCGGGTGTGTCGTCCGCGTGGGGTGAGATCGCTCTACAGGCGACCGACTGGGTCGGTAAGGGCAGCGACACAAAGGCATCGCAGTATGCCAACTGGTACGGTAATGCGATTCCCACGACGAGCCTGCGCTTCTCGTCGGGCGCCATCGGGAAGACCGTCACTTTCGACGCCGTCTATGGTGCCACCGCTCATGTCTGGGTGGGCACGGATGTTGCCGGGGCTCTCTACAATCCCACGACTGGCGAGACGCACCCCGTCATTTGGGAGGCGACCGATCCGTCCTACGGCATCAACCAAACGGCGAACAGAATAATCATTGCCGATAGTGCCAACCAGAATGGAGCGCTCTGGATCAAGAGCGGAACCTATCGGACGGCGGACCAGTTGCGTATTGCGTATGCGGCGGCGTCCGTCGCCGCCTGGGTGTATCTGGAGGAGGGTTCGCTGTCGTCGGGAGGCGATCTGCGGATGTGTGAAGGCAACGGCGCCATCGGCCGGCTCATCGTCGGCAGCGGCGATCCGGCGAAACACGCGACGTTGACCACGCCGATTACCAAGTGGGCGGTGGTGAGCGCGAGCGGCGGCGATTCGCAAATCACCCTACGCGCGGGCGGCGAGTTCCATGTGGCCTATTGCTGTCAGCGCGACACCACGAAGTCGAAACTCGTGTTCGATGGCGGTGCGTTCGTGAAGGATGGCGATGTCAGTAATCAGATAGGCTTTCTGTATGGCGGCGACTACCCCAGTGTGACGGATCCCGCGAGCCGACCCGTGGATCAGCAGATTCGGATGGAGGTGACCGCGAATGGCGGCGTGATCGACATTCAGTCGTTTGATACGCGCATCGATGCGCAGATCCGTCTTGCCGAGGGCGTGACGGACGGCGTGCTCACGAAGCGCGGAACGGCCACGTTGGTGCTGGGTGACGCGGGAAGTGCGTTTGACGGTACCTTCCGTGTGGCGGCGGGTGCGTTGCAGCTGGGAACCGTGGGCGAGAATACGAAGGCGATCCTTGACGGCGGTACATTGTCGTTGACGGGGGGAGCGCTCGCGCGGCTCGAAGTCGTGAAGGGAGCCTTCCGCGTAGGTTCGTTGCCGGCGCATGCGGGTAAGGTCGTCGTCTCGGGCGGCGAACTTCAGGTGACGGTCGATCCGAGCGTGCTGGAAGATGGTGTGCCGTATCGCACGAGCGTGAATGTGGCAACCGACTTCGAACTGGCCGACGGACTGACGACGGCGGCTGTGTTCAAGCCGTTCCGCTTTGACGACTTCGATTTTGTGCAGTCCGTCGATGACGAAGGATTCATCGTGCTCACGCCGTCGCGGTGGACGCGTACGTTGACATTGCGTGCGGACACGGAGGCGCTGGTTATCGACGAGCCGATCGGCGCCGAGGTGGTGGATGTGCACAAGTATGGAACGTACGATGTCACGTTCGCGGCCACCAATGCCTTCACGGGCGTCCTCTACATCCACGAGGGTGCGCTGGTCGCCGATCGAGGCGTGGGCATTCCTGCGGGGGTGCAGATCGTTTTGGCGGGCGGCACGTGGGTCAGTCGTGCGGGCGGCACGGTCACGGATATGCTTGGTACGGGCGCGGGTGCGTTTTTGGTGGAGACGGGCGCCGATCTGAAGTTGGCGACGTCGACGCAGCCTCTGACGGTGAATTTCGGCGGCGTGGGCGACGACTATGTGGTGCCGAATGATGAAGCGACCGAGCATACGATCGAGTTCAACAACTATGCGGGGGCCACGGCTCCCTTGACGTTCATGAATCCGATTCACTATTCGAGCGGTAATTTGATTTTGCAGACGGGTCCGGCGGATGCGGCGGCGACCGTGACACTGGGCGGCTCCCTCACGTGGTCGGGTGCAGGCGGAGATGTTTTCCAGCGCGGGACCGGAACGGTGAACTATGACGCGCCGTTCGCCCTGGGAGAGAAGTTCCTCAGCGTGGAGGGCGGTGCGGCGAAACTCACATCCGCGTTGGACGGGACGACGGCGACGGTGGGCCACCTGACGGTGGGTGTTTCGGGGAAGGCCGAGATGACGCAGGAAGGCGGCACGGCGAAGATGTACGGCATCAACGTCGGCAGCGGAAAAAATTATCAGAACCTGATCCTCGGCGATGCGGCGGGAAGCGAAGGAACCTACAATCTCAAGGGTGGAAAGCTGTCGTCGGACTGGAACACGTTTGTCGGCTACCGTGGTACAGGTCGCCTTTGCCAGACCGGCGGCGAGGCCGAGTTCGGCACGCGCGGATGGTTGGTCATCGGCCAGGCAAGCGGCAGTAAGGGCACCTACCAGCAGTCGGGCGGTACGACCCGCGTGGCCTCGGCATCGTTGGGCTGCATCGTGGGCGAAAACGGCGACGGTACGCTTGATGTGAGCGGTGAAGGTTCGTTCACGGTGGCGAATGAGTTCCGTTTGACGAGTAATGCGGGGAGCAAATCGACCGTGAATGTGCATGACGGCGGACGCTTGGCGGTCGGGTATCTTAAGCTGGGGAGCGGCGCGTCGGCGTCGCTCAACGTGGATGGCGGTACGCTGGCCTACTCGGGCGCGACCGATCGCTCGAACTTCTTCGGTTCCCCGGTGGTGCCGATCACGGTTGGTGAGAAGGGCATGACGTTCGACACGGGCGCGGCGACTGTGTCTTCCGAATCGATGGTCCTCTTGACGGGCGATCAGTCGGGTCCGTTCACGAAAATCGGTACGGGCAAGATGAGTCTGAACCGTCTGCCGGAGACGAGCGTGGTGAATGTGTCCGAGGGCACGCTGACGACCTCGGGCGTCATGCTGAACAAGGGCCTCACCCATCGGTGGAGTTTCAATGGGGATCTCACGGATTCCGTGGGTGGTCAGACGGCGCAGTTCTCGGGTACGGGCGTGTCGTTTACGGCGGACGGCAAGCAGGTGCGCATCACGCCGAACGGCACGAAGCGGGTGAACTTCATCGATCTCGGCGCCAACGTCGTGCCGAAGGACGATACGCCGTTTACGCTTGAATTCTGGACGACGCTTCACGAGATGGTGGCGTGGTCTCATATCTTCTGCTTCACGACGAGCGGCCAGGCCGGCCTGATGGCGAACTTCTGCACGAGCGGGGCCAACAGCAATACGTCGATCAACTGCATGGAGAAGAATGTCAATTCGGCGACGGGTACTTCGCCGGTGGGACAGGAATTCCACTACTCCGTGGTGGTGGTACCGGACGGTGTGAACGGCGCGACAGTCACGGCCTACTTGAAGAACGCCGTGACGGGCGCGACGATCGGAAAGTCGACGTTGTACTATGCCGACTGGAACGTCGAACGCCTGAACCTGCAGCGCTGCTGGCTGGGAACGAGCGGTTATCCGAACTGGAACGATCCCGACTCCAATGCGTCCTATAACGAAGTGCGCGTGTGGAACCGTGCGCTCTCCGAGGATGAGCTGACCCACAGTGCGAAGATGGGTCCGGAAGCATTGATTCCGTTCGAACTGGACGATGGCACGCATGTCCAGTGCGACACGTCGGCTGCGACGGTGACGGATGCTCTCGCCCACCGTTGGAGCTTCAACGGAAGCCTGGCGGACTCGGTGGGCGGTCAGACGGCCACGCTCGTCGGCGACTTGGTGGCGCTGTCGGACGACAACCAGCAGGTGCGTATCGCGCCGAATGGTTCCTACCGTGTGAACTACATCAACCTCGGCGCGAATGTGCTGCCGAAGGACCGCGAGCCGGTCACGCTCGAAATCTGGACGACACTCCATTCAACGACTTCCTGGATGCACATCTTCGCGTTTGGCACAGGTGCGCAGAGCGGGTTCATGGCGAACTTCTGCACGAGTGGCAACAACAGCAACACGTCCCTCAACAATATGAACCCGAATGTGAATGCCAATACGGGTACGGCACCTGTCGGCAAGGAATTCTACTATGCGGTGGTCATTGTGCCGGATGCGGCGGGTGGTACGGCTGTGACGGCCTACTTGAAGGACGCGACCACGGGTGCGACGATCGGCAAGAACATCAACTATCAGACGAATGTGAATCTGCAGGCGCTGGATTTGAAGAACTGCTTCCTCGGCGCGAGCGCGTATGCGTCGTGGAACGACCCCGATGCCGACGCCTCCTACAACGAAGTGCGTGTGTGGAAGCGTTCGTTCTCCGAAGAGGAACTCGCCCGCAACGCGCAGTTGGGTCCGGACACGCTGCCGGATCTTTCGGCGCCGGAAGACACGGGCAACGTGTTGCCGTCGGAACCCGATGCCCTGCTCGTCGCCAACAATTACCTGACGCATCGCTGGACGTTCAACGGCGGGTTGAAGGATTCGGTGGGCGACCAGCATGCGACGATTGGTGCAGGTACGCCGACTTATACGGCGACGACCGTTTCGATGCCGAGTGCCAGCAATGGAACCTCGAGCTGGATTGACCTGGGTCCGAATCTCCTGCCGAAGACGGGCCCGGTGACGGTGGAATTCTGGGTGACGCAGAACGCGTTCGCGAACTGGGGCTACCTGTTCGAGGTGGGGTCTAGCAAGACGGACCGCATCTCGTTCTTCGGCACTGTCTACCAGACGGCGCGCGAGAGCGGTGTGGCCGTGGGACATGGCAGTACGGAGCCGGCGAATTCGCATATCTTCGTGATGCCGCAGGGCGTGCCCTATCACATCGCGATGGTCTTCGTGCCGTCGGCGGAAGGGGGCATGGATGTGACGGTCTATCAGCAGGATGTGCTGACGGGTCTCACGCGTGCGAAGGTGTCGTTCCACAGGGACTTCACGCTGGCGGATATCAACCAGGCCCATGGCTGGCTGGGACGTTCCCCGTATAACGACGCCAACCCGTCCGCGACATACGACGAATATCGTATTTGGAATGCGGCCCTCTCGGAAGCGCAGTTGACGCGGAACGCGCAGCTGGGTCCGGATGCGTTGCCGCGCATCAGTCCAAACTTCCACCCGGTGGGCGGCGGTTGTGTGAATGTGGCGGCGGGAGCGACCTTCGACCTCGGCGGCAGCCGGGTGACCGTGAACACGCTGTCCGGTGCGGGTCAGGTGGTGAACGGTACGGCGGGCATCTGCAGCGTCCTCTCGCCGGGCGGCGACGGTACGGTGGGTACGCTGACGTTCGATGCGAACGTGGCGCTGAACGGTATCCTGAAACTGGACCGTGGCGATCTGATCTCCGGCACGGGCGACATCGACTTGCGCGGGGCGACGATTGATTTTGCGCCGCCGGCCGACGACAAGTACGACGGCGTGTTCGCCATCACGACGAAGTTGGGCGGCATTGTGGGACCTGTCAATCCGGGCAATTTGCCGACCAAGTGCCGGGTGAAGATTTCGGCTGATGGCCGTCGTGCGGTCATTATGAACCTCGGCCTGATCCTCACGATTCGGTAAAAGATATCCTCCCCCCGCAGGTGTGGCTGTCCTGTTCGGGGGGATGTCCGTTATCCGCTCTGCCCAATTGGGTCAGGGTTGACGCATGAACGATTCCCTGAAAGGGAAGTGTGATTTCAAATGCGTCCCCCTGCCAATTGGGTTTGAATGCGTTACGGGGTTTTGCTATAATATACAGTATGAAAAACCACACCATAGGATTGTCGCGGCGCGCTTTTGTCACGGGCGGGCTCGCGGGTGCTTTTGCTTTTCCGTATCTGGCGCAGGGAAAGAATGCGCTTGGCCGCGCCACGATGGCTTTCATCGGCGTGGGCAAGCAGGGACGTTATCTGCTGCATCAGTTCCTCGGTCAGGATGTGGTGGTGACGGCGATCTGCGACTGCGATCGGGCGCGTCGCGAACAGCGTACGCAGGTCGTCAACGATTATTACGCGAAGAATCCGCAGCTGGGCATTCCCAAGAATGTCTGCCGTGCCGTGGCGGACTACCGTGAAATCCTTGCCGACAAGTCGATCGACATGGTGTGCATCGCCACGCCCGACCATTGGCACGCGTATCTTGCGGTCGAGGCGATGAAGGCCGGCAAGGATGTCTATTGCGAAAAACCGCTCACGCATACCGTCAACGAGGCCAAGGTGATCATGGCCGTCGCGAAGAAGACGGGCCGGCTGCTTCAGACCGGCGCGATGCAGCGTAGCGGCATCGAGTTCCGCACGGCGTGCGAGATCGTGCGCAACGGTTTGATCGGTGAGGTGAAGCGGGTTGACGCGGTGTTCGGCGGACCCTCCCAACCGCCGCGCGACTACGAGAATCCCGCGAATGCGGCGAAGGAGGGCGCGCCGAATCCGGATGTCGATTTCGACATGTGGTGCGGTCCGGCGCCGCTCGTCAAGTATTCCGACAAGCTCTCGCCGCGCGGGGTACACAACAACTTCCCCGGGTTCTGGCGCTACCACGACTACTTCGGCATGGGCGGCGTGGGCGACTTCGGCGCGCACAACCTCGACATTGCGCAGTGGGGTCTGGGCATGGACGAAAGCGGCCCCGTGAAGATCCTCAAGTCGAATCTCGCGCCCTCCACGAATCCGTTCGACGGTGGCCGGCGGCAGAGCGACGCGCGGCTCGTCTTTGCCAATGGTGCGGAAATCCGCCATGTGCCGCATCGCAAGATGAACTATGTGGACGTGTTCTACGGTACCGAAGGCGTGGTGGCGGTGGACCGCGGCGTCTTCGCCGTGTGGTTGGGCAAAGGCATTCAGCAGCTGCCCGTCGAGGAGCTGAAGCGCTTCAATACCGGCGACATTCCGGGTTTGCGCAAGATCGGCATGTGGAATCCCAGCCAGCGCGGGGCGTCCGACCGGAGCCTCCTCGACGCGGTCAACAAGACCATCAAGCATTTCAACCTCAAGAAGGCGCCGATTAAGCTGTACAAGTCGAACAATCATCCGGCCGACCTCGTGAACTGCTTCAAGTCGCGCCAGCAGCCCAATTCCCGTGCGGAGGTGGGTGCGCGTTCGGCGATTCTGTGCAATTTGCTGCAACTCAGCTATGTGCATGATACAGGGTTCGACTGGAACCCGTCGGCGAATGCCTTCGCCAATGGTACGGGGAAGGCCGAATGGTTGGGCGGTTTCTACGCCGCACGAAAGAATTTGATTGTCAAGGAGTAAGGAGATGGTATCGATGAAGAAGTATTTGACGTTGTGTGTGGCGGCGTTTTCGGCCGCTGCGGCCATGGCCGCGGCACCGGACGAAGGTGCCGTGCGTCGGGCGAAGGAGCAGCTGCTGCGCTTTACGCCGGCGGCCGCGCGTCGGGCGATGGCGGACCTTAAGTCGAACCCGAAGTACGACTACGCGAAGTACAATCCGGCCGTTGAGGCGTTGATTGCCAAGCTGGACGAGACGAAGGCGGCGCTGAACGGCGAGGACGACGTGGCGAAAGCGGCGGCTGTGGCGCGTGTGGAGGCCTATCGCCAGGCGATGCTCGCGAACCCGATCCTCGACTTCGACAAGATCCTCTGCGTGCACCGCAAGATCGGCAATCCGCGCGGCGCCTTCGGCGGTCGCGGTTCGGGTATGACCGGCCTCAATGCGGAAAACCACATGGTGGGTCCGCGTACGGGTTTTGAAAACGAAATCGGCGTGATTTCCGATCTGCGCGGCAAGCCCACGTTCCGGGCGCTCTACAAGCCGGCGGACAGGACCTCGATCGTGCGTGACATCGACCTCGACTTCGACGCCTCGCGCATCCTCTTCACGAGCTACCGCGGGTTCAACAACCTCTTCGGCATCTACGAAATCAAGACCGATTTCAGCCAGCTTTCGAGCAATCTGCCGTATCAGAAGGCGACGCTCGTGTCGCCGGAGGAACACAAGGACATCCAGTGGTGGGATGCGTGCTATCTGCCCAATCCCGACCAGTTCGTGATGCTCGGTACGGCGTCCTACCAGTTCCTGCCGTGCGAAGACGGCAACATGCCGATGGCGGTCCTGTATCGCAAGGACCGCAAGACGGGCGAGATCCGCCAGCTCACCTACGAGCAGGATTCCGACTACACGCCGAACATCACGCATGACGGACGCATCCTCTATACGCGCTGGGAGTACTCCGACCAGCCGCACTACTGGAGCCGCGTGCTGATGACGTGCAATCCGGACGGTATCGGACAGCTCTCCGTGTGGGGGTCCAACTCCTTCGTGCCGACGTTCTTCTACTGGGCGAAGGCGGTGCCGGGCGATCCGCACCTGATCACGATGATCGGCGGCGGCCACCACGACCGCGCGGAAGTCGGCCGTATGTTCCAGGTCGATCCGACCCTCGCGCGTGCCTATCCGTTCAAGTATGAACCGCCAGACCGCGACTGGGGTCCTGCGCGCCACACGCTGCGTATTCCCACGGTGCGCTTCCCGAAGGAGAAGACGGGCCTCGTGCATGAGTTCCCGGGCTGGGGCGAGGTCGTTGAAGGCGACATGAGCGACCCGTACACGATGAACCAGTTCGCGCGCGGCAAGCCGTACTTCGCGCATCCGCATCCGCTGGACAAGAAGTACATGCTCGCCACGGTCAAGAATGCGCCGGATGCGCTCATGGGCCTCTATCTCGTGGACGTCTTCGACAACATCACGCTCATCGCCGAGGCGGAAGACGGTCTCTACTGCGAACCGATGCCGTTCGTGGCGCGGAAGCGTCCGCCGATCATCCCGGACCGTTCCGTGAAGGGCAAGAAGACGTGCAGCGTGCACGTGGCCGACATCTACAACGGCGCGGGCCTTTCGGGCATTCCGCGCGGCACGGTGAAGAAGCTGCGTCTTTTCAGCTACCACTACGGCTACCACAAGACGGGCGGCCACTCCAAGACCGGTCTCGACCGCGTGGAGTCCAGCTGGGACGTCAAGCGCATCCTCGGCACGGTGGACATCGAGAAGGACGGCAGCTGCTGCTTTGAAATGCCGGCGAACGTGCCGATCGCGGTGCAGCCGCTCGACGAGAAGGGCCGTTCGGTGCAGCTGATGCGTTCGTGGATCGTGGGCATGCCGGGCGAGCGCGTGTCGTGCACGGGCTGCCATGAGGACAACCGTTCCTCCATCCATACGAAGCGCACGATCGCCGACGAGAAGTATTTCCGCGGCGAGATCCAGCAGATCAAGCATCCGGACGGCGACGGGGTGCGTCCGTGGGGCTTTGCGAACGAAATGTTCCCGGTCGTGAAGAAGTACTGCCTGTCCTGCCACGGCGACAAGGAGAAGGCGCCGGTCGCGAAGGCCGACCAGGGCGGTTTCGGCGGCGAAGGCAAGCTCAACGGCAAGCGCCTCTGGATGGGTTCGGCGGAGGAAGCGTATCGTGTGATGCATCCGTACATCCACCGTCCCGGCCCGGAAAGCGAAGAGACGCTGCTGCCGATCATGGACTACCACGCCTCGACGAGCCCGCTCGTGCAGATGCTCGAGAAGGGCCACTTCGGCGTGAAGCTCGACGACCAGGCGTGGGGCAAGATCTACGAGTGGATCGACCTCAACTGCCCGTTCTACGGCAAGTGGAGTCCGCCGTCGCTCGCGCGTCCCGACCACTGGGTGCAGCATCCGGTGAAGGACCAGGTGCAGCGCCGCAAGGAGCTCGCGATCTCCTACGCCAATGTGGCGGACAACCCGGAAGAGGAACATGACAAGTACGCGCAGCTTCTCGCGACGCGTACGGTGACGCCGGTGGCGCCGGAGAAGGTTTCGGCCCCCGCACCGGCACCGACGGTTTCCGGCTGGCCGATGAACGTGCATCAGAGCGCGAACGCGATGATGGGCGCCATCGATCAGATCGCGCCGGTCCTCACGAAGACGATCGTCATCAGCGGCGGCCAGTCGATTACGTTCCGTCGCATTCCGGCGGGTGCGTTCGTGATGGGTTCGGCGACGGGCTATCCCGATGAACGGCCGCAGGCGGTCGTGCGCATCGCCAAGCCGTTCTGGATCTCGGAAATGGAAATCCAGAACCAGCAGTACAACGTGTTCGATTCGAACCACGACTCGCGCTACCAGGACGAGTTCGGCAAGGACCACGTGTTCCCGGGCCATGTCGGCAACCATCGCCGCATGCCGGTGGTGCGTGTGAGCTGGAACGAGGCGATGCGCTTCTGCGCGTGGCTCTCGAAGCAGTGCAACGTCAAGGCCTCGTTGCCGACGGAAGCCCAGTGGGAATGGGCGGCGCGTTCGGGCACCGATACGCCGTTCCCGTGGGGCGGTCTCGACGACGACTTCACGAAGTTCGCGAACTTCGCGGACCGCGACGTGCGCTTCCAGGTGGTCGGCTTCGACGGCGGCGGCAACATCCGCAATCGTCGTCCGTTCCGTGTGGAGCAGAACTTCCCGCTGCATGAAGAGCGGTGGGTGGACGACTGGTTCAACCTGAACTATGTCGGCCGCGCGAACTGCAACCGCTGGGGCCTCTACGACATGAACGGCAATGCGGCGGAATGGACGCTCTCCGACTACGCCCCGTATCCGTACGTGGAAGGCGACGGCCGCAATGCGGGCAATCCTGCGACGAAGAAGGCCGTGCGCGGTGGTTCGTTCGCGTCGCGTCCGCGCGATGGTACGTGCTCGTGGCGTTTTGGCTACGAAACCTGGCAGCCCGTCTATGACGTCGGCTTCCGCGTGGTGCTGGAATGCGAGGAGTGAGAGACGTCTGATGCGGAACGACCGGAACTTTGAAGCCCATCATCGCGGCCCGCGCGAACTCTGCACGGGCGGCGAGTGGATCTATGGCCGTAATCCCGTGGTCGAGGCGCTGCGCGCCGGCCGACGGACCTTCAGCGAGATGATCCTGCCGCCGTTCGACAAGAACGAAAGCGATGAGATTGCGATTCTGCGTGAAACCGCGCGGGCGCGCAATCTCGTCGTGCGCACGGAAGATCGTAAACGGCTGGACGCGATCACGCGGGGCGGACACCATCAGGGTGTGGCGTTGAAGACGACGGGCTATCCCTATGTCGCGTTCGAGGACATTCTGGAGGAAGTCCAGGAGGACGAGAACGCGACGGTGATCATTCTGGACCATCTTGAGGATCCGCAGAACGTCGGTTCGGTGCTTCGTACGGCATGTGCCATCGGGGCGACGGGCGTGATTCTGCCGGAAGACCGCGGGTGCGGCGTGACGCCGGCGGCCGTGCGGGCTTCGGCGGGTGCGAGCGAGTATCTGAAAGTCGCGCATGTGGTGAATCTCGTGCGCGCGATGAAGCAGTTCAAAGAGGCCGGCGTGTGGATGACGGGGCTTGACTGGGGCGAAGACGCGAAGAACTACACCGACATCGATTTCCGCGGCCGATGCGGGCTTGTCGTCGGCGCGGAAGGCGCGGGCATTTCGCGTCTCGTGCGCGAGACCTGCGATTTCATTGCCGTGTTGCCGATGATCGGGGAGATTGAATCGCTTAATGCAGGTGTGGCGGCGGCGGTGTGCATGTACGAGATGGTGCGCCAGCGTCGCTGAGTCAGAAAACGGAGGCCGAAGAAAATGACGAATGCCGAAGCGTTCATGGAGGTAAAGCCCGTTGGGAAGGGCTGGGATTTGTTGTGGATGCCCATTTTGTTCGGTGTCGTCTATGGCCTGCTTTCGTGGTGGCCGCTGGCCGGGTTGCATCCGACCGTGTGGGAGGACGTGTCCATCGCCAGCGGGCTGCGTCCGCCGAACGATCCGTTCCCGGGCCTTTACCGTGTCATTGTTTCCGGGCTGTTTCAGTCCTTTCCGCCGGAAAAGGTCTTCAAGGTTCTGATGCAGTTGGGGCGCGTGTGCGTGGGTCTTTCAGCAATCTGCGTCTACTTGGTGTTCCGCGATATGCTGCCAACGGCTTTGCGTCTGCGCTCCCATGTGAGCAAGGTGGGGACGCGGCTGGGGCGGACCATCGCCTTTTTGGCGGCGCTCATCTTCGCCTGTGCGGAACCCGTGTGGCGTGCCGGACAGACCTTCTCACCGGTTTCCTTGTTCATCTTAATGGCCTCGGTGGCGGGCTGTCTGTTCTTCGTCTTTGTGCGACGCGGGTCGATCGGGGCGCTCTATCTCTGTTTCGCGCTGTTGGGATTCATCTCTGCTGAGACGACGCTGGGTTTCCTTCTGCTCATCCTCGGGATGGTGGGCGTGCTGGTGGCGGTGAACTGGTCGCGTCGGCCGGACATGCCGCTGGTGAATCCGCTGGTGGACGATCTTATGCGCGCCGTCGTGTTCAAGCGTCTTTCGTATGCGTGGCTGTCGTGCTTTTTGGTGGGTGTCACGCTCAATGTGGTCCAGTTCGTCATGACGAAGGGACTCGACGCCACGGGCCATGTCGGCGTGCTGGGGCTGTTGTTCGAGTACGTGCGCGGCGCCTACGAATCGACCTGTCGAGCCGCGACGGGTCCGGGTTGGCTCTTCGGGCTGTTGTTCTGCTTCGCGCCGTTGGTTTTCGTGCTGAACATCCTGCCGAAGGCCTGGGACGACGACAAGTTCCTGCCGTGGGGCGTGGGCATGTGTTCAGGCGTGGCGGGCATCGTGGCGGTGTCGCAGCTCGCGGGGGCGCAGGTGCTGTGGTTCTGGACCTGGCTTGGAACCGCGCGCGAGATGGTGCCGTGTGACATTCTTCTTGTGTTTATGCTCGTTTTCAATGTGGCGACTGTCGCATTCGTGTTGGCGATTTTCGGTGTGGACGCCTGTTGCCGCAACTATCGACGCATTGCGCAGCAGCAGTTCCCGGAGTCGATGCTCTCCGAGGGCCCCGCCCAGATGGCCGAGTCCCTGGGACGCGCGCGTGCCTGGCGCCAGCGGACTTTTGCGCTGGTGGTGCTGGCGATTCCGCTGTTGGTGGTGCCGGGGCGCATACAGCCCGTGACGCGAGGTGTTTCCAAGTCGATTCAGTCCTGCGTCGAGGAAACGATCGCCGAAACGAAGTCGTGCAAGACGATGTTCACGGATGGTTCTTTCGATGCGCTGGTGGAACTTGAGGCGCTGCGCCAGGGGCGTTCGCTCGTGTGCCTTTCGCTGATGGCGCCGAACAAGCCGCGCGAGCAGATGTTGCGTCTGCGGGCCTCGGAGAACGACGAAGACCGTGCGCTTTTTGTCAATGATGCCGCAACGGCGCTGCGTACGTGGGTCGAGAACAATTCGCCTCGCCTGACGAACACGGCCGTGCAGATCGGTTTTGAGATGTGGAAGCGTGTCAAGAAGCCGCAGCCGCCGTTTTCCGGTCTTGTCGCTCTGCCGGGCGGTGTCGACAAGGAGGAAGTCGCCCGTGCCTTGGCGGTGTGCCGGACGATCGGCGATGAGGCCGAGGCGCTGGCGCAGCAGGGCAAGAACGAGGAAAGCGAACCGGCCGCCGTCGAACAGCTGACCGATGCTGCGTTGCGCCGCAAATTCCCGTTCGTGATGTGGCGTCTGTCGCGTTTGGCGCAGATGCGCAGCCAGGTGGCGGATCTGTCCGGCGACCGGCAGGGCGCCATCCGCGAGGCCGCGATGTCCGATATGCTCGACAAGGCCAATGCATCCGTCCAGAAGATGAAGAGGGATGTCAACTGGCTTAAGATGCAGAGCGGCGGCCAGCTCACGCCGCGTGAAGGCCTTGTCATCGGCCTTTCCCGTGGTGACTTCGCCTTTGCCGGACGCTTCGCGGCCCCTGTGCTGGCGGCGGATCCGGACGATCCGCGCGCGAACTTTGCGATGGGGATGATGTACTTCCAGGAAGAGAAGTACTCGAAGGCCGAAACGCACTTGCTGCGCTGCCTCGTCAAGCGTCCGGATGAGCCGGCCGTCCTCAACAACCTCGCCATCGTCGAGACGCGTCTGGGCAAGTTCCCGGAAGCGGAAAAGCACATTGCGAAGGCCATTGAGAAGTATCCGACGATTCCGGAACTGAAGAAGACGCGCGAGAACCTTGAAAAGGCGAAGGCGGACGCCGAAGCGGCGGCCATGCCGAAGGTCGCCTCGCCCGCCCCGTCGGAAGCCGGCAAGAAGCCTCAGAAACAAAATACGAAAGTCGAAAAATGAATTTCTCCAGTATCCCCCGTCCGATGGGGATTGTCGTTACCCTGGCGCTGCTGGTATTGAGCAATCTCTTTATGACGTTTGCCTGGTATTGGCATCTGAAAAACAAGCCGACGGGGGAGAGTTCAATCGGATCGCTGATCGCCATCATCCTGGCGAGCTGGGGAATCGCCTTTTTCGAGTACTGTGTCTTGATCCCGGCGAATCGTCTCGGCAATGCCGTCGGCTTGAGCGTACCGCAGCTGAAGATCTTCCAGGAAGTCATCACCGTCTGCGTGTTCATTCCGTTCGTGATGTTCTTCCTCGGCGAGAAGTGGCGCTGGGACTACCTCTGGGCGTTCTTCTGCATGATCGGCGCCGTCTATTTCGTCAACCGAGGCAGCCTCTGATTGGGGCTTGCTTTACGGGCGGCATTTTGGTATAATATTTGCCACTTTTTTCGAGAGACCGGTGTCTCTCAAGGAAAAAGCAAGTACAACCAAGGATAAATCATGGAAGCATACGCTGTACTCGAAACCGGCGGCAAGCAGGTGCTTGTCAAGGCTGGTGACACGATCGAGATTGAAAAGCTCTCGGTCACGGAGGGCGAAGAAGTCGTCCTCGATACCGTCTGCGCCGTCTCCGACGGTACGACGCTCAAGGTCGGTGCCCCCTATGTGGAAGGCGCCAAGGTCACGTTGACGATCGTTGCCCCGCTCAAGAAGGGCGTCAAGACGATCAACTTCAAGGCGAAGCGCCGCAAAGGCTATCGCCGTACGGTTGGTCATCGTCAGCAGTACACGGTCGCGACGGTCAAGGCCATCGCCTAAGCAGAGAAAGGAATTTCAAAAATGGCAACTTCCGCATCTGCCCGTAACGGTCGCGATTCGAACCCGCAGTACCTCGGCGTCAAGGCCTATGATGGTGAGCTTCTCAAGGCTGGTTCCATCATCGTCCGTCAGCGCGGCACGAAGATCCACCCCGGCGCCAATGTCGGCTGCGGGCGTGACTTCACGCTTTTCGCGCTCAAGGACGGCAAGGTGAAATTCATCACCAAGAAGACCGGTAAGTACGCGACGATCGTCCCTGTCGAGGGCTAACGTCGCCGAAGAGCTCCGGCTCCGCGCCGGATGGCGAGGCGCGGGTTTCGGCCCGCGCCTTTATCATTTGAAGGAAAGAAGTGTTGTTCCACCCGGTTGAGGCCGGGGACGTGAAGAAAGAGAAAAAAGATGGCGAAGGAAGCAAAAGTCGGCAAGCGGATCAAGATGTTCCGCGACAAGCTGAAAATGACGCTCGGCGATCTCTCGGCGAAGAGCGGCGTCTCTGTGGCGGTGATTGCGTCGATCGAGGATGGCGAAGTCCTTCCCGCGTTGGGCGTTTTGACGAAGCTTTCCCGCGCGCTTGGCCAGCGTCTCGGCACGTTCATGGACGACCAGTTCAAGCCTGATCCCATCATCACGCGTGCGGCGGACCTCGAAGCGACGAAGGTCGCGGCCGAAGGACAGAACGTGCTCGGCTATGCGGCGCATTCGCTCGCGCGCGGCAAGCCCGACCGCCATATGGATCCGTTCCGGATCGAATTCGCGGCGGATGGTGTGGACGAAGTTTCCTCGCACGAGGGCGAAGAGCTCATCATCTGCATTGCCGGCCAGGTGGAACTCACCTACGGCTGCGAGAAGATGGTGCTCGGCGCCGGCGATACGGCGTATTACAACAGCGTCGTGAAGCACGGCCTTCGTGCGGTCGGCGGCAAGCCGGCCTCCATCTACGGCGTTGTGTTCATGCCGTTCTGACAAGTGTTGCCAAGCAGTCCTTGAGCTCCGCGAAGGTAAACGGCTTCGCGAGAAAGGCGTCATAGGGCTGCGCGGCGAACATTTCGGCGATTTGCTCCTCGACCGAACCGCTCATAATGACGACGGGGATGGTCGGTGCCGTCGTTCGGATGACGCGCCCGATTGATTTTTTGCAGCATTTCCTGCACATCGGCCGTATTATAGTCGGCCAGACGTTCGCCGATGCGCTCCGCCGAATCGATGTCGCCTTCCTTCAGCAGCACGCCGGCAAGCGCGACGAGCGCCGTGCGACGCTTGTCCGTGTCGCCGATCTGCTCGTACGCGACGCAGAGGAATTCCAGCGCCTGGCGGTCGTCCGGCATCACCAGCAGTATCTGCTCGAAATAGGCAATGCCCTGGGCCAGCTTGGAATCGATAGTGGAGGATTCAGTAGACATAACAAATCAATGGAGCAAAGAACATGCCATACAAAGTTTTTCCACTTGCGCGGGGGACGGGGAGTTTGATAAAATACATCGTCGGAATGTGTGAACGAAGGTGGAGGATGAAAATGTCTATTCAGAAAAGTTGGTTTTTGGCTGGTGTGTTGGCGCTGGCGGGGGTGACGGCGGCGGAAACGCAGGTCGTCATCGGGTCGGACGGCGAAGACACGTACAATGATCTTGCTGCGGCGTTCGATGCGACCGTCATCAAGCGCGGCGCCGGGACGACGACCGCCGGCGACGGCGTGCTTTATTCGGCGCGCAACGTCGTGGTCGAGCAGGGCATGCTCAAAATCGATGCGACGCGGCAGGGGCCGCAGAACCAGCGCATCGCCTATTCCCAGACGCTGACCAACGGTACGAACCACGTGCTCGTGTGGAAGAACATCCGTCTCGCGGATGTACACGGGGTCATGGCGACGCCGACGGGATCTGCCTGGGTGAACCAGGTGATTGTGCCGTTCCTGTGGACGAACAATGGTACGACGGCCACGGTACAGTTCCAGGGCTACAACGGCAATGCCGGTACCCTCTACACGAAGGCCAACATCCTTACGCTCAAGCAGGAGGGTGATGACGTCTATGCGTCGTGCTATTGCCGTTACCGCAATTCCAAGAACGTGTGCATCCTTGGGCAGGACATGAGCGGCGAAACGGGGGTGGCCGACTACACGATCGCCAGCTTGCGGCCGGTCTGCTACACATCGGTCGCGCTGACAAAGGAGTTCCAGGAGGTGTGGCGCGGCATCCCGCTTGCTTCCGTGACGGCGATTTCAGGCCGTATGGCCGGTGGCTCTATCTCGGACAAGCTGGGAGCGTGCTCGGCTTACCATCTTGCGTATAATGCCGAGAGCAACACAGCCACCGCGCAGATGTAGAAGGTTGACGGCGGCTGGTTGAAGGTCGTACACATCGAACTCAAGCAGGAAGGCGACGTCACGTATGCGCGTGCAACGGCGGCCGGCTATGTGAGCACGAGCAATCCGATCGGTACGGATCTGTCGTCCGCGACCGGTTCTGAGGTGGCAATTCCGATTACTGGAAACAACTACGGCATTTTGGGGTTGCGCCCGGAACCGTTCGCGAGCGAGGAGGACGCGGCGAACCTGGGCGCGATTCGCATCGCCGACGGGGCGGCGCTCGATGTGAACGTGGAGGGAACCAACACCGAAGACCTCCAGCGGATGGAAGTGACGCATGGACGGCCCGTTTATGTGGCGGGCGTGGGGCCGGACGGTGCGGGTGCGCTGCGGAACTCGGTGCCGGGAGACGCCTGGGGCGCGACCCTCGGTCATCTCATCCTGACGGGCGATACGCTCGCGGCCGGCGGGTCGCTGGACGTGCGCGCGGCAATGCCATCTGCCGTGGCCAACTTCACGCCGCAGGCGACGATCGAGGGCCCCTACACGCTCACGACGGCGTGCGACCGCTTCGGCATCGTGAATGCGACGTTGGACGTCGACAAGATCGTCCACACAAACGGTTATCTGCTTCTTGCTCATACGCTTACCGGCACGGTGGCGAACGGTATCCACTTGGCACCGGGCACCTACACGCAGTTCTGGAATCTGACGCTGCCGGCGACCATGCCGGTGGCGGTCGACGCGGGTGGATCGGCAATCGCTTCGGTTGAAATGGGCAATGGTACGCTGAACGGCGCGTTCGCCGTCGATGCGGGTGCGACGCTTGCGCTCACGAATGTCTACAATTTGGTACTGAATGGCGCAGTCTTGCTGAATGGCGCGTTACGGCAGGAGAATCCGACCCAAAACGGTATCCTCTATCTGCAGGGGACGCTCGCGGGATCGGGTTCGCTCGCGGGCGCCAAGATCCGCTTCAACGGCAACAACACCAAGTGGGTGATGGCGGCGGACGATACGGGTTTCACGTCGAAGGTCGATACGACGGGCGTGACGGATATCGAGTTCCTCGCGGGCCTCAAGCGAATCGAAGTCACGTTCACGGGCGATGCGACGCAGGGGAAGATCTTTGACATCTGTGCGGCGGGAGCGTTGGCCGCGCCGCTGCTCTCGGGGGTTACCTTGGTGGTGAAGGACGCGAACGGCGAGGATGTGCCGCATTGCTATCTCACGATTGGCGCGGGGAACCGTCTGCAGCTCCAGATCGTGCCGAGTGGTTTGGTGGAGACGGCGGTGTGGAAGGGCGTCCGGGGCGGTGACCTGACGGATCCCGCGAACTGGGGCTGCACGACCGATGGAGAGGACGTGACGGGCGTGCCGATGGCGCTCACGCACGTGACGATCCGCGACGTGAATACCTTTGTCTGCACGAACGGGGCGCCGTTCGCGTGCGCGGACATCACGCTGGAAGGCGACCAGCAGCTCACGGCGGATCTCGACTGGCGCGGCGTGTTCGCGCCGGTCAACGGTTCGGTGCTGGATCTCAACGGGTTCAATTTCACGACAGCGTATTGCTTCGGGACGCTCGAAGTGACCAGTACGAAGAATGCCTATGAAGTGGGTGAGCTGCATGTGGATCCGTCGGGCGACATGTCCATTGCGAGTGCGAACTGGTGGCTCACCGGTTTCGTCCGCCTGGTGAAGGACGGTCCGTATGAACTGATCGTGCCCGACACGTGGGTTGACCGCTCGGCCGACCGCGTGCAGATCAACGGCGGCACGCTCAAGGTCGGTACGCACACGGGTCCGCGCTTCACCTACGTGACGCTCGTGAACCGCGCGGCGGATCCCGTACTCGTGTGGCGCAACACGAAGCTCGCCGATGTGGCGGGTGCGACGGCTCTGACCAAGAATGGCGCCTGGAACAACGACCTGCCGCATTGCACGTTCCACTGGAGCAATGACGGCACGACGGCGAAGGTTCAGTTCCAGAAATACGATGACGGCCACACGAAGGTCGCCCTCGTCGAGTTCACACAGAAGGGGCGCGATGTCTACGCCCGCACGGTGGACTGCCGTTATGCGAACAAACAGAATAAACTCGGCGAAAACTACGAGGGAACCTACAACGCGAATGGCAACTATCCGGTGGCGCGGCTGCGGCCGGTCAACTACACATCATCGGTCATCCAGACGACGGATACGCTCGTGTGGAAGCACGTGAAACTCTCCGAGGTGAAGGGGTGCCGCGGACTGTTGACTGGTAATTCGGTTTCGGGTGGACTCGATCCCTTCCCCGGGTATTTCTGGCACTACGACGCTTCGTCCGATTCGGCCACGGTACAGATGCAGAAGTACAATGGCGGCTATACGAAATGCGTGTGCCTCACGCTACGCCAAGTCGGCGCCGATGTGTACGCGAATGCGACGCGGGCGTGCTATATCAATCAGCAAAACAAGAATTTCGAAGGCAAGTACGACATGTCGAGTGGCTACCAAGATTCCAACGTGGCGACGACGCCGTTGGTTCCCAACTACGGTGTCTGCCGCCTGCAGCCGATTCTCGACAACACGGGCCTGGAGGACGAAGGGCGGGTCGTGATTGCCAACGACGCGCGCTTCGACGCGAACGTGCAGCAGAACAACAAGGACGATCTGGCGCTGGCGGAACTCACGCACAACAAGACGTTCATCGTCGGCGGCGCGGGACCGGACGGCAGGGGCGCGATCTTCAACTCGCTGAATACCGGCAATTCCTGGGGTGATACGTTCGGCCATATCGTGCTCACGGGCGACACGATCTTCGGCGGCGGACGGATGGACCTGCGGCCGATGCCGAGTTCGGATTTCCGCAGTGCGAGCGGTTCGCCGTTCTTCGACGGCGGGGAGTTCGAGTTCACGAATACGGGCAGTTTCCTTTTCGCCAATGCGAAGATCGCGGCGGGGCGGATCGTGAACCGCGGTCGTCTCGGGTTGGCGTATACGTTGGATCTGCAAGCGCCGGGCGGGTTGCTCTGCAAGGACGGGTCCATTACGGATCTGACCACGACGGTACTGCCGGCGGATTTCCCGATTGTGGTCGAAGCCGATGCGTCGTGTGGCATCAGCAGCACGGGCGAGAACACGATCACCGGCGCGGTGACGGTGGAGGCGGGGGCGCAGGTGGAGATTTCTGCGGCCGGCACGCTCACCGTGAACGGCGTGGTCACGAACAGCGGCGAGGTGGTGAGGACCGGTACGGGCGCATTGGCGCTCGGCGGTACGTTGCGCGGCGGCGGCGCCTTCGCGGGCGATGTGCGGTTCGCGGGCGAAAACTCCCGTTGGGAGATGGCGCTCGGCACGGAAGGATTCATCGAGAAGATCGACATGACGGAAGTCGGCAACAATCTCTTTGCGGGATTGGGGACGCTGGCGGTGGCGCTCGATTCGCTGGCGGTGCAGGGCACGTTCGTGCTGGGTCCGGCCGGGACGCTGACGGATCTGCAGATGAAGCAGATCGGCCTTGAGGTCCAGAATGCCAACGGCATCACGCCGGAAGGAACGACCCTCGCGATCGAGGAGGGCCAGCTCGTGCTCAAGGTCGGCGCGCGGGACATTCCGCGTACGGCGTACTGGACGGGCGACGCGGGCGACGGACTCGTCACGAATCCGGGCAACTGGGCCTGCACGAACGACTTCAACGAGGGTATTGCCGTGATTCCGACGATCGATACCACGATCTTCCTGACGGGTACGGAGAACTGCTGCACGACGGGCAAAGTCATCACCTGCGGCCGGCTCGTGCTGCCGTCGCAGTTGGCGGCGAACTGCGATTGGCGCGGTCTCGACCTCACGCGCGTCCAGAATGGTACGGTGCTCGACCTCAAGGGACATCGTCTGGCCGTGAGCGCGGCGACGGACTGGACGCAGATCCTCGAAGTGACGAACTCGGTGGCGATCGACGAGGCGAATCCGGGCGAGCTCGTGGTGGAGGTGGCCGAAGGCGCCTTCGTGAAGAACCTGCAGGTTGCGTTGACAGGATCGCTCAAGCTCGTGAAGACGGGCGCGGGCACGTTCCACGTCAACAAGACCGCTCAAACCTACACGGGCGGTACGGAGGTGCGCGAAGGCACGTTGACGCCGGCTTCGGCGGGGAACAATACGAAGGACTACGCGGGCGACAAGTGCCTCTTCGGCGCGCTGGATTCGACGATCACCGTGCAGCCGGCGGGCGTCTTCGACATCAACGGCAACTACAAGATGTATGTCTACCATACGATCCTCAACGGCGGCACCTATCAGAACACGCGCACGCAAACGGATACGGGTGCCAACTCTGAAGGTTCGGCCAACATCACGCTCACGGCGGATTCCGCGATGAACATTCAGGAGAACACGGTTTTCCGCTGTACGGCGGGCGAGAAGCCGATCGATCTGGGCGGCTATACGCTCACGGTGACGATTAATCCGACGGGGAAATACCTCTACCTGAACAATACGGTGTCGTTCCAGAACGGTACGGTGGATGTCGTCTCGGGCGGTTGGGTCGATTTCTTTTGGAATTCCACTTTGACAACCGAACCTGAGGTGAACGATTGCCATACGGTCGATTTCCGCATGGCCGCGGCGTTGACGGTTTGGGGGTCTGTAATCGTGCACGACTGGACGGTGACGCGTCCGTATCCGCAGGGTGAAGTGGCGGGTGCGGCCGGTACGGACAGACCGATCACCATCTGCGGACGCTTCACGCCGTCGGTAACGAACAACTACATCCACAACTCTTTCACACTTGCGAACGGTTCGAAGATCGACCTCTCCGACTTCAACGAGGCCTGGTCGATCACGGGTCCGATCACGAAGAAGACGCTTGCGTTTGCCGATGCCGCGCGCATTTCGATCGACTTGGGCGATCGTGCGGTGACGAACGGCACGAAGGTGATCGACTGGTCGCAGATGGATACGACGGTCGATCCGCCGGAGCCGCTCAACCAGCCGGCGAACTGGCAGACGCTTAAGTTCACGGGTTCGGGCTGCAGCTTCTCGACCCGTGCAGACGGCGTCTACGTGCACAAGGGTTTCACCATCTTCCTGAGGTAGGTTGGGGGAGTGGAAGTTGTTGACGGGGGCTTGGGAAATTTGCTAGAATGTCGGCAACCTTGAAGTGTTGGGTTTGAAAGGAGAAAACGGATGGATTGTAAATTGTGGTTGGCCGGGGTTTTCGGCCTCGGTGTGATGGCGTCCGGATGGGCGGCCAGTACGACGTATACGCCGACGACGGCAGGGTGGGGTGCGGCCCTCACCGTGGCGGCTGATGACACGGTGACACTGGAAGGCGCGACCGACGGCGTGTCCGTCTGGCAGGGCGCCGTGACCGTGAATGCGGGCGGTACGTTGAAGACGACGGGCCGTGTGCGTATCGTCGGAACGACGACGGTCCAGCCTGGCGCGAGCGGGGTGGTGAACGGCAAGATCGACGTTCTTTCGGGCGAACTCTTCCCGACGCTTGCAAGCCAGTCGATGTCCGGTGACCTGTACATCCGTGCGGGCGCGACCTTCCATGCGAACATCTCGGACGGTGTGCGTTACAACGACAATGCGCCGCGTATCCACGTGTGGGGTACCTTCGACTGCGGCACGGTGCGCCAGACGATCGGCGCTGCGGACCGCATCTACTTCTACGACGGTTCGTCTGCGACGGGTGCGGGCGACGGCAATGGCGGCTTTGACACCTATCAGGACAACTGCCGCTTCATCTTCCAGGGCAAGGTCGCCTTTGATACGCCGCTCAAAATCCGCAACGCCGCCGAGACGACGCAGTTCGCCTTCTGCGAGGGCGCCGAGGTGGCGTTCACGCGCGGCTTCGGCAACGGCGCGGGCATGTGCGCGTTCGTGGCGGCCACGGAGGCCGAGGGAAATTCCACGGGCACGCTCGACCAGCTCACCACGACGATCGTGGACCTGGGGGCCTCTACGAGCCTGATCAAGCCCGTGGGCACGGTAACGTTCGTTCCGACCGGGGGCTCGCAGCTCAAGTGCGAGATCAACCCGCCCACGGTGATGACGGTAGTGGCGGACAGCGCAAAGTTGCTTCCGGCGCGCGCGTTGATGCAGACGCTGCCGCTCATGACGGGTACGGGTGCGGTGCGACTGACGGGCGATGCGGTCGTGTCGATTCCGGCCGCCAGCACGGCCGTGTTCACCTTCGACGGTCCGAAGCTGTGCCTGCCATCAGGTGCGCCGCTCGCGCTCTCGGCGGGTGCGGCGCTTGTACGGCCGCTGACGATCGTCGCGAACGATCTGCCCACGGGATCGACGACGTTGCTCACCGGGGCGGGCGCAGCTGCGCTTGACCCTGCGGCGATCACGGTCAAGCCCGGGCATCGGGGAATTCCCCTGGCGGCGTCGTTCGCGGCGGCGAAGGTCGATGACGAGATCGTGGTGAACGACGTGACGGCCTATCCGACCGACGGGTGGATTGAACCTTTTCTTACAGTGCGCGCGCTCATCTGGCTCGATGCGTCCGATGTGGACAACTTCGATTTCAAGGGCGGGACATTTGACAAGGTGGTTCGGTGGAAGGACAAGTCCATCCTCGCCCGCCATGCGGACGCCTATACGGTCCCCTCGCACAGTGCCAACTGGGGCACCTACGGTATCGCGGCCGGCGTGCCCGCGTTCTTGATGGGCGAGACGAACAGCGGTATCGACCTCCTCTACACGCGTATGACGACGATCCGCACGGCCTTCTTCGCCATGTCCATTCGTAACAACGGCTGCAATGCCTTCTGGCTCGGCGATAATTCGGTGTATGATTTCCATCGTGGTACGGCCGGACAGTATTCTTATACGGGCGGTGCCAATCCGAACAACACATGGTATTGCGATGGTGTGAAGATCGCCGACACGAAGAACACGGTCGTGCCGACCGATCGCCACGTCTATTCGTGCACGACGCGGGCGAATCTCAACTCCGACCGTCTCACCTGCGACCGCAACTGCGGCGAGTACGAGCGCCATGGCGGACGTGAACTTTCCGAACTCATCTGCCTCGACGAAGAGCTGGGCGACGCGGACCGCCAGGCGATCGAAGCGTATCTCGCGACGAAGTGGATGGGTGCGAATCCGACGGCGGGACGGACGGCGATTGACTATCGCATCGACGAGACGTTGACGGTGGCGGGCTCGCACGAGGGTACTATTCCGCTGACGTTCAGCGATGGCGCCGAAATCGTGGCCGACCAGCCGAGTGCGACGGCGCCGATGCTCAAGACGACGGGTCCCGTGACAATCGACGGCACGGTGAAGGTGACGATCAACGCGACGCACCTCGGAGCAGGCACGTATACGGTGATCGAGGGCGGTGCGGGTTCGAACATCTCGTCCCTCGACGCATTCACGGCCAATATTCAGCCAGGTGCGAACCTGGCGGCGAACCTTGCGATCGAAGACGGCAAGCTCGTCCTGAAGATCGTGGAGTCGGCGTCCGAAGCGTTGCTGTGGCGCCCCACGGGCACGGACCTCACCTGGTCGACCGATATCGTGAACTGGCTCGATGGCGAGACGGTCACGGCCTTCGTGCCGGGCAAGAACGTCCGGTTCGATGGCCAGGATACGGCGCAGGGACCGATCGCGGTGAATGATTCGCTCACGGTGGGCACCTGGACGATGGAGGGCGCGAAGGACTACACCTTCACGGGCACGGGCACGTTGGAGGGCATCGGCACGACGACGCTCGGTGGAACCGGCACGGTGACGCTGAACGGACCGAACCTCGGTGGACAGAACCTGGTGATCGGCGCGGGCCGCAAGGTGGTCTTGGGCGCTGACGCGGGCCCGGATGCGCTCGGCACGACCACAAGTGCGGGCGGCGGTACGGTGAAGATCGAAGCCGGCGGCCAGCTCAACCTCAACTTCTCGTCCCTGGCCAACGCCGACATGCGAAACGAGATCACGCAGAAGAAGGACTTCCAGATTGCGGGCGAGGGTCCGGACGGACGCGGCGCGATCGTGAGCGATTCGCTGGACGGCCGTTCGTTGCACACCACGTGGAACTGCTTGCTCCGTCGGGTGGAGCTGATGGACGACGCGACGGTCAGCGGTACCGACCGCTTCGATGTGCGTGTGCTTCCGGGCACGTCGTCCACGAGCGCGGGTGGCGTCTTCGGCCCCGACAAGCGGCTCACCATCAAGGGTGCGGGCGAGCCCTCGGGCATCTTCGGCATTGTCAGTCAGCCGATCGACCTCGGGGCGATCACGGTGTCGGATGGCGGCATTTTCCGTCCCGAGTCGCCGACGTCCGTTTCGATTCCGGGCGGCGTCACGCTTGACAACGGCATCCTGCACGGCTATTCGACGACGTTCCCGGTGACGGTTCCGTTCAACGTGACGGAACGGGGCGGTACCATCGACGCGCAGAGCGGCACGACGACGATCAACGGCCCGTTGACGATTCCCGAGAATGCGACGCTGACGATGCAGGGTTCGGCGACGATGGTCTATTCGGGTACAGTGACAAATAACGGTCTCGTTTCGGTGACGGCCGGTACGCACCAGTTCACGGGCGCGACATTCGTGGGTGATAGTGCATTCAATGTCTCGGGGGGTAGCTTGTGGCTCTCGACGGGAACGAAGGCCGAGCACGTGACGGTGTCGAATTCGGCGGGTACGTTCTACCTCAATGACAATGTGACCTTCGACACGCTGGATCTCTCCAACAACTTCTTCGGCATTTACACGCGGTCTGCGACGGGACCGACGTTCAACGAGATCAATCTCGAGACCATTACGGGCTCGTTTGATGTGCTGCCGCAGCAGAACGGCATTGCGGACGTGAAGGGCAGGATCAACGTCAACAAGACGGGCGGTACGATGTTTGTGTATGGCCCGAACGACACGGCGGAACACGGCATGGCGCTTGAACTCCACGGTTTTGTCAGCGAAGCGCGCGTGGGTGTGGATGCTAATCGTGCGGGAACGTTGGAACTCAAACCGGGGAGCGACATCAAGTTCAATCTGCTGCGTATTGGACATCATAACAGTAAGCCATCGGCGGGTCGCGTCATTGTCGACCCGGGCGCAAAGCTTGTCGCGGAGACTTTGTATCTGGGTGAGTGGAGCGGGACGCCGAGTAGCGCCCAGACGCACAAGCTTAACGTCAGTGGCGAGTTGGAGGTGATGAACAACCAGATCTACGTCGCCTTCGATGCGCCGCGTACCGAAATGACGATTTTTGGTGACGGCGTGGTGCGTACGAAGGGTCTGCAGATTCGCAACAACAACGCCTACGGCAACGGAACGGGTGCGGGCGACGGACACCATGTGTTCCGCCAGGAAGGCGGGTTGCTCGAAATGGGCAGCGTCGGCTTCCAGTGCGAGAGCCGTCCGATCCCGGGCGTGTCGCGCTTCGACATCCAGAACGGCGTCGTCTCCAACACCGCCGCCTACAGCGCCTCCTGCGGCAACCACATGTTCTTCGGCTACGACAAGCTCGGCGGCCACGTGACCTACGACCTCGGCGAGTTCCTCGTGAACTGGCACACGGCGATTGCCGGCGCGAGCGACCTGACCATCAGGGGCGCGGCGAACTTCCAGGGCGGCCGCTACGAAGACCGCGCCCAGGGCGCGATGCTCGGCAAGGTGACGGTGGAGAACACGGGACTCAACGACCTCAAGCCCGTCTCCGTCTTCGGCGGTGGCCTCAAGCTCGCGGACGGCGTCAACGTGCAGGTGGCGAACTACGGCGACGAGAAGTACCTCTACTCGGTCGTCACCTCGAACCCCGACGGTGCGAACGGTTCCACCTGGGGCCTTGAGTACACGTCGGCGAACTTCTTCCCGTTCTTCCACAAGAATCTGGGCGATGAAAGCGGCGCAACGATTAAGCCGTTCCCGAACGAGAGCGGCATGATGGCCCGCGGCGAGTTCTACGTGCCGGCCGACAAGGCGGGCGTGTGGTCCTTCCTCGGCTGCTACGACGATTACGTGTCGATCTACGTCGACGGCGCCAAGGTGTTCACGGTCACCACCAAGTGTGCGACCGGCACGGGGTCCACGACGCTCGCCGAGGGCTGGCATACGTTCTCGATCTACGCGGCCGACTCGGGGGGCAGAAGCGGTGCGAGCTTGAATGACCAGACGATGACGCTCTGTTTCCATGTGGGCGAAACAACGTCCACGTCGGCGGTCGACTACCTCAAGTTCGCGCCGGGCATTCCGTTCGGCGACGGTACGAACCTGCAGATCCGTCCGTACGCCAATGCCTGCATCTGGAGCTACCAGAACGGCAACGCCAACTTCGACACCTGCGAGAACTGGGCGCACATCAAGGCGATGAAGTCGGTCGAGTACATGCACAAGTACGGCGCGAATCTCGCAGCCGACACGCTCGGCTATTTCGGAACCAAGGCCAATCGGTTCCAGGGCTGGATGAAGGTCGAAGACGGCAAGGAAGGCGAATGGACCTTCAAGATGGGCTATGACGACGACAAGATGTTGACGATCGACGGCGAGGTGGTCATCAAGCATGTGGCCGACTGGTCGACGGTGTTCAGCGGCAAGAAGACGCTCACGCCGGGCTGGCACCGTTGGGAAGTGCGCGTGCGCGACAACACCGGCGGCTGGGGCCCGAACGGCGTCAACAACTACAACACGCTCAGTTACATTGCGCCGGACGAGCCGGAGAAGCAGTTCAACGAGACGAACCTGAAGCTCGCGGCGACCTTGGGCGACATCTCGGTGCTGGAGCGTACCGGCATCTACCGCGAACTCGACGTCGGCGAAAATGCGACGCTGGTCTCGTCGGGCACGGTGACGATGCCGATCTTCGGCACGTTGAAGGGCAAGGGTGTGTTGGAAGGTCCGTTCGCGTTCGAGGGACCGGCGAGTACATGGGAAGTGGAAGGTACGGCGGCACGGCGCATCCTCACGAGCTGTGCGGTGTTCAATGACGCCACGGCGGAGACCTACAAGGGCCTCGCGCGGGTGAAGGCGAACTTCGACAAGCGTCCGCTCAACGCGGCGTATGAGCTCGCGAACGCGCCGGCCGGTCTCACGTCGGCCGACCTCGTGGCCGTGGCGACGACGGTGACGGATGCGGACGGCAACGACTACTCCGACGCCTTCAGCGTGCGGGTGAAGGACGGCAAGATCGTCCTCGCAAACGCGCGCCCGTCCGGCATGACGCTCTACCTGCGTTAATCGAACAATCCGAATAATCGAACAATAAACAAATAAAAGGCGTCCCCTTGACGGGGGGCGCCTTTTTTAGTACAATATACCCCATTCCTGCGACCGTCTTAGGAGATCTCTCCCCGTTGCGGGCGTCCGCCAGTTCTTGCGGATGTTCGAGCTTGCGCACGCGCGCATCGGGTAGGTGTCGGACGGTCTCAGTAACTAAAAACCTAAAAAAGTTCGAACAAAAATGAGCCAGATTGATAAAGCAGCCGTCCGTTCCGAGTTCCAGCGTCATGACCGCGATACGGGATCTTCCGAGGTCCAGATCGCGACGCTGACGAAGAAGATTCAGCTCCTCACGCAGCACCTCAAGGCCAACAAGAAGGATCACAGCTCGCGCTATGGTCTTCTGCGCATGGTCAACAACCGCCGTAAACTCCTCGACTACGTCAAGCGCGAGGATGAGGCGAAGTACAAGGATCTGATCGCCAAGCTCGGTCTCCGCCGCTAATGGTGTAAAGGAAACGCCATGCAAGGTGCTAAGCAGTTTAAGGTTAACATTGCGGGGCAGGACCTCGTCTTCGAGACGGGTTTGCTGGCTCTGCAGGCCGCGGGCGCGGTGACGTGCTCGTATGGCGACACGACGGTGTTCACCGCCGTGACGAATACCGAGACGCCGCGTGAAGGCATCGACTTCTTCCCGCTCCAGTGCGAGTATCGCGAGAAGTTCTATGCCGCCGGCAAGTTCCCGGGTGGTTTCTTCAAGCGCGAGCAGCGTCCGACGTCGAAGGAGATTCTCACGGCCCGCATGTGCGACCGTCCGATTCGTCCGCTCTTCCCGGATGGCTACTACAACGACGTGCAGGTCAACTCCACGCTCATCCAGTCGGATGGTACGCGTGAGGCCGACTTCCTCGCGGTGAACGCGTCCTCGGCGGCGCTCCATATCAGCGACATTCCGTTCATGGGCCCGATCGGGTGCGTGCGCATCGGTCGCATCGACGGCCAGTGGGTGATCAACCCCACGCATGAGCAGAAGGCCAAGAGCGACATCGACCTCCTCTACGCCGGTATCCGCGGCAAGTTCCTGATGATGGAAGGTTCCGCGGCGGAAATCACCGACGAAGACTTCGTGGCCGCGCTCAAGCGCGCGCACGAGGAAGTCGAGAAGATCATCGATCTCCAGATCGAGATGCGTCGTGCGCTCGGCAAGCCTGACAAGGTCATCGAAGACGTGCCGCAGCCTGCGGACAAGATGGACTTCATGCGCAAGGAAGGCGGCGAGGCTCTCGCGGCCGCGCTCCTCATCAAGGGCAAGCTCGAGCGTCAGGGCAAGGTCAGCGCCATCAAGGAAGACCTGCTCGCGAAGGTGAGCGAGAAGTGGCCGGAAGTCGACGCCGTCGGCTTCGTGCATCTCTTCGACGCCCTCGAGATCGAGACCGTGCGTAAGAACGTGCTCGAGAAGGGCCTCCGCATCGACGGTCGTGCGCAGCACGAGATTCGTCCGCTCGCGGCTCAGGTCGGCGTGCTGCCGCGCCTTCACGGTTCGGCGATCTTCTCGCGTGGCGAGACGCAGTCGTTCGCGACGGTGACGCTCGGTACGAAGAAGGACGTCCAGG
>JAKSOY010000130.1 GCA_024405255.1 Kiritimatiellia bacterium
TGCACACCACCTACGACCTCCACTACTCCTACAACGGCGGCAAGACCGACGTGCATGTCTGCAACAAGTTCCCGATGGGCATCAAGTTCATTGGCGAGAAGGGCGAGTGGCTCTACTGCATGCGTGGCAACGCCAAGGTCACGCCGAGCGACCCCGACGTGCCGCAGAATGGCAAGATGCAGCCGCTGATGGCGTCGAAGAACAAGTTGCTCACGCCGATTGAAAATCCGAAGATCAAGGTCAAGACCTCGGGCGACCACTGGAAGAACTGGCTTGAGGCCATCCGCCTCGGCGACCCGACCTACACCGCCACCAACGCCGAAGAGGCGCAGCGCTCGAGCACGGTCTGCTGCCTCGGCCGCATGTGCATGGAGCTGGGCCGCGGCAAGAAGGGCGGCGCCTCGCTCAAGTGGAATCCCGCCACCGAGACGACCTGCTGCCAGGAGGCGGCGCCGATGATGGTGCCGTTCGCCCGCGGCAAGTACGACGTGAAGCTCGAGCTCAAGCGGTACGGTTTCGACTACGAGACGGTGCTGCGCGGCTAAAGCTGAAAGGCGAGATCCGATGAAGTGCGGACTCATCGCGCTATTCGCGTGCACGGCTTGCGCCGTGTACGCGGATACTGCTTTCAAGGCAGGTGAATGGAACGTCTCGTTCACGGCGAAGGGACAGGTCCTGCGGCTTGTCCATCCGTCGTCCGGCCTTGAAGTCTCGGGCGCACTTGCCTGCGATGGTCCCGCACACGCGGAAAATGCGACGGCGAATCCGACGGAGGCGTGGTCCGTCGTCGACGCACGCGATGGTGTGCCGCAGCGTCTCGCGCTGGTCGATACCCGTGGGGATGTTCAGGGCTACCTGTCGTTCCAGACGAACGGGACGCGTCTGTCGTTTCTCGTCTACCATCGCACGGCGCTGGCGTATCAAGGCACGCTTGGCTATTCGGGAGAAATCAAGTGCCGTGCGGATGCCTTCCCGTGTTCGACGCGTCCGGAGCCGTCGTCTCGCGTGCTGCAGCTTGCGAGCGGCGACGCAACCTCGTCCCTGAACGATTCGCTCTTTTCTCCGACGGCCGACGAGGCCGTGCAGTTCGGCGCCGGGAACCTGCAGCTCAGGTCCGTTGCGTCCGGACGCTGTGCATTCGAGATGTATGGTTCGCCCGACAATCCTGCGCAAGCCGAATTCTCGTTCAACATCCTTCGCGACTACTACAAGTCGCGCTGGGTGCCCTATTATCGGCCGATCGACCGTACGCGTGCGTCGCGTCCGCCGACGGGCTGGATGAGCTGGAACACGTATTTCGACCAGGCAGGGTCGAAGGAAAATCTGGCCGAGGCGCGTCTGGGTGCGCGCCTGTTGAAGCCGTTTGGACTTGAATTCTGGTCGATCGAAAGCTGGCAGGGGAATTCGCCGCATCTGCCGGTGTCGAATTTCCACAACATGAACCTCGAGGTCTATGAACCGCAGTTCCCCGAGGGCATGAAATGGCTGGCCGATGAAATCCGCAAGCTGGGGTTCCGTCCCGGTTTGTGGACCGCGCCGTTCGGCACGGGCAACGACGCCTTTTACGCCGCGCACAAGGACTGGTTTCTGCATGATGCCGACGGCAAGCCCATCCGCTGCTGGAATGGCAAGTACACGCTCGATCCAACGGTAGCGGCGGCACGCGAGCATCTTACGCACATCCACGATGTGGCCGCGCATCAGTGGGGGTACGAGTTTTTCAAGATCGACGGCATGAGCGGACGCAATGCGGGCTATTGCGCGCATCTTTACGAGCGGCCTGAAATCCGCGCGCGCTTCCGCGATCCGTCGTGTTCGAATCCGTTTGAACTTTGCGTGCAGGCGTTCCGCAAGGGAATCGGTCCCGACCGCGTCTTCCTCGCGTGCCAAGGACACTTCACCGGCGCGGAGGCCGCCTACGCCGATGCGTCGCGTACGGGGGCGGATATCGTGCATCCGAACCAGCCCGTCAAATGGGCGAACATCCTGTTGCAGGCGCGTTGCACGATCAATCAGATTTTCGCGCACAATGTCGTTTTCTGGGCGGATCCCGACTGCCTGCTCGTCTCCCAGCAGGCGTTGCCGATCGACGAGGCGCGCGTCGAGACCACGGTGGTCGCCTTGCCGGGCCAGCAGATGTTTGCCGGGGACAAGCTTGCGGAACTTGCGCCCGAGCGCGTGCGCCTCCTCCAGCAGGCGCTGCCCGTCTGCGACGTGCGTCCGGCGGCGCTCTATCCGTGCTTCGGACACCTCCCCGTGTGGAACTTGGGCGTTCGGCGTCCGTTCGGCGACTGGCATGTCGTCGCGCTCTTCAACTGGTCGGACCAGCCGGCGCGCGTTGGTTTCGACTGGGATGAAATCGGCGAGCCGGGTGCGCGCGCATTCGCTTGTTGGGAGTTTTGGACCGAATCGTGGCTCGGCGTCAATCAGAGCCGCCTTGAGCTGCAAGTACCGGCGCGGGCGGTGCGACTGGTGGCCCTGCAGCCGGCGGTTGAGCATCCGCAGTTCTTGTCCACCGATCGCCATGTCACCCAGGGCGGCGTTGAATTGAAAGACCAGCGTTGGTACGCGGGGCGGCTAACGACGACGGTTCGTCTGGTCGGCGGCTTCCCGATGACGGTGCGCTATACGGTTCCGACCGGATTCCTGTTCCAGAAGGTGACCGTGCCGGACGACATCACCGCCACGCCGCGGTTCGAGGCCGGAGGGAAGGTGCTGGCTGTCACGCTGATCGGACCCACCACGCGTGACGTCGAGGTGGCGTTGCAGTTCTAGTTTCAAGATAATCACAGAAAGGTCGAACGATGAGTAAGTTCAGTCAGATGGGCGCATTTTGCGCGTGCGTGTTGTTGGCGGGTGCCTGCTGGGGATTGACTTTGCCCCCGGCGTTGCTGACGCAGATCGAGGCGCATTTGCCGATGTCGTTCTATGCGACGCCGAGCAAGACGCATGCGACGAAAATCTATCCGCTCGTTTCGCAGGCGAAACGCGTCAACACGAAGGGGATGTCCGTAAATGTCGCGGAAGACCAGCTGGTGCTGCTCGAGTTCTCGCCCGACAAGAAGGTGGTGAACGTGGCGTATCCCGTTGGGTCCAATGGCGACTATCTGACGGGATGGTTCCGCATCGAGGACGTGCTGGACCTCAATCAGCTCAAGCTCAAACCGCCGACGGAGTATGTGGCTTCGTCGAATGCCGTGCGTCATTTCCTCTATCAGGCGAAGGCCCAGGGCAAGCCGTGCCTCGTCGGGTGCGCGCGTGACATGGACGGGGCGATCAAGCTTGGCGAACGCCGTGTGAAGGCGGGGCCGCGCAGTCGTTCGGAGGAGGTCTACCACCTGCTCTGCCTGACGAAGGGTAGTGCGTCCGTTGGCGAGTACCAGCTGGCGGGCCGGCTCGTGCTGGCGCGCGAGGTTCCCGCGCTCAAGGAAGAGGACTACCTGGCACGCGTGGCGCAGATGATCGACGAATACTCCTACCGGGTGGGACGCCATTGGGACAACAGCACGCATCCGATTGTCATTCGGAACGGCAACGGCGGGTGTGCGGCGTTTGCGACGGACTTTGCCGGCTATGTGTTCGACGCGCACAATTTCAATTCGGGCGAACGCTATGACAGCGCGTCCGAGATCAGGTCCGGCGACGTGATCCGCCTTCAGGGACATTACATCACCGTGCTGGAACGCCATGCGGACGGCAGCCTGCTGACGATGGACGGCAACTGCAACAAGTCGATCCGCCGCAGCACGCGCGCCTACTCGATCGTCAACGGCGAACTCAAGGGCGGGAAGTTTGTGAACGGGTGGCACTATCTGTCGAAGGAGCTGCCGTCTGCCGATGCCGGTAAGAAGTCGAAAAAGAAAAACCGTTAGTCGAAGCGAGGTACACGATGCGTTCTCTGTTGTTTGTCGGTTCGTGCCTCATCGCGGGCATGCTCTGGGGTGTTGAGCAGGTTATCCCCGTGAATCGCGGTGAAGACAGCGTGTTGGCTGAAGTCGTGCTGAAACCTGCGGGTGCGGCTGCCGACGATACGGACCGCATTCAGGCGGCCCTTGACAAAGTCGGCCAGATGGGCGGCGGCACCGTGTTTCTTGCGCTCGGCGACTACACGGTGACGAAACCCGTGACGGTGCCGGTGGGGGTGACCTTGCGCGGCGACTACGCGACGAAACCGCAGCAGATCCGCCAGTCGACGGTCATACGCATTCGCGGCGGAAGGGGCGACGAGAACGGTCCCGCGGCCTTTACGGTCAACCCGGGCGCCGGCCTGGTGGGGCTTGTCTTCTACTACCCCGAGCAGACGCTGGCGAATCCGACGCCCTATCCGTGGACGGTGCGTACGGCGATTCAGCCGCCCGTCGCGAACGACAACCAGACGGTGATGAACTGTTCGTTCGTCAATGCGTGGCAGGGCATTCGGATCGGTCCTGAATGGAACGAACTGCATACGATCCGCGCCGTCAACCTGTGCGCGCTCAAGACCGGCATTTCCGTTGATACCACGACGGATATCGGACGCGTGACGGACGTGCTTGTGGCCCCGTGGCCGTGGAGTTGGTTCACGGCGGGAGTGACCGGGGCGCCCACGCGGGACGAACTTGCGACCTGGTTCCGCACGCACGACACAACGGGTGTCGATTTCGGACGCAGCGACTGGGAATTCGTTCGCGGCCTGACGGTGAGCAACTACAAGACCGGCGTGCGGTTCCGCAAGGGCAAACAAGGCCTCACGAACGGGGTGATCGCCAACAGCACGTTCCATCGCTGCGTCACGGGACTCGATCTCGTGGAATTGAACGGCGTGGGACTCGCCGTCTACAACTCGTCTTTCGCGGGCGGAGAAAAGAGCGTGGCATTCGGTCCGGCGTTCCATTCGATCGCCCAGTTCTATGGATGCAAGTTCGACAAGGATCCGTTGAAGTCGAGCAAGCACGCCCTCGTGCGCGACGAGTTCATTCCGCGTCGGGACTGGAAACGGCCGCATCTGCCGCGTCCGGCCCGCAAGGCGCTCTACGATGTGACGAAGTTCGGGGCCTCGCCCAAGCTCGAGGATAACGCGGCCGCCTTCCAGAAGGCGCTGGACGCGGCGGTGAAGGGCGGTACCGTCTATGTGCCGGCGGGATTCTACCGATTCCGCGGTAACATCAAGGTGCCGACGGGTGTGGAACTGCGCGGAGCGTCCGGGGTGCCGCACCATACCTGCTCGGGCGGATCGGTTCTGATGCCGCTTCAAGGGAGAGGCGACGAGAAGGGCGAGCCGTTCGTGACGCTCGGTGCGCGGTCGGGGCTGCGCGGATTGGCCTTCTGGTATCCGGAGCAGACGACGATTGCGCCGGTGCCCTATCCGTGGACGGTGCGTTCGCTCGGCGAAGGCTGCTGGGTGCGCGATGTGAACATCGGCAACGGCTGGCAAGGCGTCGATTTCGCGACGCATCCATCCGACGACCATCTCGTTTCGTATCTTTCGGGCTGCTGCTGGCGGCGGGCGCTCTATGTCGGCAAGTCGCGGAACGGCTATGTCGAGGACCTTCAGTTCAATCCGCACTATTCGTTGCGTCGTCCGCCGCATTTCCCGGTGGCGAAGAATCCGCCGCCGCCCGAGGGGCCTGTCCCCGTGGCCGGCTGGGAGTCCGGGTGGCTGCGCGAGCATTTGGAGGGCTTTGTCTTCCGCAATTGCGCGAACGAGCGCATCGTCGGTACGTTCCTCTACGCGGCGCGCGAGGGCCTCGCGTTCCGGGGCGCCAATTCGGCGCATGTGCTGATTCACGGCACGGATACGGGAACGCGCGGCGTGGTGCTGGATCAGCAGCCGGGTGCGCATGTCGATTTCGCGCTGGCGCAGATCGTGCCGTGGAATTCGACGGCGAAGTGCGAGAAGGCGGGCATCTGGTGCGCCCCGTCGGACAAGGGAGAGGCGTTCTTCCGTGCCTCGCAGTTCTGGGCGGGTCCGTGCACGCTGGTGCAGCGTGGCAAGGGCTATGTGATGCTCGACAGTCTGAATTCGCTTTCGGGTCCGATGGCCGTCTACGATGGCGTGACGCGGCTGGTGGCGACGCGCTATGAGAATGAGAAGAATCATTTTGTCGATATCCATGGGGGACGTGTCGAGTCCCAGGGAAGTCGCATTCGTAAAGTCGAGAAGAAAGAAGAAGTGAAGAAATGAAGACGTTCAAAGAGCCGAAGAAACTGCAGAAGTGGTGTGCCGAACAGCGGATGGCGGGCAAGAAGATCGCCCTTGTGCCGACAATGGGCTATCTGCATGAAGGCCATCTTTCGCTGATCGAGGCGGCGAAGAAGAACGGCGCGGACGAAATCGTCGTCAGCGTGTTTGTGAACCCGGTGCAGTTCTGTCCGGGCGAGGACTACGAGAAATATCCGCGCGACGAGAAGGCGGATCTCGCGAAGTGCCGCAAGGCGGGCGCGACGGCGATTTTCTTCCCGACGCCGGACAACATGTACCTGGCGGCGCATTCGGTGTATGTGAACGAAGAGGAGCTTTCGAAGGGCCTCTGCGGCGCGCGTCGTCCGGGACATTTCCGCGGCGTGTGCACGGTGGTGGCGAAGCTGTTCAATCTCGTCCATCCGCATTTCGCGGTGTTTGGACAGAAGGACTTCCAGCAGGAGACGATCATCCGCCGGATGGTGCGCGACCTCAACTTCGATCTCGACATCCTGGTGGCGCCGATCGTGCGCGAGCCGAGCGGCTTGGCGCGCAGCTCGCGCAACACGTACCTTTCGGATGACGAGAAGACGCGGGCGCTTGCGCTTTCGCAGTCGCTCTTCGCGGCGCAGGCCGATGTGAAGGCGAAGAAGTCGATCGCCTGGAAGGGCTATCAGACGAAGATCGCGAAGAAGCTTGAAGCCGCCGGCCTCAAGGTCGACTATGTGGAAGCGGTCGACAGCGAGACGCTGGAGCCCGTCAAGAAACTTGAACCGGGTGTGGCGATCCTTCTTGCGGTCTATTGCGGCAAGACGCGTCTCATCGACAATGCGGTCATGTGATGATCGATCTTTCGAACGAAGAGTGGAAAGAGGCGTATCGCCTCGTACAGGCCGCCGCCGCGCAGCCGGACAACGATGCAGCGCGCGCGGCCGCCTTTGATTTTCTGCGCACGGCGGAATCGAAACGGCTGTTGGCGATTGCGCATCTGCTGCAGCCCGGGGCGACGGCGCGGTCCATCCAGGCGGCGCTCGTGCCGCTTGAACGCGTCGACAAGCGCGCGAAGATCACCGATGCCGAAATGGGCATCCGCACGACCGATGTACCGGGCCATGTGGACAAGGCGCCGTTCGTCGTCGTGGCGGACAACGTGCGCAGCGCGTTCAACATGGGCGGCATCTTCCGCACGGCCGACTTCTTCGGTGCGGAGCGGCTGATCCTCTGTGGCTATTCGCCCACGCCCGAGAATGCGCAGGTCAAGAAGACGGCGCTGGGGTCCGACGAGTCGACCCCGTGGGAGCATGCGGACGACGTGCGCGACGTGATCGACCGGTTGCGGTCCGAAGGACGCCGCATCTATGCGCTCGAAACGGTCGACGGCGCCACAGACCTCGCGCACGCGGAAATCGTCTATCCGTGCGCCGTGCTGCTGGGCAACGAACGGTTCGGCCTCGACCCCGACGTCGTCGCGATGGCCGACGAAGTGCTGGAGATCCGTTCACACGGACAGAAGAATTCCCTCAACGTGGTAAGCGCCTTCGCAGTCGCCGGTGCATTCTTCCGGCGTTCCTCGCCGGAGCGCGGGTAGGGCGCGGACTCCGGCCGCGCCGCAAAGAGATTGTCCACGGGCCTGGCATTGCGGCGCAGCCCGAGTCTGCCAATCAACCGCCGTAACGTCAGGACAATGAATTAGCGAGCGTTACGCCCCCGCCGTAACGAATCAAATTGTGCTGGAATGGTGTTGACGATCTGACAGATAATGGGGTATACTGTCTTCGTTGCTTTCGGGTTGGCTTTTTTCACAATCGGGTAGGTTGCCCGAAACCTTCCCGAAAAGCAACATTAAACTGTATCCCTCAAGTCACGAATGGAATGCTAGTGTTTTAAAGTAAAAATATCCTCGTGGAGACGATTATGGGAAATTGGCGAATATCATCTTGCTCCGTTTCAACCACTTTAGAAGTTATGATCGAGAAATGAAGACAATTTTCAGCTTTTTTGTTTCCGTTGTATGTGCTGGATGTATTGCAACTCGGACTGCTCAGGAGTTTGTTGACGAGGTGTCTTGTGATGATTCCCTAACCCTTAATTCGGTGTGGTATTTGGGTACAAAAGAAGACGGTGACTATTTTAGGCATCAGACAATGTTCTCGAAACGTACGGTTCGTGTCTGTCCCCGAATAGTCCCCGAACATGCAAGACTTCCATATCCGGTAAAAGAAGGGGAATGGATCCTTGTCAAGCCGAATTGGGGCACGGCATGTCTTGATTTAGTTTTCTTTTTTCGTTATGGGAAAACGGTTCCGATTGAGTTTTTCCAACCTGAAAAAATACTGTCGGAGTACTCCTGCCCTATTCTTCCGATTAAAGTTGAATCCATGAAATCTAAATGGCAACCAGTGGTTCTTCAACAGACAAATGGAATCGAGGATGTTCGATCATTGAAAAATGAATCAAATAATGGAGTCTCGAGTTTGGAAATTAAGGGGGTAAAATGAAAACGTATGACATATTGATGTTTCTCTTGCTTTCAGGATGTGCCACTACGATGGACTTTGATTCATTTATGAAAGAGGTGGAGCGACATGAGACACAAACGATAAATGCCGTGTACTATATGGGGACGAGTGAACAGTATGATTATTTTCGACATGTGACTATGTTTTCAAAATCGACGATTAGAATTTCGCCTTCCGTTGTGCCAGGTTTCGCACAGATACCATATGCTGGAAGTGATTCAAGTAGATGGATTCCGATAAAGAGTGTCATGCAAGGCGTTGATAGTATCGAGAATTTTGTCCGCACAGGCGTCCCGGATGTTTTGGTGGAGATCTATGAAGATGGACAGTGGCGGTTAGAGGGGAATCTTCATCGATTGGATCATTAGTATTTTGTCTTTAATGAGCGCTTTGTTGGTATGAAAAGGGCTTGAAGTTTTTTTTAATGAAATGCTGCACCATGTTTGAAAGAGGACTGCAAATGAAACGAATCGTAAGGCTTCTGAATGCCTGCAGAATTACGTATGCGATTTTGTGTGCCACGTTCATTGCAGGCGCGTCACCTTCTCCTGATGGCCTAGACGGGAGGATGTTTCAGGTTGTGGAGTATGAGTCTGGATGTTTCATCGAACAGGCTTCCGCCGGCGAGCGTCTTGAATGGACGAATCTGCCAAGGAGAATCGTGCTGCCCGATACGTTCAACGGAAAGAAGATCGTCGGAATTTCGCATGGGGCATTCTTCGGTTGTTCGAATCTTGAAGAGGTTGTTGTCGGGAAACATGTGGAAATTATATCTACCGATGCGTTTCGAGATTGTGTTGGGTTGAAACGCGTTTCTTTTCCAGACTCCGTCAGGAGAATCGATGGCCGTGCGTTTATGGGATGCCTGAATCTTGGGACGGTTGTCATACCGCCGGCAGTGAAGTCGATTCGTCCGAATGTGTTCTTTAATTGTCAAAAACTTAAAGAGGTACGGTTCCGTGGGAAGGTGAAGAATATCTGGTATGGGGCATTTGCTGGTTGTCGATCTTTGTCGAAAATCGATATTCCAGAGTCTGTGTCCGAAATTTACCCGGAAGCATTCAGAGGGTGTGTTTCGCTTCGGGAGGTCGAATTGCCCGATGGAATCAGCAACGTCCAACTTGGAGCATTTTGCAATTGTACAAAACTTGAACGTGTGAAATTGTCTCGGGGCATAAGAAACATCTCGCACTATATGTTCGCGAATTGCATATCGCTTAAACATATAGAAATCACCTCGTCTGTCACGAATGTCGGTATCGGCGCGTTCTTGGATTGCAGTTCACTTGGCTTGATTGAACTTCCTGAGGGTGTTGTCGGCATTGAGGAATCTGCCTTCCAAGGATGCAGAACACTTCGCAGGGTTCATTTGCCCTCGACCTTCAGATCCGCAGGTCGTCACCTATTTTGTGGTTGTTCGTCATTACAGGAAATATCTGTTGCTGCAGGCAACGAATCATTTTCGTCGATTGAAGGAAGCCTAATTGACATCGGTACAAAAACATTGGTTGTTGCAGTCCCCAAAAGTCCCCGCTATGTTGTTCCAGAGGGGGTAGAATGGATTTCCGGATGGGCGTTCTGCAACTGTGACGGAACAGAGGAAATCGTTTTTACACATACTGTGACCAATGTGCTTCGCAAATCATTTTGGCAAACAGAAAAAGTCCGACGGTTTGTGGTGGAGAGGGACAATCCTGTTCTTTACGTGACGAATGGCGTGTTGTGCTCTAAACACGGTAACACGTTGCTTCGCTGTCCGCCAACACTTGAGCGTGTCATTGTTCCTGCGGAGATCCAACGTATTGGAGACACGGCATTTGCAGAATGTTCCAGACTGCGAGAGTTACGGTTTGGGCCAAATTTGCGGGAGATCGGTTCTGACGCATTTCGTTATTGCGAAGGATTGACCTCCTTGGAAATTCCTGAAGGTGTCACGAATATCGAGCATCGGGCCTTTTATAGTAACGTGAACCTTCGATCCGTTCGATTGCCGTCGGGATTGAAGAAATTGGGCCAATGTGCCTTTTACGAGTGTGCGAACCTTGAGAAAATCGTATTGCCTGCAGGGCTAGAACGCATTGACGCGTTGGCGTTCAAGGGATGCGAGAAATTGAAGGAGGCCGTATTTTTAGGGGGCGTCAAAAAAGTCGACAGTGGACTCTTTGCTGATTGTCCCGCACTGAAACGAATTCGTTTTCTTGGCCCCAGGTTGGATACGGACAGTTGGTTCGGCGAAGGGAACAAAACCAAGGTCGTGATAGAAACAGAACGCTGACATCGGTCGTGTGACTGATCCCATTCAAAGCAATGAACATTTATGAATGCTTCGGGGACTGTTCCCTCACCTTGTCCTTGACTATTTAGAATTAGAATACTTTATAAGAAATGGTAAGCCTGTTCGGGACGAAGGTGTTGTTCCCAAAGTCGTGAACGACCCGGAATGCCTATGAGTTAATTCCATGCCTGGTGTAAGCAATGGTCTGATGCTAGAAGCCAACGCTCTGTCAAAAGAATCGAGGTAGAATAATGATTAGGAATGTGGTTATGGGTGGTGTGGTGATCCTTCTTGTTGTTGCTTTGGGTGTGGTCTGTTGGTGTATTGATTATAAAATTTCATTGAGACCTAAATGCCTAGTCTGCATTGATGTTGAGCGTGTGAAACGGGTCGTGCCGGATTTTGAGGATTGGCAAGCTTCGTCACAACCTTGGGAATCCGTACCTTTTGATGTTGCAAAGAAGCTGTGCGGGGCTCTGCAAGTTAAAACGGACGAGAATATTGTCGCAACCTATCGCAGGAAGATCGTCCGCATTGAACCGGATTCATTTCATGCAGTAAAGGGGAGAATAATATTTGAGGACAGCTTCGATGATTGCGTTTATATATATTCGTATGATCCAAGATATGCTCCCAATTTTCGTGGTCCATAAAGTTTTGGCGCATAATGCGAATACGGGTGGAATGGGAAAGACGATTGACAACCTTTGTCCAGTTGATCCAGCTTGGAATGTTTTTGAGAAATGATGTTGTTTGGTTTGGGCGTATCTGAGTTTTCCACCACCGAATACGCTGAAACCCGCTTCGCGGGACACGGAAGGCAGTTTGAAAAATCACCCTTCGGACCTGGCACTGACAATCCTCCCACATTATATTGGGAAGAAGGACCGATGGAGGTGCGAAGCGTATTTTCCCCAATCGCTTTCCGTGTCCGGCGGAGCCGGTTTCCGCGTATTCCGTGGTTTGACTTCTCTCGGCCTGCGGCGCAAGCACGGAGTCACGAGGGAATGAGAGGTTGGCCGATGCCGATTGCCATTCAAAATCCAATGTTCGAATGTTGGAATGTTCGAATGGTTCAATGCCACCTCTGTCACGGGGGTGAAGCGGATCAGCGAGGACAGCATCCTTCCGGTTTTCGCCCCCCCAAAAAAAAGTACATTGGCTATTCCGCAAACAAAATCAATTTTTCCCTTGAACCGCCCCGCCCGCTTTGCTATACTTGTACCCGATGAACCGAAAAATCCAGAAACGCCTCCTCGCCGCCGGCCACGCCCTCGCCCCGCCCGCGGACG
>JAKSOY010000131.1 GCA_024405255.1 Kiritimatiellia bacterium
GGGTGAGCCGTCGGTGTGTGCGAGTGCCGTGCGGTGGTATGACTTCTCGGATCCTGCCTACTACACGACGGACGATGCGGGACATGTGCTCACGGCGATCGACCGCGTGGGCAAGAGCAACGCCAATGTGAAAACGGCAGATTGCTTCGGTCAAATCGTGACGCTCGATGGTTTGCCGGCGCTCGACCTTGGCGCGGTGGGCAGCAACATCGACTATGCGTTTACCCAGATCGGATCGAACCACACGCTCTTCCTTGTGGAGGCGCTTGAAGCTTCGCCGGGCGTCTTTCTGATCGGCGCGTCGAGTTCTGCCGACTTCGCGCGCGGGGCGAACGGCGAATATGCCAGTACCTCGTCGGGCAACATCGGACGGACGACGGTGGGCGTGTACGACAACTGTGTACGCGTCGATGCCACGAAAACGGTCATTCCCGCAGGTCGACGTCTCATCTCCATTCGCTACCTGAAGGGAACGGCCAGCGGTACGATCGCCAACTTCGGTACGGACCGTGCGAACAAGATCTCGGGCACGGAAACGACTTGCAGCGGCGGCAAGAAGGTGTGCGAGTTCCTGGCCTTCGCGAATGAGCTCACTTTCGATCAATGCGTGGAAGTCGAGAATTACCTGGCGGCGAAGTGGGCGATTCCCACGGCGGTCACCGCTTCCGGCGCATTGCGGGCGGGTTCGCCCTCGCAATACCGCACGCAGTCGCGCGGCGATGTGACGTTTGCAGCGGGTACGTCGTTGACATTTGAAAAACTCGACACGACGGTGGTGCCGTTCACGGTGACTGGGACGCTGGCCTTCGGTGAAGGATTGTCGCAGGTGCCGGTGACAGTGGATGCGGCCTCGATTGTCCAGCCCGGAGTCTATCCGCTCCTCTCCTGGGGAACGCTTGCCGAGGGTGTGGAACAGGATGATTTCCCGGTGACGGTGACGAATCTCCTGGACACGTTTGTTGCCGAAATCGTCCGCGAAGAGAACCGGCTTGCCTTGAAGGTGGCGGTTGCCGACGATTGGATCTACTACAATGTGGGATCAGGAGCTTTAACCTGCGAGAGCGGAAAGAAGTACCACCTCTACGGCAGTGGCACGCAACCGGTGACGGTGCCTGCAAACGCGTCCGTACATCTTCGCTTCGGAGGATGCACGATCACCACGCCGGCAAATTCGGCGCCGGTGGTCATCGGTGCAGGGGCGCAAGTCACGGCCGACAATCTCGGTACGACGACGCTGACGGCGAATCCTGGACTTGCAGCGGTGGCGTTGAATGAAAACGGTGCGTCGCTTCATTTTCTGGCAGGCAGCGGCACGTTCACGGCAACCGGTGGCACAAAGTTGGGCAGCGGCACCGGTGGCGCAGGCATCGCCGTGCCGGGTAGCGCGTCCTTTGTGATGGATGCCACCAACACGACGATCCAGGCGGTGGCGCAGTACAAGGCGGCAGGCCTGGGTGGTGCCGCGCGCCAGTCGAGCGGACACATCACGATCAATGCCGGTACGCTCAAGGCGACTGGCGGACAGCAGGGAGCCGCCATCGGCGTTGGCTGTGAAGACAACCAGAACAGCGGTGACTGCACGTATGTGAAGATCACAGGTGGAACCGTGGTGGCCGAAGCGACGAGCTATGGTGCGGGCATCGGTTCGGGCAGCCCGTGGAACAGAGCGAGCGGACGCCTCGTCTATTTTGAGATGACGGGCGGGTCGTTGACGGCGACCGGCAAGGGTGGCGCGGCGATTGGCACGGGGGCAGGCGGCGGTGGCGCGGTCTGCAAGGGCGGCGATGTGGGCACGATTCTCATTTCAGGCGGCACGATCACGGCGGATGCGTCCAATGTGACGGAAAATTCGTACAATCCCGCCATCGGTACGGGCGGCAGCCGCAATGCGGATGGCGGCAATGGCCAGGTGGGCCGAATTGAAATCACCGGCGGACAGGTCACGTGCAAGAGTAGCGAGGTCGCCATTGGGTCCGGACGCGGCAAGAATTCGAAGAATTTTTCGGTGGCGGGAACTGGGATCGTGAAGATATCAGGAGGATTGGTGAATCTGACGGCGTCCAAGTATGGAATCGGCGGACCCGAGGCGGCCACGGCGACGGCATTGAATCTTGGCCGCATCGAGATCACCGGCGGCAATATCTATGCCAGTTCGCCGATGCAGATCCGGCCGGTGAATGGGGTGGACAATGGCGACCGACCGGTGTACGATGCGAATGTCGTTGCCTCTTGGGGGGCGGTCACGAGTTTGGTGGCGAAGCTTGACTATCCCTATTCGGTTGAATACGCGCCGGGTGGAACGACCACGGCGAATGGCGATGGATTCGCCCATGTCTGGTTGCCGGCGGGCAAATACCCCTACGGCGACGGTCTGACGGAGTACGATGTTTCGACGGCGGCAGAACCTATGGTCCATGACCTTCGTCAACGCAACGTGCGCCTCTGCAAAGCAAGCCAGAATGCGATTCTGACGTCGGAAGGTGCGGAAACCGCGCGCGACATCCGCGTCAACGACAAGTCGGTCTCCGTTGGTTTTACGTTCTCGAATTGTGTGATCAAGGCGAGCTGTCCGTACAACTCCGACGGGACCAGCCTTCTAGCAAAGGTGATGGTCAAGGGCGAGAACGCGTTGACGGCCACTGGCGCAAACAGTGCGGCGTTGACCGTTCCGGCTGGATCTTCGTTGACCCTTGACGGCGAAGGCACGATCACGACGGCCGGCGGCAACCATGCGGCGGCAATCGGTTCCGGTGGAGCCCAGAGTTGTGGCAACATCACGATCAACGGTGGTACGATCATCGCCAATGGTGGCAATCAGGCCGCCGGCATCGGGACCGGCGTGAGCGACGGCGGAGAGGACCGCACGACGGGTGAATTCGTGATCAACGGCGGAACGGTGACGGCCATTGCAGGTGGCAATCAAGGCGCCGGCATCGGTGGTGCGATGGCCTGGAAGGGCAAGGGCGGTTCGCTCAAGAGCTATGTCCAGACCGGCGGCTCGGTGACGGCTATCGGCGCGACGGGCGTGGGTGGTGGCGGCGGTGGTTCGCAAGGTGCGTACGAAGGCGGTTGGTGCGGTCCGGTGAAGATCACCGGCGGCACGCTCGTGGCCGATTCGACGGCCGCGCCGGTGTACAACTATGTGGGCGCTGCGATTGGCGGCGGTGGTTGCCGCCACGACGGCGGCAAGGCAGGATATCTCGTTTCGTACGAACAGACCGGAGGCTCGGTTGTCGCCCGCGGTAAACATGTGGGTATCGGCGGTGGCGGACGCGAACCCGGCAATCAGAACTTCCTGTCCTACGACACCACGGTGAAGATTTCTGGCGGTACGTTGGAGGCGACGGGTTCGATGTGGTCCATTGGCGGCGAGGAGACGGGGACGACGCCGGTCAATCTCAAGAAGGTCGAAATCACGGGTGGTTGCGTTTACGTGCCGAATGGCATTCAGATCAATCCGCAGGATGGGAATAGCAACCGCGTGTGGCAAGCCGTGTTCAAGAAGACGTCATTTGCCGATCCGACGAACGTTCGTCTCGAATACAAGGACAACGGACCTGTCTACACCTATGCGGGTGTAGGCATTGCCGAGAATGACTACCTTTACTTCTATCTACCGAACGGCATGTTCAAGGCAGGACGTTCGACCTGGATAATGACTGACGGCGTGCTGCGCTACACTGGTAGCACCGTCCTCTTCATTCGGTAATGTTCGAATGTTTGAATGTTTTAATGTTCGAATGTTCGAATGTTTGAATGAGAGAATGAGAGAATGTGCGGAGAATTTGGTTTAATCAGCATGGAGAGACATAAGAAGATCATGTACGGCGTCACGGACTTTGCGCTTGCGCGGAGGAAGAACCTCCTCCGCCGGGCCTACTACAATGTTGTTGTGGGGATTCTTGCGTTCGCGGGACTATCGGTTGCGGGGATGGAGAAGATCGAGTTGAACGGCATTTGGGACTTTCGGTTTGAACGGAACCGATCGCTTGAGTCGCTCGTTCTGCCCGACTTCCAACCCACTGACAAGATGATCGTGCCCGGTGCCTGGGATGCGATGTCGCATTACTACAATCAGCGTGGCACGGGATGCTATCGTCGCCGCTTCACGCTTGCGCAGGCGGCGCCGGGAGGCTTCCTCGTTGTCGACGGCGCAAGTGTGCGTTCGAAATACTGGCTTGACGGACGCGAGATCGGCATCAGTCGTCTCCCTTGGGGACGTTTCGAGTTTGCGACGGGTCCGCTGGCTGCGGGCGACCACGAACTTGTCGCCGCCGTGGACTCGATCGTGGACAACAAGAAGGTGAAGCTCTTCTGGGATTTCTACGACTTCTATGCCTTCGGCGGTTTCCACCGCGGCATCTGGCTCGACGTGCAGAACCGGGAATCGGAATTACGCCGCGTGTTGGTCCGTACGCGCGACTATCAGACGGGAACAATCGAGCTGGAGGCCGTATTTGCCCAGCGGGGACCGGCGGACTTCACCGCTGAAGTTACCTTCGACAGAGGCCAGCCGCAAACCGTCGCCTTCAAGGCGCGTCGCGCGACGGTGAAGGTTCCCGGGGTCAGGCTCTGGAGTCCCGAAAAGCCCAATCTCCATACGGTGGATGTGCGGAGCGCTGAACTCGGTTCGGCGACGGCGCGCTTCGGTGTTCGTCAGGTCGGCACCGCCGATGGCATGATTACGCTCAATGGACAGAAGGTCTATTTGAAGGGTGTCAACCGCCACGAGTCGCACTACGAATTCGGGGTGACGACGCCGCAGCAGTTGATGTACGAAGACATCCGGAACCTCAAGGACCTCGGGGGGAATTTCGTCCGTGGCAGCCACTATGCGCAGAATGACGACTTCCTGACGCTCTGCGACGAACTGGGTGTACTCGTGTGGGAGGAGTCGCTGGGATGGGGGAATGGCCCCAAACAGTTTGACGATCCCGATTTCTGCGGCCTGCAAGAATATCAGACGCGGCTGATGGTGCGCAATTCCATCAACCATCCGTCGGTGATCATCAGCGCCTTCCTCAACGAACCGCAGTCGGGACGTCCGGGGTGCAAGAAGCTTGTCGACCGTCTCATCCAGACCATCCGCGCCGAGGACTCCGGACATCTCGTCACCTTTGCCTGCAGCCACTGGAAGGACGACATCTCGCACGCGAATACCGATTTGATCGCGTACAACGTCTATCCGGGATGGTATTCCCATCAGCTGTCAACTGGCTCCACCGAGGAACTGCGCGCGAACATCCGCCGGTGCCATGACGAGGTCGTCAAGCGGTTTCGTTCGGTCTACAAAGACAAGCGTCCGATCATCGTCAGCGAGACGGGCGTGAAGGCCGACTATGGCGCGCGCGATCCGCGCGGCAAGTCGCAGTACTCCGAGGACTTCCAGGCCGAGTACGAGCGATTGATGCTGGAGGAGATCTTTGCCAATCCTGAAATTTCGGGTATCGCCATCTGGCAGTTCACCGACGCAAAGACCTACACGCGTCGTACGCCGGGAATGATCATGCGCTCGTACGGAATCAACACGGGTGGTCTCTATGACCTTTACCGGCGTCCGAAACTGGTCGTCGAGGAAGTCCGCAAGGCATTCAAGGCGAAGAAATGAGGCGGTCTATTGACAATGAGGCCGAGATGGAAGATAATACTCGCAATGGGAGAAATGCAATGAAGTTGAAAATGTTTTTTGGTTTGGGTGTCGCCTTGTCCACGGTGTCGGGATTCGCCGTGACAGAGTTCTTCTCCGGCACGGGGGCCTGGATGGATCCGACGGCGTGGGATGCGGGCAAACTGCCTGACGCCACCAATACGGTGCAGGTGGCGGGCGGCGCGCAGCTGACGTTCGCCGCCGATGCGGCGACCACCCAGTCTGTTGCGCGTCTTGAACTCGGCTATCAGAAGGACGTTACGGACGCAGCGCGGCTCGACCTTCAGAGCGGCACGCTCAGGCCGAACTACTTCTTTATGGGCACGGCCAGCAATTCGACGGTGGTGGTCGTGCAGACAGGAGGCACTTTGGCGACCGTGACGAAGGCCGATCCTGAATTCTCCATTGGTTACATCGGCAACAGCCACGGTCGTTACGAGCTCTCGGGCGGCGAGCTCATTCTCGCTCAGACCGGCCATGTGGGAACCTACGGCCATGGTGAACTCATCCAGACCGGTGGCAAGGTGATTGGTGGCGGTTGGTTCATTCCCGGTCGCTGGACCGGTTCGACCGGCAGTTACGAGGTCAACGCCGGCTCGGCGTCGTTTCTGACCTGGGGTTTCATTGCCGGCGAGTACGGCGAAGCGACAGTCAAGGTGTCCGGAACTGGCGAATTGGAGGCGAAGCGCCTCTCGATCAACGGCAAGTCGAAGGTGGAAATCGCCAATGGCGGCAAAGTGAGTGTCGACTACATCGAAAAGCAGAACACGACGACGGGCACCAACGGACAGATCCTGCTCGACGGCGGTAGGCTTGTGGCGCGTCCGAGCGCGAAGAACGATCCGTTCGTTACCGGCGTCGACCATCTGTATGTGGGCAACAACGGCGCAACTCTGGACATCCCCGGGGGTATTCGTGCCGCCGTGCGGGTGCCGTTTGCGGCGGCGCCGGATGCGACGACAGGCGATCTGGTGAAGACAGGCGATGGTGTTGCCTATCTCTTCAACGAGCAGACTTTCAAGGGCAAGTTACGGGTCGAGGACGGCTATCTGTCGTTGGTGGGCCTCGGGGCACTGCCGTCCTTCGGCGCGGACAAGCTGTCCGTCTCGCCGGGTGCGAGCGTGATCGTCGACGGCCAGATGGCGGATGCCGACCTCAATCAGGTGTTGGCGAATGTCGCCGCATCGACAGATGCAGGCCTCGGTATCGATTCGGTCTCGAAGAATATTTCCAAGACCAATGACATCGTGCTCAACGGCAACGCCGAGTTTTCTAAGATGGGCACGGGCATTCTCTCGCTCACGGGCGAAAACGCGTGGGGCGGATTCACTCGCATCTGGGCGGGCACGCTGGATGCGAAGCGCGGCGAAGGTCTGCCAGCCGATTCGGCCATCCGTTACTCAGGTTCGGGTGGTATTTGGGCGCCGCGGGAGGATGTCACGCTCACGGTTGGTACGGGTGCAGGCGAAATTTCGGCGGACAGCAATACGTCGCTCTTCGGTTTTGCGACGGTTGACGGAGACGAGGACATTTCGGTGTCGATCGGCTCCGCCGACACGCCCTTCGTTGTTGGCACCGAGCCGCTGGCGGCAAGGACAGTGCAGCTCAACGCCGCAGCGAATACCACGCTTACCTTTGAGAACCCGATCACCGTGACGAGCGGCAACGTCACGATCGATACGCCTGGCGCGGGGAAGGTCGTGCTGAACGGCGAAATCGCGCCGCAGGGCGGCAACACCCGCCTATACAAAACGGGAACCGGTTCGCTCACCCTTGCGGGTGATGTCGTGCAGAGCGCGACGCCGAACTACCTCTATCTCGAATTCAATGGTGGCGTGGTGGATGTCAAGGCACCGGCAACGACGACCTATGATATCATCACTTCGTCCGGGGCGACGTTGTGGCTCACGAACAACACGGCGACCACTTTGGCGGCCGGCTGGTTCTACGCCGGCTGCAACGGGGCGAACGCGACGGTCAACATGTCCAACGGCACGCTCACCACGAAGAGCGACTGCCGCTTTATGGTTGGAAACAATGTTGGTTCGGTGGGAACCTTCAATTTGTCGGACGGCGATGTTTCAACCGGCTACTATGCGGTGGGTGGTTCGAAGGGTCGTGGCACGGTCAACCAGACGGGTGGCGACGTCGTTGCGAACAAGGAAAGCTATATTGGCCAGTACACGGCGCCCGCGAAGGGCGAGGCCCTGTCGGGCGAGAGCGTGTACAACCTCTCCAACGGCACACTGACGTACAAGGGTAACATTCAGGTGGGCGTGTATTCCAACGGTCGCCTCGAACAGAGCGGCGGTACAGTCGTGGAGACGAGCGGCTGGACGAGCGTTGGACGCTGGGCAGGCGTCTCGGGTGTCATCAACATGACGGGTGGCACCTACGATGCGAAGGTCTATGGCGTGATTGTAGGCGAAGTCGGCAACGGTACCATCAATATCAGCGGCGATGCGGTGATGACCGTCAACAATCTCTTCATTGGCGGAAACGCCGGGTCGGTCGCGTACAATGCGAACGGCACGGTGTCGGTGACGGAAGGCGGCACGCTCAAGGCCAATGCGTTCATCCACGGCTGGAGCACGAACAATCCCACGCTCTACGTCAACGGCGGCACGCTGGGCGTGTGCGCGGAAACGGGCGCGGTCTACGACTGGATGCGCGGTCTTGCCGGAAACTTCGATGTGGGTCCGGCCGGCGCCACGCTCGATACGGGCGCGGTAGATGTCTACACCGAGGGACTCGGCCTCGGCGGCGCCACAGTGGGTACGATCGTGAAGAAGGGATCGGGTGCACTCAACCTCGGTTCTTTGCCCGAGGCGGCAAAGGTGAAAGTGGCGGAAGGCACGCTCGGCCTGCGCGGCACGGCGAAGGCATCGCAGCTGGTGCACCGTTGGAGTTTCAACGGTTCGCTCGAGGACAGCGTGGGCGAGAGCGACGCGGCCGTCTACACGCCGAAGGGAACGGTTACCGCGAGTGCCGGTACGGCGCCTGTGCTTTCCAGTGCGACGGCCACCTATATTGATGGCAAGGCGGTGTCGCTGGCCGGCGGCGCCGGCAAGGACATGATCGGCCTCGGGGCGAACATCCTGCCGAAGACGGGGCCTGTCACGGTGGAAATCTGGACCACGCTCCGCAGTCACCAGTCATGGGAGAAGATGTTTTCCGTTGGTGCGCACCAGACCGAATGTTTCCTTGTCACATTCAACGACTGTAGTTCCGGTGGAGGCAATGGAACGAGTGTTGCACTCACCCATGGCAGTGCCAACATCCCCAATACGACGGGAACGGGCTACTTTAAGGACGGCAATCCGTACTATTACGTGTTTCGATTCACACCGGTCGAAGGGGGTATGCTGCTTTCCGCTTTCGCAATCGACGTGTTGACCGGCAAGCGGCTCGGCTGTTTCTCGCAGAAGATTGCAGGCGATTTGTCCAGCCTCAACCAGGCGGGTGCCTGGCTCGGCTGGGCGTGGTGGAACGACAAGGTGGCGAACGCGGCATTCGACGAAGTGCGCGTGTGGAACGCGGCGTTGAGCGAAAGCGAAATGCTGGCGCATGTGCGGAAGGGCCCGGATGAAGTCTTCGCCGACACGTCGATGCCGTCGGTTGCCGAGGACAACGTGTATCCTGAAAATCCGTCCGACGAACTTTTGGCGAACAACTACCTTGTGCATCGCTGGACCTTCAACAACACCTTGCGTGATGCCATCGGCGGCAAGCTGGCGACTGTCAAGGCCACGTCGCAGCTGCCGGGTCAGCTTTCCTGCGCGGGCGGCGGTAAGGGCGCGTCGTACATTGAACTCGGCTCGAACGTCCTGCCGACGACGGGTCCGGTGACGATTGAACTCTGGGGCACGGTCCGAGCGCTTTCCCAGTGGGCGAAGCAACTCGTGATTGGAAACAACTCGGGCAACTTCATCGTCACCACGTATTCCACCAGCAAGGCCAATGGCCCCACGTCATTTGGCTTCTGCGCGAATGGCAACAACTCGGGCAACGTCGCTGGGGCGGGCACGTTACCGCTCAATGTGCCGTGCTGCACGATGGTGACGTTCACGCCGAAGGAGGGCGGCGGTATGCATGCGGAGATGCGCGTCTGGAATTCGGTGACCGGCGAAAAGGTTGGCGGAATCGCCACCTTCGACACCACCCAGACGTTGGCCAATCTTGTGCAGAATGTGGCGCGGCTCAATACGGCGACTGGGTTCTGGGGTGATGTCGATGAACACGCGAGCTACGATGAACTGCGTGTCTGGAATGCGGCGTTGAGCGAGAACCAGCAGCGCATCAACGTGCAGCTGGGTGCAGATCGGTTGCCGCGGCTCGTGCCGGGTGCGCTGATCGGTGGCGAAGCGACCGAACTGGAAGTTGCCTCGGGTGCGGTGGTCGACCTGCAGGGCGGCGAAGTGACGCAGTATGCGGTGACAGGCGAAGGCACGGTGCGCAACGGCACGCTCGTGGTGGACGGCCGGCTCACGCCGGGCGGGGAAGGTTCGGTCGGCGAACTCACGCTCGATGCGGATGCGCGCGTGACGGGCGTGATCCGTCTCGACGTCGGCGACCATCTCGCCTGCGCGGGTGCGCTTGATCTGTCGGCGGCGACGGTCGAGGTCACGAATCCGAAGGTGTTGACGGGGGCGTGGACCTTTGCGACATCTACCACTGGAGGAGTCACCGGCAAGCCGGCGAGCAATCTCAAGGGGACGGGCTACCGTCTGAGCATCTCCGCCGGCGCGGCGAAGGTGGTTCCGGAAGGTCTCGTAATCTTCCTCCGCTGATGCGGGAAAATGAACTGAATAAAGTGAGAGGGAAATGAGACGGCCTTTTGCTGACTCGTTGAAGGCGTTCGTGTTGGCGCTGGCCATTTGGGGCGCTTCGTTCGTGCAGGCTGTTGTAGGGCCGGCGACGAACGAAGTCCCCAAACTCGTTTTCGGCGCAGTCAGCGATACGCATATTATGATGTCCTTCCGCGGGAGGGGGTTCTCCGGGCGTTTGAACGGAGAAGGTTTCGAACAGGCGCTGAAATGCTTTCGCGATGCGAATGTCGATGCGGTTGTGCACTGTGGCGACTGGGCGCATCGGGGGCACATCCGTGAGATGGAACTTTCGCGTGTGGTCTGGGACCGGGTGTTCCCGAAGGATTCGCTCCCGAACGGGAAGAAGGTTGCCAAGCTTTTCGTCACCGGCAATCACGACTACTTTGACGTGAACGACAAGTCCTTGGCGGTGTATAAGAGTTCGGAGGTTGCGAAGACGAAGATGCTCTGCCGTGACATGCCTCGGCAGTGGAAGCGTATCTGGGGAATCCCCTTGACGGACAAAGGATTCAAGCATTGTTGTCACTACGAGGTGAAAGGGTATCATTTTCTCGCCAACCATTGGTCTGAAAAGGACTACAGCGAATTGATTCCTTTTTCCACGCAGCTCAAGGCCCGTGGCGTAATCAAGGAAGACGAGCCGTTGTTTGTGCTGACCCATTCGATCTTGACGGCCCGTGCGCGCGGGCATTTCAGCAAAAACTTCTCGACGGGCATCAACTTGTTTGGACATTGGCATACGCCGCATACGAATATCAACTTTGCCGTTCGTAGTGAAAGATCTCGGATGAAGAGCGTTGAGATTCCGTGTTCGCGGAAGGATTGTCCCACCCGCCACGGCTACATTGTCAAGGTCTACGAGAAGTGGATCGTCTTCGAATGCTGGGATTTCGATGCCAAGCGAAAAATCCGGCCCGATTGGGTCAGACCAATCGCCCCGCCACGGAAGAATTCCGATGCGGCTTCGGGGGCAACCGTACCTCCGCTCACACGGCGGCACTTGGTTGAGGAGTGCAAGAAGATGAAAAAGACGAAAGAGGTCTGGATCGAGGCGAAGCTTGGCTCGAAGCACTCTTCCCAACCTTCGAATCCGCCTACAAATCCCTCGGTGACAAACTCCGCCCGAAAGTTTATGCGTATGGTTTCTTGAGACAGTAAAATAGAGGGGCTTCGTCAATCATGGTCGAAAGTGTTCAGTCAATTTGTGTCAATACGGTCTACGCTTGCGCGACAGTGGTCGGGGTTGGATTCGTCGCTTACATCGTCACGCGCGGGGCGAGGGTCATTTCCGGTGGGGCAAAGTGCGTTACGGCGTTGGGTCTTGCAGGATCGCTCGTCATTGGCGGAATGGTCGTGACGAGCGTTCATGTCGCAGGCGCAAAAACGAACGACACTCAGCAGGTCGGCGGAGATCTTTCGAATACAAACGGTGTTGGACAAGTTGAGGGGGGTACGAATGGTGTCGAACAGGTCGGAGGAGATGATTCGGGAACGAACGCTCCGCCAAATCCGCCTGCACTCCCCTTGCTAGGTTTGCGCCTTGGCAACCCGCCACCTGCGGTTTCCTTCGTTACGGATGAAGACATTTCAAACCAATGGCGCGTCGTTTCCGTGAGTTCGAACGTGTTGGCATCTTCGACGTTCACGATGCCGCCGCACGCGACGGTGTGGGAGGATGCACGCGACTTTGGTGCGGGCTGGGGCAGCTGGAAGATTCCCTTTGGCGGCTGGCGCTTCACCTACGGCG
>JAKSOY010000132.1 GCA_024405255.1 Kiritimatiellia bacterium
CCGCCTTTTTCAGCGTCTTCGCGATGCGCTTCTCAAGATCCGTCTTCTTCATGTCATCAGCACACCTTTCCGCACTGTCTCCATGAATTCATTCACCCTCACCGGATCCATCGGCCTTTGGGTTACGCCATTCTCCTTGAAGTATGTGCCGACAATTCCACCGTCCGCAACGGAAAACTGCTCCACGCACGTTTCAGCCGTCAGCCCCGCACCGACAATCAACGGGAAGTCGCCAAGCAGCCGACGGAACTCAGAAATCTTCTCCATGCCCGTATCCATTCCGGTTCCGTCCCCCGTAACGACAATGGCATCGCACAGGCGGCGACCGCAATGGGAACGAGAAAGACCTGCCTTCACACAGGTCAAAAGATTCAGTCGAACGACGCGTCAAGCAACCAGCGATCCTGCCAGAAGAATGTCGGGAAGAAATCACAATGCGTCGCGTTGCCCCAAATGCCAAGCGTAAAGCAATCAAGAACGCCGTCGGCAATGCGAACCAAGGTACACACGGAACCCGGCACGACGCCCAAAATTCCGCCGTCAATGCCGCACAGCACTGGATGGTCCGAATAGGCCATGTTCCCGTAATAGGAAATATCGCGGACAATCTCGCCCGGAGACGAAACGATGTTCACGACACCGCGACACATTCCAAGCGGAGGCGTCCACACGTACTCGTCTGCATCACCTTCAACCGCATGGCAGGACAGCGCAACGCACGCACATCCAACGGCAACCATCAACAATTTCTTCATTTCCATTTCCTTTCTGAGTGTCAGAGCTAAATTGTCCGCACCTTGGCGCGACGAAAGATTCGACCCGTCTCTTTCTGCGTCACCAACGCAGAGACGACTGCGGTAACGGTGTTGCCGGAAGTGTCATTCGTACTGTGGAAATCTTCGCAGTACTGACTGCCGACCAGATCCCAAGTGATGACATACCCCGGAAATCGGCTTTCCAATACGGTTTTGCAAACCTGTCGTCGCTTCTCCAGTTCATCAGGGGCGTCCGAATAGAGCACGTAGAGTTCCGCATCCAACCGGTCAAAGACGAGCAGCAGGGACTTGCTCTCCGATTCGCTGATCGTCAGCAAAGCCACGAGGATGAAGAAAACCCGCAAATCGGCCGCCGTCGCCTTCAGACCGGACATCGACTGGAGAATGTCCATCATTTCCTGACTCAGGACGTCAGAATAGACACCGATGCGTTCCGTCAATTGCGCACGTTCGGACACAGCTTTTGACAGGTCTTCCTTCAACGCATTGATACGGACTGCTGCATCGTCCGCCGCCGTCCGCCATCTGGCCACCTCGCTCTCGGCAGCCGAAATCCGCATCTCGTACTCCTGTACTTCGCCTTTGAGCTTCGCCAACACCGTACGCACTTCGTCACAAGCAGACTTTGCCTCGTCACGAGCAGCCTGCGCTGCATCCCGTTCGGACTCGAGGCTCACTGCTGCGGCCTTCAAGCGATCGCGCTCTGCTACGGCAGACTTCAACTCCGCCTGTAGCGACTTCAGGTCGTCAGCTGTCATCGCCCGGCTTTGCGACTCGACCCTCGCGGCCTTGCTTTCGGCCGCCGAGAACAGGCGATGGGTGGAGATCATGCTACTCTTGTTCCAACGCTCGACGACGGCTTTCAGGCGCTCCACGGACTTGCCACGCACATGGGAGGCAAATCGCCCAGGGACAGACTCAGGATCGATTCTGCGATTTATGAAATCTTCACCAAGGGACTCGTCGATCCTCTCGACGATGCTGTTGACGAACTGGCAGATCAGCACATCGTTAAAGGACGGCACATCATACAACCCGGAAATCAGCGTGTTGATGTCTGCCATAGTCAGCACGTAATGACACGACCCTTGATGACACAGACCCGCCCGGACACCGCGTCCATGCGGTAGATCATCGCCCGTGACGCACATTCAACACTCGTGCCGGAATCGCTCTCGGCGTTCCAGAACGCCGAATCAAACTGAGACCCTGGCTCCGCCCAGGCGACCTGCAGCCCGCCAGCATGTTCCTGTAGCAGAGGATTGAGATGCCTGACAATCTTGCCGCGGCAGACGGCCAGTCTCTCGCCGTCATCGCGAAGCGCCTCAAAAAGCGTTCGGTCGAAATAGTCGAACCGCGCCGGGAAATCGCGTTCGCGGACGCTGCCGCCAATGAGCGACAAATACGACTGAACCAGCATCCGGCCCTTGGGATCCTCTTCCGCGTGCGCAAGGTCAAAGTCGAAGATCTTCAGGATATCCGAAGGCGCGAATGAGGCGATTCCGTCCCGGAGCTGTTGCAGCGTCTTTTCGCATTCGCTCTCCTTGGCTTGAAGCGCGGCCTTAGCCTCATCGCCCTTGGCCTGAAGGGCGGCTTTCTGGCTGACCATCAGATCGGCGATCTCCTTTTGGTGAGCCGCATCCTTAGTCACCAGAGAACCCTCCAGCTCCGCAATCTTGCGCTTCGAGTCCGCCAGTTCCTGATTGCGCCCATCAAGCTCTCGTTTAAGCGCCTCCTTTTCGGCACCTGCATTTCCTAGCTGCGCTTTCAAGCTGCAATTCTCTTCACGCAGCGCCACAGGCTCTTCCATTTTCGCAATCGCCACTTCAACCCGCGCACGCAGCTCTTCGATGCCCTGCCTCGTCGAGTCGACATCCTGCAAATACTGCTCCAAGTACTCGGAATTCGAATTGACCTTCGCAATCATGGCCTGGATCTCGCCCTTCAGTTCCCCGACCGCCTGGGCTTGAGGCTGCACGGCCGCACGCACTTGCTCGCCCACTTGCTTGGCCATGCCAGGAGCGACCTTGGCGATGAACGAGGGGACCATCTCCTCGACGATGCGCCCGGAAAGGGAATTCAGCAACGACTGAACGTCCTGACTGTCTTTCTTGAGGCCTTTGTCAATCTGCTCCCGAGAAATATGCAGCAACCAGCGCAAAGCCAGCTTAAGTTTCTTAAGCATCAGGAATGACATCACGCCAACCGCGCCGAGCACGGCCACGCCCAACAGGACAGCCGTCAGGTCCAATGCGGAAAAACTCGACTGATTCAGCCGCAGGTCGGTCGCCGGTTGCGTCGGCTGCATTATGGATTGAACCGCATTCGTGGCGGTTGCCGTCGGCTGCTGGGTCGCCGACGACTTCTGCCCCCTCGACGACGTCTGATTGCCGATTACCGGCGCTTGACCTGGCGCCGACTTGACGCTATTCGTACTCATAGATCCATTATCCTGTCCATTGCAAAATCACCATTGATCGTGCAGAGACGGCACTCAATGTCGGAAAGGGTCACTTCAATACCGTTCTGGAAGTGTCCGCTGCACGCCGCAACGGACAACGACGTGTCCACGTCGTTACGGGACAAGGTCACTTGGACGTCCGCACCCAACTCGCCTTTGCTTTTCAACGCCGCCGCGCGCACCCGAAGTTCATAGCTGAGGATCGCCGATCGTGACATCCTCATACGCCTGGCCAGCAACATTCGCCGACTCACAAGCGGGATCGTGCATCGCAGCTCGCCTTCTGGGAAAAGAGAAGTCGCAAATGCGATGTTATCGCCGCTCACGATCCCCCAGTCGCAGCCGACACCCATGGAACGATCATGAAACTCGAGGTTGATCGGCATATAGCTTCGCAGCGTGTACAAAGCACCGCCCAACGCCGTCGCCACCTTCGAATCCGCAATGCGCCCTGAAGCGTCCGTCAATTTGCACCACCGACCGACCTTGAAGTCGTTCATCTGGACAATCGAACTGGGCGGTAACGCGATGCGATCCGAAAAAACTTTCCGAACCGCAGCGAACTCGGCCGTCTTACCGGAAAAGACGAGGACATCGGTCTCGTAGGCCACAATGGCCTTGCCAAATGCGGTCGCATCTCGTCTGAACACGGTTTCGGCAGCTTGCACATACGCATCGACTGTCGCCCTGTCAATTGGGATCGTAATGGACCGAACGTCTCGTGCCGGGCCGCCGACAATGTCCTGCCAAACCTTGATCCAAGAATTGTTCTCGTCATTGAAGTCGATGCTTTGCCCCAGTACGGCGTCAGGATAGTTGCCAGCCGGATACCCTCCGACAATGGCATCGCAGCTCTCGGCAACCTTAAGCGCCAGCGGAAACCAAAACGTCTGCGTGAGCCGTCTCACCTCTGCCGCATTCTCGGACTGGGCATAGCGTCGTTTCACGTCATCTGAATTCGCACCAAATGCGTCAACTATTGCCTTGAATCCGCGGGCCTTCACGTACAGCTCAAGGAACTTGAACATGAATGCGTCGCCGGCGTTGTTGACGCCATCACGATAAAGGGAGTCCATGCTCGCCTTATAGGGATTTCCCCTCGCATCCGCTGCGGCCGCCTCTATCTGGGCGATTGTCAAATCCGTCGTGCCGCCGCCCACGTCAATGACCGCAATCCGCGCCTGATGGCCCAATGAGGACTCCCTGCCGATGGTCCGAAGCCACAGGCTGGCGCTATTCACCTTCTGGATTTCGCTGTAGGCATAGACTGCCAATACTGACGACGCCTCGTCGATTTCCGACTCTAAAAGCACCTGATGAGGTCTGACGAAAAGCCCCTGATAACACTGCAGCCCCTTGCACAGCTGGTTTCGATAGACACCCAGTTCACGCGGCAACAACGTGGACGGATAGGTCACATGTATGCGCACGATCCTTCTGGGCAAGGCACCGCCGGCCAAACCAATGAACTCCTGCGACCCGATGTAACGAACCGCCTGCTCGTAGATTTCGACAACCATCGCCCCCAGCATGTCGGAGACCGGCAGATGACTGGCGTCCACCCCGTCATGAGTGTCGGCCATGGCCTTGGCCAGGTCGCCTTCAAGCCAATAATCACCCACCGTCGGATGTCCGTCACACGTACTGCGGATCGCACTGATCCAACGCTCGACAGACGGATCCTCGTCCCAAAAATACCGTTTTGGGCTTGAAATCGTATAACGTCCGTCCGCCGCATGCCTGCGGAGCGCTGTCTCGCGGTTGTTGAATTCGGCGAAAGGGCCGAGCTTAACGAACGAGAGGCTCCCGCCCTCGCCTGAAACGGCATGGTTCTCGACGTCGTCGACAGAACGCGACAGCGACAACGCGCTGGCAAACGCCCCTTCTACCGGCCGACCGGCATCTTTGCAGCTCCACCGCATCGGCAGTTGAAAAACCGCCGATCCGACCGCACCCACGCCTCCGCCATTAACATTGTCGGCTATCAACGCCACGGTACGCGTATTTCCCAAGTCGATGGAAAGGACACAGTCGATGTATCCTGCAGGAACTCTCTCATATTGATAGTTCAATGCCTCGTATTTCTGAGCGACGGCACGGTTGGGATCCGGCCGATCGCCCGACCGAGACGCCGAAGAGCGTCCGTCAACCGTCATTTCCACTTCGCCGTTCCTCCTCTTGGCGTAATGAACCCTGTAGGGAATCATCCCATTCGCACTCCGAGCGGCAAACGATCCCTCTTGGATGCTGGTCCAATCGGCATTTGGCCCACCAGCCCCTCCTGGAGGAAGCGCGAATTTAACCGTCGACACCTGTCCGTTGTATATGATCATACGACTCCATATTGTTTACTGACATGCGGCCTCTGCCTGCTCCATCCGCATCAAAATCCGACTCCACTGATTTCCGCTCATGTCGCCGAAAGCATTCGCGGGCAAGACGTGCTGCAGAACGAGCTGCCCGCGCAGAACCCGCGAGAAGAGCTGACTCAGATGTCCGCACTTCTCCTCGTCCGACACCACACCGCAATTCATCAGCATCGCCAGGTAGTCGCGAAATGCGGACCCTTGTGCATAGTGCAGGAGAAACCGCTGATAAACGCATTTCATGCCCTCCGTCGCTCCGCTGTTGGCTATAAAACCGCGAACGGCGTCAATAATCTCCTGCGGATCATCCAAGTCGTCAAGGTCCTCGAACACGCTCGTGGACAGCGCGGTTTCCTCCCACACTTTCCTGACAAACGCAGCGTCATCATTTTTCGGTTTCTCAAGTTTAAACCGCGTTACTTCGTCCCGTATCACTTCTACCTCCTCAGAGTCCGGATATCGTCACGCAGTTCTTGATGATTTCCTTCGCCGTATCGATCTCCCGGATCTCCTCGGCGGTAATCGAGAAGCGCATGTTCTGGAAAATGTTTGTCTCCGCATTGAGCATGCTGGTGAACTGAACGGTCGGGAAGAACGACTCGAAACCGTTAGCAGTCTTGGTCCGAATCCATGCAAGGATGCGCTTCGTCCATTCGACGGTCAGGGTCTCGAACGAGCAGGAGCCGTCCGCATCGTCGACGATGCCGCAGTCGACCAGACGCGCTGCCGGAAATTCAAACCTGCAGCCCGGCTTCTCGATGGCGAAGCGGATCTCGTCGGCGTTGAGCAGAACCGTGTCCTGCTCCAGCCCCGGCTGACGCTTGTGCTGCGCCCAGGCATCCTTGAGCGCCGACTCGACAGCTTCCATCACCACGCCAAAACGGACCGTTTCGACCAAGGTCATCGCACGACGCGGTGCGGGTGCCATCAACCCGGCCCGAACCCAGGCCAAAGTGACGTTTGGGGCGAACGAATAGAGCCTCTCCAACGTCTGGCGCACGGTGAAGTCAATGCCCAGCGTGCCCAGCCAAAGCCCATTCACCTGGGTCGGCTTGCCCGGATCATGCAGCCCCTTGAACATGGGCGATGCAACCGTATGCGCGTCCTTCCAGTAGGACGTGTCCAAAACGGCCGAATGGTTGTGCGCAAGGAACTCACCAGACCCGTTGCTCGTTCCGGGCATCGTCTTCAGGCCAAGCGGCACATTGCTGACGTCGTCATTCGTCAGGCGGAAGCTCGCCGGGGCATTGCCCTGTTGGATGACGAAATGGTAATGGTACGTATTGCTGTCACGCACTTTAAGATCATCACAGAAGGGATGGCAACCCGTCGGCGAGAGCTTGGCCGCCGCGAAATCGGCCAGCGTGGCGTCCGTCAAGGGGTTCACACCCGGCAAGAGATTCTCGGCCAGCTCAATGTAACGGTTAATGACCGCCTCTTCGGCGTCTTGCAGCAACCCGTCTGCCGACGCCGACGCATTGCACAACATCGCTCCGTTGTCGCCAAGGACCGCAAGATCACGAACCGTCGTCTCATTGGCGGCAGGTGCCGTCACGCACGAGCGGTAGACCACGGACATCACCGTGCGGAGCGGGTCAAACGCAAGCTTCTCGCGTTCAGCATCCGGCAGCGGTTTCAGCGGCTCAACCAGATTCCCGTCAATAATGTAGGGATTTCCCTCGCCCCGGAGGCCCTCGCACTTTTCACGGAGCAGCCCAAACCATCGGTTGCACTCGTCCCGATATTCGATCAACTCCCGCTCGAAGCCCGCCTCATCCTGCAACGCCGTCTTTTCACACCGACAGGCATAGATGTAATTACGCAGCAACGCCTTGAACTTCGCCTTGAACGCATCGGTGATCTCCGTAAACACCGACTCTTCCTGCGACAAGCCAAAGCACCAGTTCCTGACAACCCGATGCTTTCGGCGGGCATTCACCAGCTTGATCGCCTTGTCCAACGCCCCCAACAATTCCCCAACGTACATCTCCCGATTGGCCTTCTGCGAAAGCACCTCACGGTAAAATGCCGCATATCCTTTCCGGATCATGCTGAAGTTCATCTCCCGGTTCCAGCCAGAATGAGGAGACGCAGACAAAAGCACGATGAGTTCCTTCGCCGGTATGGCGCGATACGCCGGCACGGTTGCCTTCAACGAATCGAGATAACTCTTGAATTGTGTCGAAAACTCCACCATCGCGCGGGGAGAAACCATCGCATCGTGCACTCTCTCCAAGAGCGTCTTCAACGGGATGCAGTTGTCGGGGGAAACGCCGGCATAGGCATCGTCGCGTTCCGGAGTCTGCACGCGTCTGAAGACATCTATGATGTTTTTCGGGATAACAGGGTGCTCCGCATCGTCGCCCAGAAGTCCGGACCTTCCATTTGACCCCTTCACGGCTTCCATCAGCGAACGCCAGAACCAGTTCTTCAGCGACACCAGCCGACCGCTCTTCATCGCGAACATGTTGAAGCCGCAGAGGCAGTCATCTTCAACGCCGATGTTGTCGCGCATGCCCAGCCCACCGCGAATCTGGCGATTCACCAGATTGGTAAATCCGGCATCAACGTTGAGATAGGCCGCCGCAAAAAGCGATTCCGCCAGAATGTCAGAATGATAATGCCGCTTGCCCTGTGGCGTCGGCACGACATATAGTGAACTCATCGGCAACGACGAGCCCTGGATGCCGTAATCCATCACCATGTGCGTCCCAGGAGCGACACGGTTAAAGAGCTCAAACTCATTGCCATTGAAATGGCCCCACACGGGCACCTTGAACCCGGCGCGCTCAGATTCGAGACGACGACGCCAGCTCGTCGTCTGCAAATCACGAAACATGTCGATCATGTTGTTGGCGATCGGATACTGGCCTTCCGACACAACCGCCTCGGGCATCAGCAGGAATCCGCTCACCTTCACGTTCACGAAGGTCGGATTTGCGTTGCGTTTCGCCCGAATCTGAAGATCAAGATATTCGCAAACGTTCAAGAATGTTCCGCCAGCCGTTCCCCCGAAAGCCGACCCGATGACAAAGATCTCGTCATCCACGGCCAGGCCGTTCAAAAGAGCAAGTTCCGGATCGTTCCACAGATCACGAATCATCGTCATCGCCTTAGCCGAAATGTTGCGGTCACCGCCCACGCCGCCTGCGGGCACTTCACGCGCCGTCCATTCGGACTGAAGGATCTCCTTGCCCGCCTCATCAAGGGCCCCGATCTCCAGACGACGCCCCTTCACACGAGACGTACGAAGCCGGACGCCAAGCGCGTTGAATGCCGCAATCTTTTCGACATCCGAATCAATCGCGACGTACAGGTCGTCAAACCTGTTGAACAGGTTTTCCTCGCAAAGGCGCTTGATCAGCGCACGGACACCCTTGATCGATTCGCTGCCAACTGCTATGAAAATTCGCTTCATGTTTGGACCTCCTTTTCTTAGAGCTTGATCTTCTGGCTCTTCATCTTAAACCCGGGGAAGAAGAACCAGGCGAGGGCGATCAGGTCCAACAACGTCCATAGGATCGGGTGAATGAACCTGTAGTTCTCCCAGAAGAAATGCACGACCTTGTATTCGGGAGCGATGTACAAGACAGCCGTTTCCGGAACATCGGGATTGCGAAGCTGGACGACGACATCCTTGATCTCGTCCGCTGCGCCGACTCCGTCGGAGAGGTAAACCCGGTACTGCCTCTCAAAGGACGGAAGTCCGCTGACGGACGTTTGAAGAACCTTGGCCGACAAGAGGTAAATGGCGATCATCGCGACCATCGAAAGCCAGAAGCAGACGCTCCAGGCCGCCCCGGCCGCCCGCCAGACGCCAATGGTCCCGGGGGAGAACCGCGCCCGATGCCAAGCGACAAGCACGAAGACGACCGTCAGCGGCAAGATAACAAAGAGCAGTAAGTCCGCAACCACGAGTTGCCATGTTGTCGGCACTAAGGCCGTGAGAAGACGTCCCCAGCCCGCCGCAGTCACTGAATTAATATATTGCCACATGTGATTTCCTCCTTTTAGTTGATTTTCGACTCAAACTCAATGGTGCCAACGGCAGACATTGCAAACTCGTTGTCGAAGAGCTGATACTTGCCCTCTTCAAAAGGCATCCCCGTTTCCGCTACGGGCTTTTTGTTGTCTCCGCCCAGCTTTTGCAACCAAACGCCCTTGTTCGGCGACGTCACAACAAAGTCCATGCTCCCGCTCTCATTCTTCTGACAGATGACACGAACGTCAATCTGGCAGCCCAGCGACTCGTCCAGCCGAACGACCTGCTTTTTCCGCGCCTCGACGCTCACGGCGCCGTCCGTGCTGTCCGCTGCCTCGTAGGACACGACGGCCACAGGATGCATGAGCAACTTCCTCGCAACCGCAATGACGATCAGAAGAACCAGAACGGCTACACCCCAACCGAGGCCACCCCCTCCATCTCCACCGGCATCACTCTTGTCTACAGTATTTGTCTGAGGATCACTTCCAACCTTTTCGCTGACATTGGTTGCTTCGGCCACATCTTCAACGACATTTGTCACAGGAGGCTCAACGTCCTTCCATTCAGGCTCCCACCGACCAAACGCCTCATTGACCGCGTGAAGTTCATTCGTACCTTCCGCAGCTTGAGCCCTAGTCTTAAACTCATCAAGAACCTCAAGGTTTCCACAGGTCTTGTTGTTCCGGCAACCCTCATCCACGACGGACTTCCTGCACTTGTCAATATCGGCAAGGAGCTTCGTACGCCCCTGCGCAAGACCCTTCGCCAACTCCGCTTCCCGCCTTTCTTGATCAGCGGCCCGTTCGAGCTCGACCTTGATGTCAGCCAAACGTTTAATCGCATTATCCATCTTCCGTTTTGCAGTCTCTATATCCGTAGCCCCCGATTTCTCGTTCAGCTCCTTATACTTCTTCAACAATCCGATGGCCTCCGTGCGTTCGGCGAGGTAGGCATTCTTCTTATCCAAGCCCTTGATCGCCTCGAGAAGCTTCCCGGCAGACATAATCTTCTTCAAAAGCTCCTGAAGCCCTATGTTCAGCCAAACCTTCTGCTGGAATTCCTCGACTTTCGCCTTAAACGCCTCCATTGCAGCTTTCGTCATAGGACTACCAGGGCTGTCAACACCCGCCCTCAATTCTTCAGCAAGCGTACCCTGCAATACATTGGTCACATTGTTGTTTGCCGCATCCGCCAGCACCTTCTTCGCATTTCTCAACAGCTCTTTATCCTCGCCAAGCGAAAAATAGGTCATGTCCTTGCCGTCCCAAATGCGCGTATAGCAGATGCCAGTGGGTGATTCGACGGAAACGACTACTTTGTTCTGTCCGACTTCTGGATCCACGAGCGCGCTGTCGTCTTCACAGTGAACGGCCTTCCCGTTTACCGTAATGGTAGACTGCCACATGTCCTTCTCAGGAAGCGAATGAATGCGCTTGATCGCGATCTTGCGTTCCACCTGCTCGCAAGTGATCGACTCCAATTTGGAGATCTCCGCTTCCGAGAGATTGTAATAGCGATCGACGATGCTGTTCGCCACATCGTTTGCCGAAGCTCCCACTGCGTCTCCCAAAAAGCGAGCCCACTCATCGTTCTTCCAATACGGATGCCAAATCGGGCCATCAACTGATTCTTTCGGCGCATAAAGCACAAAGAAGATCAGCCCCCGATCCTTGACCTCGTTAAACACTCCATACTTTTCAGGATTCAGGTTAAGATCGTTCGTGATCACACACACAACAACGTTCCGAGACTCCTTTTCAGGACCGTTCAAAATCATCTTGACGAGGGATACGAGATCCCACTTTCCGTCTTCGGACTTAACCCTTGGCAACGTGATCTCGCCAGAAAGCGAAAACGGCACGATTTCCTTCGGCTTGATGAGATACGCTGTTCCGGTATTGATTTCCACGCGTTCGCCAATCATCCGATCCCGCAAACCTTTTTTGATTGGATTGGCAATGTCGTCAAGCATGATCTTCAATCCGTTTGCAGCACGCTTGTAAGCATCGCCCGTGAGCATCGACTTGTGCGCGTCGATGTAGAAATGGATCCGGACGTCTCGCGACGAGTCTTTTGGCGCGCGGGTATCAATAGGAGGAGTCACCGTTTCAGCCGCAAAGGCAAAAAACCGCAGACCCATCGCCAGTATCACCGTCGTAGTATGTTTCCTCATTCTTCCGACCTCTATCGTGTGCAGCACGATTCACTCTGAACATCGGAAGCAACAATAGAGCGGGCGTGCCTCCTTCACCCGTGCTCTCATGCGAGGCCGACCAAGACCTTTGTGGAAAACATGGGTGCAAGAAGACACGCCCAGCCGAGTGTTCGGCTATGGCGTACCCCCTCGCAGGACATGTTCGTTCCACTAAATTTGGTCAGTTTCGCATGAACGAGCAAGTCCGCGTGGTTACGCGTTCTTTTCATCCCGCTTAGGGTGACGGGAGCACCTTCGTGTCCGCCGCAACCTTTCAGCAAGGTTTTTGTATTATATCAAATTTTTGGGACCAGGTTATGAGAATTCGCCACGGTGATTTAGTTCCGCGATTCGTTAGAATAGTGTGCACCCGACCGGAGAAGATGGGCTTTTCCGGCA
>JAKSOY010000133.1 GCA_024405255.1 Kiritimatiellia bacterium
GGGTTTTTGATTGTGAATACCTGACGAAAGATCCCTATTGGGCCAAATTGAAGTCTCCTGCATTCTTTCGTCAGGTTCGTGCTGAGTGTGGAACGCTCTGCTGGCCTGAAGACATTGATGTCGCTCCCGAGTCAGTTTGGGAGGACGCCTCCCGTATGCAGGTGTAACCCACTTCGCACATCTCGCACGCAACCACGATGACGCACGGAATCGCTCCGCGCGTCTTTCATTTCCCAGACTCCATCGCCATCTGTCATCGGTCGTCAGTCGGCTTGTCGGTACGAAACAGAAACGAAAACAAGGAAAGGATGTCAGGAATGACAAACGCAGTTCGGAAGGGTTGGTTCGGCAGAAGGTTCCTGCTGGCGGTGGCGGCTTGTGCCGCGGTGTTGGGAGTTGGTGCGGCGACGCCGACGGACGATGACATCTTCTCGCCGGAGGGTTACACATTCCTCCAGTATCTCGAATCGGACGGAACGGCCTATATCGACACCGACGTGACGATGACATCCGCCGATGGTGTCGAGATGGCGTTCATGATTCTCTCGGCGCCATCAGCGGCGACGGGCGTCTTCGGATCCCGGTCGGGTGCCGGCCAGGCTAACATCACCATCAGTTACGACGCCAGCAAGATCATCGAGGACTTCAACAACGCGTCGTCGTATAATGATTATCGTCTGACTTCGCAAAATTTGAATCTTGAAAGCGTGACATATGTCAAGAATTTCGCGCAAGACCGCTGGTATGCAACCTCGGCTGAGGCTGCGGGAGCGAAGAAGGGCAAGGCCTGGACGGGTGCGGCGTTCAATTGCCCTGGCACTGCCCAGATCTTCGGCATCCAGAACACGACTTGGCCCAAGGCCCGGATTCGGCTCGGGTATTGCCGTATTTTCACGAATGACATGCTGCGCTGCAACTACATTCCCGCGCGGCGTGATGACGGTGTCCTCGGGCTCTACGACACAGTCAACAAGGAATTCAAGACGAACGAGGCCGCAACGGGGTCGTTTACAGCCGGTCCGGCGTCTCGCTACCGTCAGGTGGAGTGGATCGCCGCAAACGGAACGCAGTGGATCGACACGGGCGTCAAGATGAAAAGCGGTGATTCCTTCGACATCCAGTTTTGTCCGACTGCGACAGCCTCCGATCTCTATTATGCCATGTTCGGTGCGCGCGAATCGGCTACAGCCAATAACATCTCTGCATTTTACACCAAGCGCTACATCTATTCTGATTACAACAACAGTGACACGACCGGTACCCGCCTGACAAGCGATGACGTATCGGAAACGCGAGATAAGGACATTCGGATTATTGGCGGAAGCGACCTTCGGCAAATCACACTCGGCTCCGCCGCGCCGAAGAAGTCCGAGACACCAATAGCGGATGACATTGCGTGCGGGCAGAGCGCGGCCCTCTTCGCGATGAACGGCGCTCCCGACAACTGGAAAAAGGCGACGGCGCGGCTTTACGGCTGCACGATTCAGCGGGACGGGGCTCCGATTCGCGCGTTCGTTCCGGTCGTGCGCACATGGGACGGCGTTGGTGAAGTGTTTGATACCGTGGACAGATCGGACTACGACACGCGTTCATATGGGGCGCATCTGACGGCGTCCGATAAGAACTGGATCGTGGTTGCTTCGGATCCGTCCTTCCCGGGGGAGTTCCTCCCGTCGGGTTTGGGACGGAACTCGGGCCTTGCCATTGGGGAGGAGGTGACTTTTTCCTGTTCGGCGACAATTGCGAGCGCGGCGGGCGAAACCGTCGGGACCTGCAAGGGCTGGAGTTTCGAGCGGACGGACGGCACTGTGTCGGAGGGCGAGGGCGCGAGCATGACGATGACACTGGCGCAGAGTGGACTTTACGGCAAGTTGACATGGCGCTACAAGGCAAAGACGGCGAGGTTCCGCAGCCAACTGACGATAGCCTCCGACGCGGTCTCGTTCTCTGCGGGTGAAGTCGCGCCGGAGGGCATTCCGGTCCTGGTGAGGATTTCCGAGTCGCGCATTTCGGGATTCCGGTACGCCTCGTCGTGCTTCACGGACGGACGTGACATCTTCTTCGCGACGGATCGGTCCGGCGCAAACGTGATTCCGCACGAGATCGACACGTGGAATCCAGACGGCGAATCGCTCGTCTGGGTGAAGATGCCGCGGGCCGAGCCGGGACAGTCCATCTACATGCTCTGGGGCGGTGTCGGCAAGGTGGTCGATCCAACGCTGGTCTGGAGTGCGTATGCCGCCGTGTGGCACATGAACGACGGACTCGCTGATGCGACGGGGAAGGGCCATGACGCCATTCGCAAGGCCGGTTCGTCCGAAAACGAGGGTGGTGTTCTCGGTGTTTGCCAGAAGAACGGCAATCTGTCCGCGCCATCGGTTTTCGGTTCGCTGACCGATGCGTCGAAGGTGACAGTCAGCGGCTGGTTTATCGAGAAGGAAACGGTTGTCCGCCGCCTGATCAGCACGAAGACCGCTGCAACGGACGATGGCCTGGAGCTGATCCATCAGGGCGACGCCAAGAACCTGATGATGAGGGGTTCCGGAAGCACGAGACAGATAACTTTTACGATGAAGACTGGTCTGACGGACGGCAACTGGAAGAACTATGCGGCGGTCTTCGACGGCACGACTGGAAAGCTGTATGGAAACGGTTCCCTTAAGACGTCAGGTACGGTCAGTGCCGTGGTCGCGTCAGATGGCAACATCGGTCTTGGCGGATTTGGCGGCAGCAATCCGGATTCGGGAGGCACGATTGGCGACGGTCTGTTTGACGAGTGCCGCGTGTACGACGGCGTTGCGCCGGCCGGCTGGCTGAAGGTCGAATACGCGACCGTGGCGAAGGACGGGTTCTTTACCTACGGTTCGGCAAGACTGGTTGGGCAGGGGCTCATTATTGTCGTCGAATAAATGGTAGCGTTCGTCCTGATTGCCGCTGCGCTATTCGTCGAGGCGGAGAGCTTTGAGAATACCGGTGGCTGGGTGACGGATTCCGCGTCCGTGCGCCAGATGGGGTCTGCCTATCTGATGGCGCACGGGTACGGACGTCCGGTCGCGGACGCGACGACGACGCTGGAGATTCCCGAAGACGGGGTGTACACCGTCTGGGCGCGGACGCGGAATTGGAACGCCGAGTGGACAAAGGGCGCGGCGGGACTATTTCAGGTGAAGATCGGTGATTTCGTTTCGCGGAATCTGGGCTCGGGCTCTAAGGCGTGGCAATGGGAACGTCTCGGAACCGTGGCGCTCAAGAAGGGCGGGACTTCTGCGGTGCTCCATGATCTCACGGGGTTTAACGGACGATGCGATGCGATTTTTCTTTCGACGGATCCGCAGGCAAAGCCGGAGCGGCCTGAGGTTGTTGTTGACGACAAGGGCCGTTATGATCTAATTGTTGTTGGAGGTGGTGTGCCGGGTGTCTGCGCTGCGGTGAGCGCGGGCCGCTACGGGCTTAAGGTCCTCTTGCTGCAGGATCGGGACAAACTTGGCGGAGTCAACTCATCCGAGGTCCGCGTGTCAATGGGGGGAATGATTCACAAAGGGACATATCCACGGCTTGGCCAGATTGTCGAGGAAATTCAACCTGCGTTCGGTTCAGGCAAGACCTATCCTGCGGAGTATTACGAAGACGCTCGCAAGGAGATTGTCGTCACACGCCCCGGCTCGAATGTCGATTTACGTTGTCGGCAGCATGTCTACCGGGTGGAGACGGACTCGAAGGCGACAAATCGCATTGCCGCAGTTGTGGCACTTAACACACGCACGGGGGTGCGGACTCGCTATCGGGCACCACTTTTCGTGGACGCGACCGGCGACGCCGTCCTTGCGCGGCAGGCAGGATGTGAGACGATGTATGGAAGGGACGCTCAGTCGCGCTTCGGCGAGCCGAATGCGCCGCTGCGTGCCGACCGTCAGGTGATGGGCCACACCGTCGTCTGGTATGCGAAGAACCGTGGTGAACCGCGCGAATTTCCGAACATTGCCGCGTGGGCCCTTCCTGGCTTCAACGAGAAGACGGCCTATCATGTGATGCATGGCGACTGGGAGCAGGAGACGGGGCAGTTTCGTGATATGGCGGATGACACGGAGGCGATTCGTGACTACGGACTCCTGACGATTTTCTCGAACTGGAATTTCGTTAAGAATCTTTCATCGCGTAAGGGCGAGTTCGTGAATGCCGAGATTGACTGGATGAGCCCGATCGGCGGCAAACGCGAGAGCTATCGCGTCGTTGGCGATCTTGTGCTGACGCAGAATGACATCGAGAAGAAGATCATGTATGACGATAGGACGGCGTGTGTTTCATGGAATATGGATTTCCATGTGCCGGATCCGGCGAATGTCGCGGCGTTCAACGAACCCTTCCGTACGTGCGCGTATCACCGTCACTGCTATGGACCCTATGACGGAATGCCATATCGCTGTCTCTATGCGCGTGATTGTGCGAACCTATTCCTCGCGGGACGTCATATCAGTTGTTCTCATGCGGCATTTGCGATGGTGCGCGTGATGCGTCCCCTCGGCATGTTCGGCGAGGTCGTCGGTATGGCGGCGAAGATTTGCCGGGACTTCAGAACGACGCCGCGCGGTGTTTACACGGATCACTTGGGGAAGCTCAAGAAGATGATGAAGGAGGGTGTTCCTCCGCCGTCTCTTTCGCATGCTGGAGGAACGGCGGGGGATTACGAGGGCTTCCACTTCAAGGAAATCGGGCATTTCCCGATCTATCCGAATCCTAAGAGACTGAGTGGTGACGAAGTCGCTCGTATTTCGGCATTGGACACTAACTTTCGCCACGAGCCGAAACAGCTTGCTGACATTCGTCTCGCGCATCGCAGATTTGTTTTGGCTGATGAGTCTCGTGCTCGGTTGCATTATTGGGATTCCTCTGATTCCAATGCTTGTTTCTCGGTTGAGGTTGCCAAACCAGTTTGGGATTTGAAATCCGTTGGTGACGAACGCTATCGCATCGTTTGTCATGGTGGATTCATGGTTGTCGACCTCAAGGAACAGAAAATCGTGGACAAGTTCATCGACAAGGCGATTTTCCCTGATGGTGTGGCGACTGCGGTCTGTGACATCCCTGATGGTGGATTTCTTGTCTCCTGTCGGACTTTTGGGAAAGAGAAGGCGATTCTCATTAAGGAACTGACGCCAGAGCGCAAGCTTAAACGCGTTGTTCGCTTTGACGGCTATTGGAACCCTCGCTCAATGGTTCGCCTTGAAAATGGAGATGTGCTGCTGGCGCATGAGAAAGGTTTCTTGCTTGCTCGCTTGCCATCCGAAGGTACGCATGGAGAAGTGCTGCGTAATTATCCGCAACCCTCAGGTCGCAATCTTTTTTCGGTTATTCCTGATCGGGCGGGGACGGGTTACTGGGCAGGGACTGGTTATGGTGCGGAACTCGTCCATTATGCGCAGAGTGGAGACATCCTGTCGGTCTGGAAAGCCAAACAACGCGCCGGCCTTGTGAACTATTTCTATGGGCAGGCCGAGGAGATGGCGAACGGCCATGTCTACCAGTGCAACTGGACGGGACATGGTGGGAACGATAGTGAGAAGGGCTGGCAGGTTGTTGAGTTTGACGCGGAGGGCAATTCGATCTGGCATCTGTATGATCCGGACCGCTTTGGTTCCGTTTCAGGGATTGTTGTCTTGGACGCGCCTGGGAAGGACGAAAGATGAAGACAATGAATGCCTTGGCGCTTACGGTGGCACTGTCGGTCGCGGGCGCGTTTGCGGGAGAAACAAATCTTTTACAAGAGGTGGCCGGACGACTGTCGGTTTCGGCGTATGCTGACGTTGAAAGCGCCTATTGGGCGCGTGGCGCAATCGTGGATAAGAATCCCTACTCGGCACAGTTTGTTGAATTTGATTCCGACCTTGCGCCGTTCGGGCGCATCGGCTGTTATGCTTGGAGCGTCTCGTCGATGTCGAGGAAGGGCCAGGCGGCCAGCCGACAGAACTTTTACAACGAAGTGGACTATTCGGGCTACTACGGATATGCCCTCGAGATCGCCGAGGGCTGGGCGCTTGATACGACCATTGGTCCGAAATGGGTTACCCTGCCTGGATACAGTCCGCACGCATCGACGATCCACGAATGGAATCTCGGACAGGCGCTGAAGAATCCGTATGTGACCCCGTATTATCTGATGCGACGAGCCTATCGTCCGGGTGACTGGTGCTATTGGGACGTGGGACTCACCCGGAGCTGGAAACTGATTGAGGGACTGATGCTGACAGTCACGGGCTTTGGCGAGCTCGGCGACTCGCGTCATTTCATGGCACAGTACGGGCCGCATCCTGGCGGAAGCGGTCGATATTCGAACGGGCTGATGGCACTCAATCTGATGGTGCGTCTGGACTACTCTGTCACGGATGTGCTGGGAATGTTCGCCTTCGTCCACCAGTTTGACGTGGTGAGTTCGGATGCGCGCGATGCGCTTGACGCTAACACGAGGCCTGAGTCTCTGAAGGACCTGACAAGGTTCGGCATCGGTCTCACATTGAAGTTTTGACAGGAGATTGTGAATGTTGCAGACTGGTAATGCGGATTTAAGAGGCAAGAAAGCGATTGTTACTGGAGGAGGTTCCGGTTATGGCAAGGGCATCGCTGCGGCGATTGCCGCGTCTGGCGCGACGGTTTGGATTACAGGACGAACCCGCGAGAAACTGGAAGACGCTGCGCGGGAGATCGGGGCGAAAGCGATTGTCGCTGATGTGACGTGCGGCGCAGATTGGAACCGTGTGTTTGCCGAAGCCGGAGACATCGATGTGCTTGTGAACAATGCAGGGTTCGGCGGGCGTATCGTGCCGCTTGCCGAACAGGATGACGGCGGGATTGCCGCGGTCATCGCGGCGAATCTCACGGGTGCAATTCTCGGATCGGTTCGTGCCGCGCGGACGATGGCAAAACGGGGAAAGGGCGTGATTGTTAATATTTCATCCGTTTGCGCTTTGCATGCTTGGCCCGGGTGGAGTGTCTATACGGCGGCGAAGGCCGGCCTTCTCAAGTTCAGTCATGCTCTTCACACGGAGATGCGTTCGTATGGCGTGAAGGTAATGTGCGTCATTCCGTCTTGGGGGAAGACCGATTTTAATCGCGCGGCCGGCATCTCTGGCGCGTCAGAGGATCCGTCTCTCGCTGCCAAGTGCATGTCACCCGAACAGATGGGCGAGCTGATCCTCGGGCTTATTCGACTGCCATCCGAGCTTACTGTCCCAGAAGTGACGATTCAGCCGATGGCGCAAGATATAGTGCCTATGTAATGAAGCAGAGGAATTGTCGAGAACTAGTGAGCATGAGAAGGTCTCAATGTGAAATGATGGACAGACGGGGTTTTCTGTCGGGTCTGGCGGCCACTGCGGCGGCAGGGTGCGTATCCTCTGCGCCGGTCGTTGGTGGGTCGGTAGCGGATGCTGCGGCACTGGCGGCGACGAAAGCGTGGTTCAGGGAGGCCCAGTTCGGCATGATGGTACACTTCGGGCTTTACACGCTCGCCGGAGGTGAGTGGCGGAGCCGGAGCGGAATCAACCCGTATGGGGAGTGGATCATGCATGGCGAGCGGATTCCGAATGCGGAATATGCGGCGCTTGCAAAGGCGTTCAATCCCGTGCTGTTCGATCCGCTCGACTGGATGAAGCGGGCACGCGACGCAGGAATGAAGTATTTCGTCGTCACTTCGAAGCATCATGATGGCTTTGCGATGTACCGTTCGAGGGTGTCGAAGTACAATGTCGTTGACGCGACCCCGTTCGGGCGCGATCCGATGGAGGAGATTGCCGAGGCGTGTCGAGAGACGGGAATTCGGTTCGGCATTTACTATTCGCAGGATATTGACTGGCACGAGCGGAATGGCGGAGGGCGCTTTAAGAAATACCCGCATTACGGCCCGAAGAAACCCCGTGTCTACGGGAATGACTGGGATTGGCCGTCGATGACGCGTGAGACCTACGATTTCCAGCGGTATCTTGACGAGAAGTCCATGCCGCAGGTCGATGAGATTTTGACGCAGTATGGCGATCTCTGCCTTGTCTGGTTTGACGTGCCGGCGACAATGACGCGCGAGCAGTCCGAGGCGTTTGTCCGCCTCGTGCGTCGACGTCAGCCCGGGTGCCTTGTTTCGGGTCGCATCGGGAATGGACTTGGCGACTACACGACGCCGATTGACAATGTCATGCCGCACGACACGAAGAAGGATTGTCTCTATGAGATGGTCGGCACGATGAATGACAGCTGGGGCTATCGCCCGACGGACACGCATTACAAGAGCGTAAAGGAAATCCTCGGTCTCAAGGTGAAGTGCGCCTCGATCGGCTCGAATTATCTGCTCAATGTCGGTCCCGATCCGCTGGGTCGTTTCCCCGTTGCGGCGGTCGAGATCCTTGACGGACTCGGGGAAGCGAAGGTGCAGGGATGAGAGGTGGCGTGATCCTTGCGCTTGCGGTGTCCTGCTTGACTGCGGTATCGGCCGAAGTCGCTGTTGACGGACTTTTCGAGGGGTGGAAGCGCCCGCCGGACGAGGCACGTCCGCACATGTGGTGGCATTGGATGAACGGCAATGTCACGAAGGCTGGCATCACGGCCGACCTCGAGGCGATGAAGCGGGTAGGTGTCGGAGGCGTGCAGGTCTTTGACGTCGGACTTGAATTGCCCGAAGGCGCGGTGGCGTTTGATACGCCATCCTGGTACGAACACATCGCCTTTGCGGCGAAAGAGGCATCCCGTCTCGGATTGTCGTTCGGTGTCGCCAACTGCAGTGGATGGACGAGTTCTGGCGGACCGTGGATTACGCCTGAGCTTTCGATGAAGAAGGTCGTTTACTCCAAACTTTCGCTGACCGGGCCGAGACGCATTGAACAGGAGCTTGCAGCACCGGCGGACAGCAACGGCTTTTACGCGGACATTGCGACGATTGCGTTTCCGACACCCGCTTCGACTGCGAAGATACCAGACTTTGACCGGCAGGTGTTTCGTTTGAGAGGCGACGAGCGCGGTCCGGTTCTGGTTGATCCGTTGCCGGGAGATGCAATCCTTCAAAGTGCCTGTGTGGATCGGGCACGAATTGTGGACCTGACGGATTACCTGACGGCGGAAGGAGTCTTGAAGTGGGATGTCCCGGATGGCGACTGGACAGTCCTTCGAGTTGGGTATGCTGCAATAGGACAGAAGAATCGACCGCCTTCTCGCACTGGGGGCGGGCTGGAAAGTGACAAGCTCAGCAGACGGGCAACGGATGTTCATTTTGACGCCTATGTCGGCAAGGTCGCCGCAGCCGTTCGTGGTTGCAAGGCCTTTGACAACGTCCTTATTGACAGCTATGAAGTCAAGGGGCAGAATTGGACACAGGGCTTTGAAAAGGAGTTCTTGCGGAGGATTGGTTCTGATATTCATCCGTACCTGCCCGTTTTCGCCGGGTATCCTGTCGGATCGGTTGCGGAGACGAAAAAATTCCTGTCCGATTTCCGAAGGGTCATTTCGGAACTGTTCTGCGAGAACTACGCCGGAAGAATGGCCGAGCGCTGCCATGAAATCGGAGTCCGCCTCGCTTGCGAGCCCTATGGGAACGGTCCGTTCAACGATCTTGCCTATGCGGAAAAATGCGACATCCCGATGTCGGAGTTCTGGACTCTGCGCGGAGACGGCGTGCCGATGTGGACGCGATGGGGGCATCGGTGGCGCGGCAACGGCCGCGTGGTCGCATCTACGGCGCATTTCTGGGGAAAGGATACGGTCGGTGCGGAGGCGTTCACGGCATATCCCACGGAAACTTCAGGCCGCTGGTTGGAACACCCGTATTCGATGAAGGCTCAGGGGGACATGGTGCTGGCGGACGGTGTCAATCGATTCTATTTCCACCGATACGCGCATCAGCCGTGGACGGATCCAACGCGCTATCCGGGCATGACGATGGCCTACTACGGTTCGCACTTCGAGCGAACGCAGACTTGGTGGGAAAATGGCTTCAAGGCCTACTTGGACTATTTGACACGGGTCCAATATCTTCTGCGGTGCGGAACCTTTGTCGCGGATGTGCTCATTTGCACGGGCGACGAGGCCCCCGACTTCGGCACGGCAGGAGAGGCACCGGACGGCTGGCGAAGCGACCATTGCACGGCGGCGGCGCTTAAGAAGATTCGTCGGGACGCGGATGGCCGTTATGTCTCGCCGGGCGGTGTAAGTTATCGTGTCGTGGCGAAGCCGGGTGATGATATCGAAAAGATGCTGCGCGAAGTCGGGTGTGAACGTGACTTCATCTGCGCGGATCGGAATGTCTCGTGGATTCACCGTCACACAGAGGATGAGGAAATCTACTTTGTCGCAACGGCGGCAAAGATGTCAACGCGGGTCACATGCTCTTTCCGCGACGCCGTTGGGAGTCCCGAACTGTGGGATCCCGAGACCGGGACGATCGAGAGTGCTGTCTGCCGGCGCACCGGATCAAGGGCTGAAATCGACCTGTCTTTTGATCCCGCCGGCTCGATTTTCGTGGTCTTCCGGAAGAGGCCGACGCAATGTGCCGTTAAGCGTCCGATCCTGATGCCGGTTGGAGAGAGGGAGATCAAGGGGCCGTGGGGGGTCTTGTTTAAGGCTCCTGGCGCATCTTCGTCGTTTGTGCGTCATTTCGGGACTTTGACGGACTGGTCTCGTGACAACGATGAGCAAGTTCGGTATTTTTCCGGTACGGCGACCTATGAGACAAGCGTGCGGATGGATTGGAAGGCCTCTCGTGTTTTTGTTGACCTGGGAGACGTTCGCGACATCGCTGAAGTGTCAGTCAACGGCGTCGCATTTCGCACGCTCTGGAAGCCGCCGTACAGGGTGGATATTACGGAGGCGCTTCGCGGCGTTTCGATTGGCGAGAACGTCAGGCTGTCCGTGAAGGTGACCAACCGTTGGCCCAATCGTCTCATCGGTGATGAGCGTTTGCACAGGAGTCTTGACGTCTGGCGTGATGACAACGGATGGAAGCGTCCCATTTTAAAAGAATTCCCTTCGTGGTTGGCAGAGGGCGGGTGGAACCCGTCAGGTGCGATGACATTCTCCACATGTCGTCTTTGGCGTGGAGACGATGAGTTGCTGTCCTCGGGTTTGCTCGGGCCTGTCAAGGTGGAGTTGTGCTGCATCTCAAACGTCAATATGCGGGCGATTGCCCATCGCGGGCTTCACGGGCCTGGCGTTGCGCAGAATTCGGTCGATTCATTCAAGGCGGCGTTCAAAGCCGGTGCGAAGTGGATCGAGACGGACTTTCACCAGCTTGCCAACGGGCGTATCATCTGTGTCCATGACAGGTGTGAGCTTAAAAACGTTTCGGGAGTTGATCGTGAAATCGCCGAACTGACGGCTGCGGACGTTGAGGCTATCAATATTGGCAAGGCTGCGAAGACACCAAGGCCCGTGCGCATGCCTTATCTGGAGGGTGTTCTTGCCGTGATTCCCAAGGATGCGATTGCGCAGTGCGAGATCAAGCTTTATGGAAAGGATTATGCGGACAAGTTTGACGAAGCGCGACGCGAGGCCGGACTGTCGGAAACGAACATACTCGTCACGAGCTTTCAATTGGACTGGCTTGCGGACTTCAAACGCCGTTATCCGAAATACCAGACGGGGTGGCTTGGATGCGGTGTTGGAGATTCGACATTCGATCTTGACAAGGCGATAGAAGAGGCGATGGCGGCGGGGTGCTCCGTGTTTTGTCCGGGGGCGGTGAAATCCGAGGAAAGCGGCTTCGGGCCCGAGGATGCCGAACGGGTTCGCGAGGCGGGACTTGACTTCCGTCTTTTTGGCGTAAATTCCGTTGAGCAACTGTCGTATGCCACGTCCGTCCGGGCGACGGCCTTTACGAGTGATCACTGGCGGCAGTCGTTTGAATGGGCCAAATCCGTGCCTGGTCTTCAACTGACGCCCTGATGAATTGATGGGGGATGCTATGCGAAAAGTGAAGTTTGGAATGTTTGGTCGGATTATCCTGGCGATTTTGGGCGGCATAATGATGGGATTCCTGCTTGTGCGCTTGGGCGCGGGCGGTGTTTTCGGTTTGCGTTTGCTGAAGACGTTCAACATTGTCTTCGCGCAAGCCCTCAAGTTCATCGTGCCGCTGCTGATCCTTGGCTTGGTGAC
>JAKSOY010000134.1 GCA_024405255.1 Kiritimatiellia bacterium
GTAGAGTTGAAAATGGAAAATGGAAAATGCGCAGGGGAAGGGGACAGACCCCTGGCGAATGTAGAGTTGAAAATGGAAAATGGAAAATGCGCAGGGGAAGGGGACAGACCCCTGGAGGAGGCGCCGGAAGTGGTGGCTGAAGGGGACAGACCCCTCGAGAATGGGGACAGACCCTTGCAGGAGGATGCGGGAAAGATGATGTGGGGTGAGGCGTTATTGTCAAAATTTGGCGATTGGCTGGCTGTAAGGGGAGATTATGCGCCCAAAGGCGTGACTCGCGAGTTTGCGGTGGCAACGCGCTGGCTGGTCCGTGTGGGTCTGATGCTGCTGGTTGGGAGTGTGATCTATTTCGTCAAACTGTCGATCGACAGCGGCTGGATGGGTCCGACGGCCCGTGTGATGGGAACGCTCTTCTGGGGTGCGGTTGGTGTGGCCGGTGGCGTGGCGCTTGTCAAGCGGACGCGGTACGGGATGATTGGCCATGCGCTGGCGGCCCTGGGGGTGGTTGCGCTCTACTTGGGTTTTGGTCTCGGCCATCGGTTCTTTGATCCGCCGGTGATTCCAAGCTGGCACCTCGCGTTTTCGGCTCTTGTCGGCGTGACGGTGGTTGCGGGCGTTGTTTCCATTCTGCTGCCGTCTTCGACGCTGGCCGTGATGGGGCTTGTCGGCGGGTACCTTGTGCCGGTCATTGCGGGACACGATTCGGGACAAGTTCTTGGACTTTGCGTCTATTTGCTGGTCCTCACTCTCGGCGCGACCGTGGTGGCGTCGTTCCGTAAATGGCAGGGACTCAATTTGATCGCGGTGATTCTCGCCTATGTGATGATGTTCGCCTGGGGGGCGCGTCATACGGAGCATGTCGTCCAGGGTGAAATGGTACCGATGTTTGTGTTCCTTTCGCTGATTCATACGATTTACCTCGTGACGGCTGTGTGGATGTCCAAGCGGGTCGGAGACTGGGAGCGGTCTTTCAGTTGGTTGGGGGTGGCGATCAATGCATTGGCCTATCTCACCTGGCTGGGCGTGGTATTTCGTCCGGCGGTGTCGAATGATGTGACGGGACTCGTCTTTCTGGCCGTGGTCGCGGGCTATTTGGCACTTGCGCGCCAGTCGATACGGATGGGGTGGTTGGATAAGAATTCAGTGAATCTGCTTCTTGTCTTTGCACTCGTCTTCCTTTCGCTTGCGCCGCTGCTGCTTTTCGCCGCGCCTTGGTGTGCCGTGTCGTGGGCGCTGATCGCCATTGCCTGCTCGGAGGTCGCCTGTCGCCAGAAGTTGGAGGTGTTGAACGTGTTGTCCACGATTCTCATCTGCGTGGCTTCGTGTGCGACCGTCCTTTTCGGCATTGACGCCTATTGCTCCTTAGTTGATTCGGCGTGGCACACGGGCGGTCCTTTTGTGTTGCGGTTGGTTCGTATCGGGGCGATTCCGCTGGCGGTGGGCTTCCTGGGTTATCGGACGAAGAAGGTGCCCCTCATTTGGACGGCGGGTGTGATGGCCTTTTTCTATCTCACGGGCGAGGCACATCGGCTTGGCGCGGATTGTTTCCCGATCCTTGGCGGCGGTACGGTGACGCTGACCTGGGGAATTGCGGCGGCACTCTGCCTCTGGAACGGGATTGTCAAGCGTTTCGCTCCGGTCCGCTTTGTGGGACTGTTCCTGATGGGTATCTCGGTGGTCAAGCTGCTGCTCCTGGACACGGCGTCGTTGCAGATGCCGTCCCGTGTGGCGGTCTTTGCCGTCACGGGTGTGCTGCTGATGGCGGGTGCGTTCCTTTATCTCAAATTTAAAGCGGGGTTTGAAGGCCATGAATAAGAAATATGCGATGATCGGTTTGTTGTGCGCCGTGTGCGCGCTTCAGGTAGGGGCCGCCGATTGGCCGCTGACCGGCCAGGTCGCGGAACGGTGCGTGGTCGCGGCTGAATTTCCGCCGACCTTGCGGGCTCAGACATACGCACAGACGCCGACGGCCTTTGAGAACGAGTTTCGCATTCGCAACAGCCGGGGCGAGGTGGTGCCATATGTCCTCCGTAATCGAAAGATCATGCGTGTGACGCATCAAAGCCGATGGCAGACCTTGCAGGTGACGTCCGTTTCCGAAACGAACGGACTCCTGACGGTCGAGACGGTTTGGCCGGCCGGTGTCCCGTCCGTGAATGCGTTCCAGCAGGTGCGAATTTCGACACCTCTGACGGATTTCGAACAAAATGTGACCGTATGGGCCGACGGGCGTGAAGTCGCCCGGGCGCGCCTCTGCGACTATAGCCGTTTTGCACAATTCCGCCAGACGCAATTCACATTTTCGAATCCATATTCGAAAAATATGACGTTTGTCTTTTCAAAACCGACTTCGGAAAAAGAGGCGGCCACGTTTGAGAAGATGATTCAGATGCGTGGGGATGGCAAGGTGGACGCACAGTCCATCCGACGCCAGGTGACGGAACGTCCGTTCAAGGTGACCGAAATCGCCGTCGCCTACGAGACGAGTGTCACCCATTGGGAAAATGCACTTTCGCGCGCGGTCTCTGTCCGTTGCAGTCGATCGGAAGACGCCAAGACCAAGTGCTCGTATTTTACATTCAACGCCGGTTATTTGCCGATTGAGCGGATCGATATCGCGTTCGATCGGGGAACTTACGAACGGAAAGCCCATCTTGAAAAATGGACAGGTGAACGTTGGCAGATTCTCCACAGTTCCCATTGCCTCATTCGTGCGCTCGATCTGCCCGAGGCGCAAACGCGGCAGGCGTCAATCGGGTGGGGAAGCGTACAATGTCTAGGCCTCTGCCGGCTTGTCGTTGAAAATGGGGACAGTCCCCCATTGACGGGCGATCTCGCGAAGTTGTTGCATCTTGCCTGCCCGTCCGAAGAGATTGTCTTCCTGGCGGAACCCGGCGAGTCGTATGTCGCCACATTCGTGAAGGACGGAAAGTGCCCTGTCTACGACCAGGCTGTGAGTCATTACATCGCGGATCGACGGGTTCCCTGCACCTATGCCTTTGGAAAGGAACTGTCCGAGAAGCAGCTTGACTTGCCGATCGCGAATGCGTTGCCGTCGTGGTTGATGGAACACGGCATCAAAATCGCGACCGTCGCGGCATTCGTAATTCTTCTCGGCGTCTGTTTCGCGCTCTTTCGCGGGAACGGCAAGGCACAGAAGACTTCAGGAAAGTGAATGCTTTTTGAAACACCTTTCACCTTTTTTTACGAAACGCTGCACATCTTGCGGCGTTTTGTGCTATACTGTTGGCATCCTTTGAAAAGGATTGTTGAAAATGGATGAAAATAAGATAGAACAGAGAGTGGCCGAGTCGATATCCAAGTCGTCCGAGACAGGACGGTTTGCAGGCGTCAAGAAGCGTGTGCAGAAGCTGTCAGGTTATCTGAAGGACGGGATGTGGACGGAGGAGGCTCTTGAAGGAGGGTGGGCCAAACGCTTCGGCGTCAAGTTCCTGCGCTTCCTGCAGGTGGTGCTCCGCGGCTTTTCCGAACACCGTCTCGGGCTGCATGCGGGCGGACTCACGCTTGCTTCGCTTTTGTCGATCGTGCCGATCTTGATGTTGATGCTGCTCTTGACGAAACCGTGCGGCATGTATGCCTGGGCGCGCGAGAAGTTGCGCGTTCAGACGGACAATATGATCGAAACGTTCTTCGAGCAGAAGGGCATTGAAAAGAACAAGCTCGAAGAGTTGGCGCTTTCGATGGCGAAGAAGCCGGCCAACCAGGAACAGTCGGCGAAGGAGTTCGGCAAGCAGGCCCGCGACCTGCGCGACCAGGTTCTCGGCGAGATCGACAAGAAGATCGAGAATTTCAATTTTGGCTTGATGGCCATTGTCGGCTTCCTGATCCTTGCCTGGACCGTGACATCGACTTTTGGGCAAGCCGAATCGTCGATGAATGAGATCTGGCACGTGAAGAAAGCTCGTCCTGTCTATAAAAGGATTTTGCTCTATGCGGGAACCTTGATGGTCGCCCCGTTCCTTGTGGCGTTGGCGATGTCCCTGCCGATTCTCCGAGGTGTGAAGAGTGCGTTGGATGCGACTTTGGGTGCAACTTCGTACACGAAGTGGGTCGGGGATGCCATCATCAACTTGCTGGATTCGACGGCCTTTTCGTGGAGTGTGATGATGGGCTTTGCCACGCTTGCCGTCGGGTTCGTCTTTTGGGTGATGCCGAATCGAAAGGTTCAGTTCCGCGCGGCTCTGGAGGGTGGATTCATCACGGCCCTGATCCTCGTGCTCTGGATGCGTTTGTGCGCGTTGGCGCAGTCCTTGATTTTCGGTTCGAGTGCGGCTTACGGGTCTTTCGCCCTTGTGCCGATTCTCATTGTGTGGGTACGATTCAACTGGTTGTTCATCCTGCTGGGAAGTAATGTGACTTATGCGTTTCAATGCCTTCATCATCGCGTGCGCGATCTGCCTGACGTGGCCGAGTGAAGCCGCGGTGCGCTTCACGGCGCCGGTCTGGCGTCCGGACCTCGGAATTTCCGTGCCGAATCTCGTCGGCGCCTCGGCGGCGCCGATCGATCTGCCGCGGGCCGAGGCCTATCTCGTGACATCGTCCACGAAGGGGCGGCGTCTTGAAGATCGCTTTGACACGTTCGGACTCTGGACCGCTGCGACGGTACGGGGTCGGTGGCGCGATGATCGTGGCAATACGCTTTTGTTGGCGCGTCTTGCGACGCAGCCGCCGGATGATCCACCGGGTTCTGTGCGGACGCGTTTGGCCTTTCGCGAGATGCAGCAGTTGAGGGGGCTCGATCCGAAGAATCGCGCCCAGCGGGACGAGGCGGTCGAGTCCGTGTCGCCGGTGGAGGTTGAAAAGCCGGTGCCGCCGCGTCGCGCGCAGCGGAAGAACCTCACGGAACTGCTCTGCTATCCGTCCGTCGAAAAAGACAATGTACTTGTCTATGCGTTTCGTCCGCGGAGTCCTGAACGCCAGGAGAAGCCCGATTGGTATCTAGTGGTCCTCGCCGTGGCCGAGGGTGAAGATCTGGCGAGCGTTCGGGCGCATGTCGACGATGAATTCCTCGATGCGATTTCCATCCCGCCATCGCGGGCGCGTCGTTCTCCTGTGAAGGTTCGTCCCGTGCCCGGCAAGAAGGCAACCGAGTCGGATCTGCTACGTTACGATCTGGCGACGAGTGTCGCCAACTATGACGAGTGGTGCTGTTCGGAGGCGGACGACGTACTCGTTCTCGACAATCTTGACACCGGTGTGCGCGCCACGGTCGTGACTGCCATTACGAACAACCTACCGCGTCTCAGACGTGCGTACGCGAAGGCGGTGCCGTCTCCGCTTTCCGGGACGAACGCCGTGGCGACGGTACGCGTCTTTCGCAGTCGCGAGGAGTATTTGGCGTATGTCGGCGTCGAACAGAAATGGACGGCGGCATTGTGGAGTCCGCAGCAGCGCGAGCTGGTGCTGTACCATCCCGAGTCGGGAGACGAGACCTTGCTGCGCACCGTCTGGCACGAGGCGTTCCACCAATACCTCGCCTATGCAGGGTCGATGTTCGAAAGTTCGCCGTGGTTCAATGAAGGGCACGCCAAGCTCTTCGAGAATTCGCATTTCGACTGGAAGGGCGAAATCGTGTTCGAGCGTGACGCGGCCGCCGCGGCTTTTGTCCATGAATACGCCGCAGATCTGGCGACGGTGCTGCCGTCGTTGTTTCTGATGGACTATGCGGACTTCTATGCGGGCGAAGGCGAGGAGGTTCTTGTTCGGTATCGGCTCGCGTGGTCGATCGCCTACTTCCTCGAAGTGGGTGCGCCGAAACTGCGTTTCCGTCCCTACGAGAATTTCCGCGCCGACTACCTGAAGGCGCTCGTCGACACGCACTCGATGCGTGAAGCGACGCTCAAGGTGCTCGGGGACGAAAAAAGCCGCGACGCATTCGTCGCGGCCTGGCTCGCGTTCTGGCGCGAGAATTAAGGCGCTCGTTACTGAACGTTCAGCACGCTGTTGAACGTGCCCATGGCATTCGGCACCTTGTCGAAGTTCTGCACGTCTTCGGTCCAGTCGCCCTTGCCGTTGGTGACAAGGAAGAACTTGTACTCGTAGCGGCCCGGCTTGAGGCGGAGCGTAATCGAATAGACGCCGTCCTTCTTCTTGTCCGTCATCTTCTTGCTCTTGTCCCAGAGCTGCCAGTTGTTGAACGAACCGACGACGTAGACCTCGCGTCCCGCTTCAAAACGGCAGGTCAACGTCACGCTCTTCTCGGCGTCCTTCTTTTCTTCGACCTTCTTCGGCTCCATCGCAGCGGGGGCCTTCTTCGTGCTGGTACGCGTGCAGCGCGTCTTCTTCGCGACCACGGTTTTCGTGGCAGGTTTACTCGTGATTTTCCTCATCTCTCCTGACTCCTTAACGCTTTCAGACGTTCCCCTTTTAGAATCCTCTGAAAAACGGGCGCATATTTTACTGTTTTGTCAATTCTTTGTCAACCATTCGTTTTTATTTTTTCAAAATGGGGCATGTTCTCCCATCCCCTGTTTCAAAAGGGCGCGTTCTTCGAACGCGCCGCAGACATTTTCGACAGGATGAATGAAATTATGCTATAATACTTTGCCAGAGAAAAGAAAGGAATTTGAAATGAACGGATTTACCTATCAGAACCCGGTGAAAGTGATTTTCGGTGCGGGCACGTTGAGCCAGGCGGGCACGGAGGCCGCGAAGCTCGGCACGAAGGCCCTCGTGGTGAGTTACAATGACGGAAGTGTCACGGGGACGCTGGCGAAGTTGCAGGCGCTGCTTGCGACGGCCGGTGTCGCCTCGCAGGAATTTCTCGAGGTGGTGCCGAATCCGCCGATCGAAATGGTTGCGCGTGGTGTCGAAGCGGCCAAGGCGTTCGGCGCGGACCTCGTGATCGGCGTGGGCGGCGGCAGTGCGATGGACGCGGCGAAGGCGATTGCCGCCGGCGTCCTCTACACGCATGGCGACTTGTGGAACATGGTCTATGCGAGCCACTCGAACGTGACGGCGCAGCCTCCGGAGAAGGCTCTGCCGCTGCTGCTCATCCCCACCTTGCCGGCGACAGGCAGCGAGATGAACATGTGCTCGGTCGTGAGTTCCACGACGCGCAAGCAGAAGAGCTACATCTGGGCGGACTGCCTTTTCGCCAAGACGGCGATTCTCGATCCTGAGCTCACCTACACGCTGCCGCCGTTCCAGACGGCCTGCGGCGCGATCGACGCGATCAGCCATGTGCTTGAGATCTTCATCAACGGGCAGGACAAGAGCGACCTCTTGCACGAATTCCAGTTGGGCGTGATCAAGACGATCATCAAGAACCTGCCGATCGTGCTGGCGAACCCGACGGACGCCGATGCGCGCACGGAACTGATGTGGGCTGCCACATGTGGCCTCAACGGGTGGGCGTCGCCGGGCGATGCGTGGACGCCGACGCACCAGGTCGGCCACGTGCTGACATCGCGTCACGGCATCAACCACGGTTCGTCGCTCGCGATTGTCATGCCGGCGTGGATGGAATACCATAAGACGGTCAAGCCCGCGCCCTACGCGCGTTTCGAGAAGGAGATCATGTCCATCGCCGATTTCAAGGCGTTCATCAAGCGCTGCGGCGTGCCGACAACGCTCGGTGAAAAGGGTGTGACGGCGGCGGATATCCCGGGCATCGTCGAAGGCGTGAAGACGGTTTCGTTCAATGCGGACGGCGTCCTTTCGTCCAATCCGCCCGTCTCCGCCGAGACCCTTGCGACCATTCTCACCGCGGCCCTGTAATCGAGGAAGTGCAAAATGACGGTTCAGGAAATTGCACAGATGATGGATATCAGCGCCGTGCAGGCGCAGAGCACGCGCGAAGACATCGAGGCCTGCTGTGCGATGGCGAAGGAGTTCGGCGTGGCGGCGGTGTTCTGTCTGCCGGCGCATGTGCCCTACATGCGCCAGGCGCTGGGACGTGACACGGGTGTGAAGCTCGCGAGCGTGAGCGGCTTCCCGGGCGGCGCTGAAACGTCGCACATCAAGGAAGAGACGGCGAAGGAACTCGTGCGTCTCGGCTGCGACGAAGTGGATATGGTCAACAACATCGCCTGGCTCAAGGCCAACGACCGTGCGGCCTATGTGAACGACGTGCGTGGCGTGGTGGAAGCGGCGGCGGGGCGGCCCGTGAAGGTGATCCTTGAATGCCACTGGCTGACGGACGAGGAAATCGTGCGCGCCTGCAACTGGTGCGTCGATGCGGGGGCCAGCTGGGTGAAGACCGGTACGGGCTGGGCGCCGACGGGTGCGACGCTCGCGCGTGTCACGCTGATGAAGCAGACGGTCGGCACGCGTTGCGGCGTGAAGGCGGCCGGTGGCGTGCGTACGCTCGATACGCTGCTGGAGATGTGCAACGCCGGCACGCGCCGCTTCGGCATCGGCGTGAAGACGGCGCGTGCCATTCTGGACGAAGCCGCGACGCGTTTCGCGTGAGCGCGGTTGATGAAAAAGCACAAGTTTTCGTCTTTCTCCATTAAGGGCCCGCACGTGTTCGATTCTTATGCTATAATAGATAACCCGATACATTTCCCCGATGAGTAGAAAGGTTCCCATGAAAAGACTTCTTCTTTGTGTTTCTTCCGTTCTCGTGTTGATGCTCTTGGCCGGTTGCGGCGACAAGACGCCGACGCAGAAGCCGTCTTCGCCGGCCGCCACGCGTGTCGAGGATGGTTCGTCCGAGGTGGCGAAGGGCTTCGAGGCTCTGGCGCAGGACGATCCGACGGCCGCGCTGGCCGCCTTTGCCACGGCGGCGGCCAAGTGCGAAACGAACTTCGAGGCGCGTCTGCAGCTGGCGATCGTGAAGATGCGCCTGGGCGATGTGGCGGGCGCGAATGCGGCTTCGACCGAAGCGCTGGCGTTGTGCCCGGAATCCGCCGAGGCGAACCTCGCGGACGGTCAGGCCGCCTATCTGCAGCGGGACTACAAGCGTGCGCTGGCGGACTTCGACAAGATCGCGAAGGAGAAGTCCTTGCCGTCCGCGTTGCGTAGCGAGGCCTGGGCGGGCCGCGGTGTCGTTGAATTGGCGCAGACGCAGCCGGATGCCGCGCGCCTTTCCTTCCTGCGGGCGATGCGTCTCAACCGTCGCAATGCGGCGGCCTGGTATCATCTCGGCGTGCTGTATCGCGACACCTACAAGTTCGATGCGGCCGCCCACGAGCAGTTCGAGATGGCGGGACGCCTTTTGAACCCCAAGGACGAACGCGCGAAGAAGATCAGCCGCGATGTGCTGCCGGCCTTGCGCAAGTCGCTGGCGGCTTCCGCCGCGGCGAAGCCCGGGGTGGCGAAGCGCGACCCGGAGGCGGCGGCGAAGCTGCTGAAGGAAGGCCAGTCGATGCAGAGCCGTAAGATGATCACGAAGGCGTTGGGGAAGTTCGAAGCGGCATGGGCGGCGGATCCGCTTTCGGGTCCGGCGGCGTTGGCTTTCGCCCAGCTGAAGGTGCGGAACATCAAGAATGCGGGCGATGTGGATAAGGTGCTGAAGGCCTATCGTGCGGCGATCGACCAGAATCCGACGGCTCAGGCGGTCTATCTGGAAGCGGCCCAGCTGGCCTACAAGAACGAGCGCTGGTCCACGACGGCGGCGATCATGAATCGCGCGGCGGCGCATGACCCCGAGAACCATCGTACGCTGGATCTGCTCATTGCGGCGTTGCGGAAGTCGGGCAAGGCCAAGCTCGCGGAAGCGTGGCAGGCCTATCGCGGTGAACTCCGCTAGGACGGTTGACGGAGTGGAAGGCAACAGAAAGGGGGAACGTCCATGTTCGAAATGACGACGATTGATTGGATCCTGCTGGGCGGTACGGGCGTGTTGATGGTCATCGGCCTGTTTCGCGGCATCTCGGGCGAACTCGGTTCGCTGCTTGGGTTGGCGGCGGGCGTGCTGGCGGGCTTCCTGCTGTATGGCGTGGCGCAGGGTGCGGCTGAATCGTTCGGATTCGGTTCGCCCGGATCGGGTGTTGCCAAGGGCGCGGCCATTGGCATCGACGTCGTGATGGCGCTCATCGTCGGCGGTCTCGTGCGTTTGCTGGTACGCAAGTTCGTTTCCTTCCTGATGGGGCGAGTCGTTGATTCGCTCCTTGGCATCCTCTCGGGTCTGATCAAAGGCGTGTTGATCATCGGTACGCTGACGGGGTTCGGTCTCGTCAAGGCGGGGCCTGAATTGGAAGGTCCGCTCGTCGCGCATTCGCCGATCGTCGCGGAAATCGCCTCGTGGGCGGAGGCCTATTCCCAAGGGACGGCGAAGTGACCGATTTGACGGACATCGAACTCATGGCGCTTGCGGCCAAAGGCCGTGCGGATGCCTTCGAGGAGATTGTCCGACGGTATCAGAATATTCTTCTGAACTTTTTCCTGCGCAAGTGCGTTTCATACAGTGACGGACAGGATCTCGCGCAACGGACGTTTCTGCGGCTTTGGCGGTATCGGAAAAAATACAGGGCAGAGGCGAAGTTCACGACGTTCCTGTTCCTCCTCGCGGGGCAGGAGTCGGTCGACTTCTTCCGCGCCGAAGGCCGTAAGGCCGGGCTTGAGGAGGGTCTTGTACGCGAGGCGGAAGTGGCGGCGGACGAACGTTCGACGGAAGCTCCGGCCGAAGGCGAGGACGTTCGTCGTGCGGTCTCTCAACTTCCGCAGGGGCTGCGCGATGTCGTGGAACTGGGCGTCTTCCAGGATCTTCCCTATGCCGAAATCGGGCAGATCCTGAAGATCCCCGTGGGCACGGTGAAGTCGCGGATGTTCAATGCGTTGAGAAAACTGAAGGAGCTTTTGACATGAACGTCGATCTGGAACGAGACTTGGCGGCGGCGGGCGATCTCGGGTCTTTCGTGGCGTCGTTGCGGCAGGCGCCGACGCGCGAAGTGGCGCCTGATTTCATCGCGTGCGTGATGGCGCGTGTACGGGCCGAGTCGGTTGGGGCACGCTGGAAAGCGCTGCTGAATCCGCAGGCGTTCATTCCGCTGGCGGCGTGTGTCGCCGTTTGTCTGGCGTTGACGAGCGCCCTCCGGACCGCGTCGCCGGTCTATTCGACGGCGTGTCTCGTGGCCTGCCAGCGGGCGGACGGACTTTTCTCCGAATCGTCCGCCGCACCCTATCTGCAGGCGTTCGCTGTGACGGCGCTTGCGAAGGACGCGAAAGACCATGCGGCGGCGCTGGGTTCTGCCGTGGGGGCGCTTGTGCGCGAACAGAACGCCGAAGGCGGCTGGGCCAATGCCGAACTGAGCGCCCAGAACGTGGTGGCGCTCAAAGTCGCCTCGCAGGCAGGTGTCGCCGCAGCTGCGCCGGCGTACAAGCGCGGGTTGCGCTATCTGCGTACGCATGGCATCGGCGAACTTTCCGCAGCGGACTTCGCGCGTGCGGCGAAGTCGGCGCTTGCGCGTGTCGATGCCGCCGATCGCGGTCTCGCCTGCAGTGCGGCGCTTTGTGCCACACTCTGATTCCTTCGTTTTTCGCGGTCGTCTCTGTCAGATTAAGGAAGGTCGGTTGAAATGAAAGCGTCTCTCGTTTTGGGACTGGTTGGCTTACTGACGGTGTGCGCGTGGGGACTGTCCCCGTTGGATCCGTTGCCGAGCGGGGATCGAATTCCGAATTTCAGTACGGTGGGCTATCATCACGGCGATGTGGCGCTGCCGAATGTTCCCGTGACGGCGACCGTCACGCCGTCGGCGGATGGGTCTGATGCCACCGCGCGCATTCAGCAGGCGCTTGAGACGGCGCGCGTACCGGGTGCCGTGCTGCTGAAGGCGGGAACTTACAATGTTGCAGGGACCCTTCGACTGAAGCGCTCGGGACTTGTCCTGCGGGGCGAAGGCGAGAAGACGAAACTCGTTGCGACGGCGCGTCGCCAATACACGTTGGTTGAAGTCGGTTCCCGCGTGCCGCGCCAGCTGGGGCGCACGCGCTGCAAAATCGAAGGCGAGCATGTGCCGGTCGGCCAGGCCTGG
>JAKSOY010000135.1 GCA_024405255.1 Kiritimatiellia bacterium
TGATGGGTCCTATGGGTCTTATGGGATTGATCATGATGGGTCTAATAGGTTCGATTGGATTGATTTTGATAATGGGGCAAAGCCTTTCGGAACGGCTTCTTTTGGATTAGATCTGCGATGCGGTCTATTACCTAACGAATGTCCGAATGAAATCCTTCCAGTGCGCATTTCCCCATTTTCCGTTTTCCATTTGACATTCGACCTCTGCGCGCTCGGCGTTCTCTGCGCGAGAAAATATCTCACGCGGAGGGCGCGGAGAACGCGGAGGCGGTGTGGGCTTCGGGGTCTGTCCCCAACGGGGGCAGGGTGCGGACTCTGGCCGTGCCGCAAGGGATTGCAATTGGGAATCCAGAGGCCAAGCATTGCGGCGCGCTCGGAGAGCGCGCCCTACCGACGGTGTGTACGACTGGCGCGCCGAACCTGGTCTCATTCGAACATTCGGGCATTCAAACATTCAAACATTCGAACATTCGATCATTCGAACATTTCGGCATTTTCCCCCGGGATGTTCGTTCATTCGGCTTCCAGCAGGCGGAATCGCGGACCGGTGTAATCGTCGCGGGACACGGTTTCGAAGAACATCTTCGCCGGGCGTACCCACAGGCTCCGTTCGCCGTAGAGCGCACGATAGACGACCATCGGTTCCGTCGTCTCGCTGTCCAAGGCGAAATCGACCAGCTGGTAGCGATTGCCCTTGAAATGGACGAACATCCGCCCTTTCAACTTTTCACACGCCACCGGCACCCCGTTTCCATCCAGCTCGATCATCATCTCACCTCGATTCCAACAACATAAACTACAGCCCCTAACCCCTAAAAACCTAATCCCTAAAACCTAACCCCTAACCCCTAAAACCTAAAATCAGCAGACGCCGCGGGTCGAGGTACGGTAGAACTGGACGAGTTCCTTGATTTCGTCGAACTGCTCGACGTCGTTTTCGACGCGGTCGAGCGCCTGCGAACGATTGAGTCCGTCGCGGTAGATGAAACGATGCGCGTCCTTGAGCGCACGGATGACATCGCGCGAGAAGCCGCGGCGCGTCAGACCCACGACGTTCGGACCAATCACCTTGAGCGAACCTTCCACCATGTCGCCCAGCATGAACGGCGGGAAGTCTTGGCGGATCTTCGACATGCCGCCGACCATCGCGTGACGGCCGACATTGCAGAACTGGTGCGCCGCAGCGCATCCGCCCACAATCGCCCAGTCTTTGATGTGCACATCGCCCGCCAGCTGCACGCTGTTCGAGCAGATGACGTGGTCCCCGAGGATCACCCCGTGCGCCGCATGGCAGTATGCCATGAAGAGCACGTCGTTGCCGATGATCGTCTTCTCGCCGTCCGCCGTGCCGAGATGCACCGTCGCGAACTCGCGAATCACCGTGCGGTCGCCGATTTCAACGAACGACACGCTGCCTTCCTTGTACTTGAGGTCCTGCGTCTTCATGCCGATGCAGGCGTACGGGAAGATCTGGCAGTCCTGGCCGATCGTCGTATGCCCCCGCACGATCGCGCCCTGCTGCACCACGGTACGATCGCCGATTTTGACGTCCGGCCCCACGCTCGCGTAGGGTCCGATTTCGACGTCTTCGCCCAGCTGGGCATTCTGATCGACAATTGCGGTCGGATGGATGTTAATCGCCATTTCTTTTCCTCCTCATGTACACTAAAGATTCTTGGGAATCAAATAACTCGCCAGCGCAAAACAGACGACGACCGGCAACCAGATGAGCACATACGGATGCAGCGCGTCGTTCTTCGCCACGCTTGTCATCAGGATCACCACCAGATAGTAGGTCAACGCCGTCGCAAGCGAAATCGCCATGCCGATCGTCGACTCGCGGCGCTGGGCCCGAATGCCCAACGGCACGCCGATGAGCACGAAGCAGATGGACGCAAATGCGAACACCCAGCGCTTCTGGAATTCCGTGCGCACATCGCTCAGATGGCGCCGCAGGGACTTCTTCAGCAGCTTGAGTTCCTTCTCGGGCGAGGCCCCTTCGGTCTTGCTCGCAAGCTTGCGCTCTCTCGCCCGACGCGCCGCCGCCGCTTCCGGGTTCTTGATGTCGGCCTTCGTCTCGCGGATTTCCTTCAGCATCTCGAAATAGCGGAAATCCTTCTCTTTGCGCTTGTAGGTACCGCTCTTGAGCGCGTCCTTGACACGATACTGGAACCGCGCGGCACGCGCCATGCCCGGATTGTCCTCGTCGATCGGATCGACCGTCATCCCCTGCAGGTCGAGCAGGATGTCGCGATCGTCGCTTGTGACAAGCGCTTTCGACGCCGTGACCATGCGGTCGAACTTCGGATTCGTGTAGTCGAGCACGATCAGGTCGTTCAGCCAGTTTCCCGTCTTGGACTCGAAATAGATCTTCACCTTCGGGAAATCGTCGATCATCTTGCCCGGCTCGAGCAGTTCAAGCCCCGCACCGACCGAAAGCCGCGTCTTCAAGTCACGCCGCACCTCGTGTCCGCGCGGCACGATCTCATTGTTGATGAAAAGGCACACGAACGTGCAGAGCAGCGCAAAGAGAAGCGGCCAGCGCATCACCGTCAGCAGATTCACGCCGCACGCGCGCATCGCGGCGATTTCGCTATCCGCCGAGAGACGCGAGAAGACGAGAATGGACGCGACGAGAAGCCCCAGCGGAATCGTCCACTGCATCGTCTCCGGAAAACTCACGAGCGCGAAACGCCCCACCAGCCCCACGGGCAGCCCTTGCAGCATGTACCCGACGATCTGCACCATCAGGCCGATCGTCAACACGAAGGACAGCACGAGGAAGGCCAGCAGAAACGAGGACAGAAAAGCCCCGAAGACATAGCGCTCGATCGTTCTCATTCGCCACATCCTCCAAAGGTCCACTGCAGACCGAGTCCGACGGAATAGAGCATCCCGCACGGCGAATCGATCCCCAGCATCGCCTGCGCATCGAAACGCACGGACAGATTATTCGTCAAATGATAGAGCGCACCCACACCGGCTACCGGCCCCATCGCCGTACGATGCGAACAATCCGCAAAGACATGCCGCGCGCCAAATCGCACCGCCGCGCCATAGGTGACAAACGGATCGAACCGCTCACACCCGAAAAGCTTGTCGAACTCCTCGATGCCGTTCAAGTGGAAAAGATGGCGGAACGCCACGCCCGAAAGGGCTTCGTGACCGGCCTGCGTCGAGGCATTCGGCGCCGAAACCGCCTCGAGTTCAAGCGCCTGCATCTCGTCGTCGAACATCCAGCCCGCACGCACCGAGACCTCCGCCGCACGCGTCAGCGTCGTACCATTGCCCGGCAGAAGAAGTCCACCCGACGCGCCCACATACCATGCGGAATAATCAAGCGACTCGTTGACTTCCTTCTCCGCCGCACACGCGCCCCACCCCAGGCCCGCGGCCACCAGAACTGTCAGAATCTTCTTCACTTTTTCACCATCTCCGTTATGACGTTCAGGAATTGGTTGACGTCGGTAAAACGACGATAGACGGACGCAAACCGGATGTAGGCCACTTCGTCAAGCCCGAGCAGACGCTCCATCACCATGCAGCCCAGCGCGTCGGACGACACCTCCTCGCCCTCGAGCGCCGCGACGACGCTGCCGATGAGGTCCTGGATCTTCGACTCGCTCAACGGACGCTTCTGACACGCGATGCGCACCGACTTCTCAAGCTTCTCCCGCTGAAACGGCTCGCGCCGTCCGTCCCGCTTCACCACAAACAGTTCGTCGCGGTCGATTTCCTCATGCGTCGTATACCGATAACCGCATTTCAGGCATTCACGTCGACGCCGAATCACCGCACCTTCCTTCGAGGCACGCGAATCGAGCACCTTGTCGTCGTCATTACCGCACTTGGGACATTTCATAGGGTTAAAGATTAAAAGTTAAAGATTAAAGGTTAAAGATTAAAGGCTCGGGGAGCTGGGTCAATCTGAAGATTCTTAGGACTTTCCATGGGAGCACAGAGTGCAATGGCGGCAGTCGAGATTCAGCGGTTCAGGGCGTTTGGTGCCTTTGCAGTCCGCCGCCACGGCCCCGAGGTGGTTGATCAATGCGAGCAGCAGCCCTAACGTGATGAACCCTCCCGCCGGCAGCACGGCCAGGCCGATCGGCGACGAATGGATGTTGCGGATTGCGAGATCGCCCCACACCGTCAGCGACCCCGACCCGACGATCTCGCGCACCGAAGCGATCAGCGAAAGCGCCAGCGTAAAGCCGATGCCCGTTCCCAGTCCGTCGGCCAGCGAGTCGATGACGCCGTTCTTGCTCGCATACGCCTCGGCCCGGCCGAGGATGATGCAGTTCACCACAATCAGCGGGATGAAAATGCCAAGCGAATCCGACAAGGTCGGCAGAAAAGCCTTCATCAGCAGATCGATCGTCGTCACAAACGCCGCCACGATGACGATGTAGCAGGGAATGTGAACGGCCTCGGGAATCAACTTCCGCACGGCAGAAATGAGGCCGTTCGAACAGATCAGCACGAACGAGGCCGCGAGTCCCATGCCGAGCGCATTCTCCAGCGAGGTCGTGACCGCGAGTGTCGGACACAACCCCAGAACCAGACGGAACGTCGGGTTGTTTTTGAAGATGCCGGACCAAAATGCGAGCCAAGTTTTCATGGCCCATTATTATAGCATAAAATCGCCGTCCAAACAATGAGGTCAATCGCCGAAGACGCGTTCGCTGCCACGGACGACAAACGGCTTCTCGAGTCCGCAGGCCAAGTAGGCGCGCAACGCCACAAGCGCCTGGCTTTCGAGTTCTTCGAACGAATAGATGCGCGTGGGATGGCTCGGCGGGTGTTCGGGGCGGTCGCCCGAGACCGTGCATTCAAGCGTCAGCGCGAGCGCGCCCGACGCAAGCGTGAAGAGATTGTTGAGATTCGCCGTCGTCGCAAGGCCCATCTTCTCGATCGGGGGCGGCGGCTGACGCCGGAGGCCCGCCTGGAACAGCGCCGTGTTGATCGCATGGCACACCTCCTTGCCGCGCGCCACATTCTCGGGCGTATCGATCGCCGTGGGCGGGATGATGGAAGTCGCACTCTCGCAGGAATGTCCGTTCAGCACGGCATCGACACGCCAGCGCGCCGCCAGCCGCAACAGCGACTTCGCCTCTTCCGTGCGCAGATCGCCCGGCGTTGCGTCGTGCATGATGTTGTAGCCGGCGCCGTTCGGATAGCCGCCCGGGAAGTCCACGCGGTCAAGCGGCAGCGGGAAGTAGGACTTGCTCCCGCGCCAGCCGACGAGCGAACCGCCCGTCCACGTTCCCTGCGAGGCATTGCGGAAGTCGTACCAGCCCGCCCCGCGCAGATGGTCCGGCGAGATGGAACGTCCGTCCATGTTCACACACGGCACCACGATGAAGCGGTATTTTGAAATGAGCTTCAGCAACTCGGGGTCCGTCTGCCCGCGGAAGTCGCGTCCCGTTTCCAGCATCTGGATCAGGTTCACCGCGCCTGCCACGCTCTCGGCCTCGGCCCCGTGGATGCCGGCAAGGAAGAGGAAGGTCTGCTTGCAGCCGGCCGGACGCCCCGTGTAGTTGTGGTAGGTGGTCGAGCTTTTGCCGGCAGACCAGTTCGTCTGCGGCGGCGGTTCCGTGAAGTCGCCGTAGAAGAGCGCATAGACGGGATACCCGAGCGGCGTCTTGCACAGGACTGCCTTGCGCGAACACTTCTTGGCCGCCTCGCACTGCGCGACGATTTCGTCCACCCGTACTTTCCAGAAGTCGGGACGCGGCTCCTGGCCCTTGATCGTGAACGGCTTGAAACGCGACGGTTTCGCGTTCGTCCCGAACGCCGTCACGCCCTTCTGCGGCTGGACGTTCGTGCAGAACGCGCGCGCTGGACCGCCGTCGAACGTGATCGTACCGCCCACGGGACCGGTCTTGTTGAACATCACCACGACGGCCTTCCCGCCCGGCAGCACCAGTCGCACGCCTTCCTGCGCCGCGTTCGCGCGGGCCGTCGCCTTCACCGCCACGCCCGTGCCCGCCTCCGTCGCCGTGAGCACATGCAGGAACGTGTCGCGCGCCGCCGGCACGGACGGCTTCACTTCAAGACGCCACTGGCCGAAGTAGGGTTCGTGTCCGAGCTTCTTCGTAGCGCCGTTCGCGTACTTCAGGAAGTTGCCGTCCAATTCCCAGTTCTTGCCATTGGACCAGAATTCGCATCCCGGACCGCCCACCTTCGTCAACGTCGCGTTCGACGGGAACAGCGTCTCGCAGAAGAGCCGCCCCTTCCCGCAGTCGGCGCGCATCAGGCGTCCTTCAATCGCCGGTTCGTTCTGCGTGTGCAGCAGCCAGTCCTTGCGGAAGGACGGTTCGCGCGCCTCCACGCGGTCATAGACCACGAAGACATCCGGCTGGATGTGCACGAGCTGGCGTACGGACTCGCGGCACTTGGCGCCATAGCTCGCCTGGGCGTCGGCCGCCAGATAGGTGAAACTCTCGTAGGTTTCAAACGCCGTCACCTTGCCTCGGCGCGCCACCATGCCGCCGTCGTTGAACCGGCCCTCCGGGGAGGTCCGGTCAGATAGGCCCCAATAGTTCGGCAGGGGTTCGTTGGGCTGGTGGATGAGTACGCAATTGTGCGCCACCGTCTGGGCATAGTAATGGGTGAGATTGTAGTCCGTCTGCCACGCGCGCGACCCGGAGTCGAGCGCGAGGAAATCGTGTTTGTAGATGACGAATCCCGTGTCGTCGTAATGACGATGGTTGTGTCCCGTGCCGCCGCAGGTAAACGTGCAGAACGTCGAATCGGCCGTCCAGCCCGAACGCAGGATGATTTGTCCCAACGCCTCGAAATAGCGGGCCTTCTCGCGCGGATGCTGCAAATCGGCGAGATCGTACGGCTGCGGTTCGTTCGTCTGGAACGGCAGAAACGGCACGTAGGGATTCGACCCCGTGGCGCGTCCCGGATCGTGCAGAATCTTGTTCGGCGCGAGCGTGCGCAGCGTTGCCGCAAGACGCGTCGCCGCCGGATCGATGTCGCGATAGGTGAACATGTACTGCGTCATGTGCTCGTAGAGCTGGCCCGTCGGCAGGGCGTTGGTCACATGGACATCGTCGCCGCTGCCCGCGAACACGGCCGATTTGAGATTGGCGGCCGAGCGCGGGATCCACGTCCAGTAGATCCAGTTCGGAAAGAGCGCCATCGCCGGATAGTCCGCCGCAAGATCGTAGCCGAAGGCCGACTTGCACGTCAGGAAGAAGTTGAAATGCGCCGCCGGATACGCACACATGCAATAGCCGGGCACGATGGTCGAAAGTCCGCCGTCATCGCCAGCCGTGAGATTGCGGAACGCCAGCACGTCCAGATACTTCTTCGCCCCGCGCTGCAGATGACTGGCCGCCAGCGCGTCGCAGAACCCGTCGCCCGCCGCCGCCACGCCCGAATACCACAGCAAGGCGTCGATGCCGTAGAACCCCGTGTTCGCGCCGCTGGAATTACGGCGGAGAATCGCCGGCTTGCCCGGACCCGGCTGAACGTCCTCGACATGCTGCACGAACGGCACGATGATGGACTTTCGTTCCTCGGGCGTGAGCGCTTCGAAGATCCAGTCGTAGGCAACGAGCGCAAAGATGCGCGTGCCGGAATACCAGTTCACCGCACGCCGGTTCCGATAGCATTCGTGATAGGCGGCGACGCTCACCGTGAGCATCTTCTTCGCCTTGTCCAAAAGGTCCTTGTCGCCCGTCAGGCGCCAGGCCAGCGCGCACTCGGCCGCCGGCACGCCCCAGTCCTTGATGTTGTTGATGGGGGTCGCGTTGGAGGGCTTGATGGGCCCCTTCGCGGTCATGATCTGCGTCACCGGCCCCATCCCCGAACAGACGGGATTGGCGGGATAGCGCTTGGCGCGCGCAATGAGGTCCGCCCGCGCCGCGTGCGCAGGACCCTCCGCCTGCGCCTTCACGGCCGGCCAGGTCTCTGCGGTAAAGAAGAGACGCGGATGGTCCTTCCGCAGTTTCGCCACGCTGAAATCCGGCACACCGCCCGCGCAGACCCCCACAGTCAACGCGCATGCGAACAAAACGAGATGATGACAGTTTTTCATGGGTGAGATTATAACAGACCCCACCCCGTCCATCAATCAAAATCCTCACCGCGCGGTTGAGGCGGGGATTGGATGAGGCGCGCGCGCGAAAGAACGCTGAAGCCGCGCTTGTCGGGCCAGCTGGTGACATTGCGCAGGATGACGACGATCATGCGTGTGTCGGGGTCGAAACCGACAAAGGACGAACCGCCCCAGATCATGCCGCTGCGATAGAGGACGCGATGTCCCGACGGCAGAACGTGCACACGAAGGAGTCCGCACATCTCCCCCGCCGCATACACGGCGAGCGGACGTTCCTTGAGCGACGCCTCAATGAACGGCCAATAGGCCCGAAAAACCGTCGCACAGTCGGCGACGGACGAGAAGAGTCCACCGGCCGCGCGCAGGGCATCGCCCAACCGATGATCGGGCATCTCGTGTTTCCGACGAATGAACCAGGGAAGATGGCCTGCACACGCGCGCGTGAGCCGGTTCGTCTGCGCCCCTGCCGGTTCGTAGGCAGTGTCAGACAGCGCCAACGGCGTCGCGAGTTCGGTTCGCAGGATCGTCTCGAGGGATTCACCCCGCGCATCTTCAACGGCGGTTCCCAGAAGCCCGAATCCCACATTCGAATACTGCGGGCGGCGCTGGTGCAATGCGTGACGCCACCAGGGGCGCCAGGTCATGCGGGCGAATTTTTCGCGCGTATCGAAATCCGCGTAGATGTGCCCGCCCGTAAACGCACAGGCAAAGGCCTTCAGCATGTCGACCGGCTCCCACCACACGATGAACTCGCGGGGAAGTCCGCTACGATTCAACAGAAGATCGCGCAAGGTGACCTGCCGGTATTCGGGCGGCAGGGACAACTTTGAAACGTCCGTCACCGGACGATCCAGATCGAGCGTCCCCGTCTGGTCGTACTTCACGAGAACAGGATGCAGAAAGAGTTTTGAAAGCGAAGCAATGCGGAAAAGCGAGTGTTCGTCTGACGACCCCGCATGGGCGTAGACGGTTCCTGCGGTCGTCACGATGGCCACGCTGCAGCTTTCGTCCGACGCATCCTGCACATAGTAGTCGGCCGTTGCCTGGGCGACATCGGCAATCGTCTGCACGCGGGCGAGTCGGTCCTCAATGGTCGTACACCCTGCCGCAACCGCCAGCAGGATCACACCGATCAACTTCTTGAAGGTCCCCCACCGCACGTTCAGTCTTTCCGCCTTCCGGACGTTTCAGCCTTCCAGCTTTCTCATCACGAGGCTCGTATTCACGCCGCCAAAGGCGAAATTGTTGCTCATCGCATATTCCGCGTCGATCTGACGGCCCGCATCCCGAATGTAGTCGAGTTCCGCGCACGCAGGATCCGGCGTCGTGAGATTGAGCGTCGGCGGAAACCACCCCGTCTCAAGGGACTTGACGAGCAGCGCCGCCTCGAGCGCCCCGCAGGCGCCCAGCGTATGGCCCGTATAGCTCTTGATCGACGACAGCGGCACGGCGCGTCCAAACGCCATCCGCGTCGCTTGCGTTTCGGCGATATCGCCCGTTTTCGTGGCGGTGCCGTGTCCACTCACATAGTCGATCGCACATCCGTCGAGCGCCGCATCTGCGAGCGCCCCCTTCAGGGCGAGCGCCATCGTCTCGGCATTGGGGTTCGTCACATGCGTACCATCCGTCGTCTCGCAGAAACCCACGAGTTCGGCGAAAATCGTTGCGCCACGGGCCTTTGCATGTTCATACTCTTCGAGGATCAACGTCGTGGCGCCATCGCCGATGACGAGTCCGTCGCGATTCGCGTCGTAGGGCGAGGGTGTCGTCTGCGGCGCTTCATTGCGCAGAGACGTCGCATAGAGCGTATCGAAGATCGCCACCTGCGTGGCGCTGAACTCTTCCGCGCCGCCGGCGATCATGACATCCTGCACGCCCCAGCGGATCAATTCGGCGGCATTGCCAAGGGCCAGCGATCCGCTCGTGCAGGCCGTACCCGTGGGGACAAGGCGTCCGTGCGTTTTGAAATGGACCGACAGGTTGCACGCGGTCGTCTGCGGCATCAACTTGATGTAGGTGCCGCTTGTAATGCCGGAGACTTCGTTCGTCTTGAGCATCGAATAGAAGTCGAGCAACGCGGGAATCGAACCCGAACAGGACCCGTAGGCGACACCCGTGCGGCCGTTCTGCAGCAAGGTGTCGTCGAGCCCCGCCTGCGCCACAGCCTGTTCCGTCGCCGCAAGCGCATACATGGCCACATCGCCCATCGTACGCGTCGTCTTGCGATTCCAATGCGCAGGACGCTCGAATGTCGTACGGCACGCGAGGCGCGTATTGAGGCCCTTGTAGTTCCCCAACTCGTCCACCACCTGTACACAATTGGTCAACGTCTTCAAACGGTCAAAAGCCGTCTGGACCGTATTTCCCAACGGGCTCACGATCCCCATGCCCGTCACAACCACACGTCTTTTCATGCGTCCTTTCGATCTCGGCGACATTACAGTTTCGCGGCGCTCACCAGATAGCGTGAAACAGCCAACGCCTGGACCGCTTCCGGCACAACGGCATATTCGCATTCGCCGTGGAAGTTGCGTCCGCCCGTTCCGAGGTTCGGGCACGGAATGCCCATCTCGGTCAAGAAGGCGCCATCCGTCCCGCCGCGAATGGCACACAGGTGCGGCTCGAGTCCGACAGACTGCAACGCCTCCTTCGCCGCCTCGACGAGGAACGGCACTTTGGCGATGCCCGCTTCCATATTACGGTACTGATCGCTAATCGTCACCGTCACCGTATCCGCAGCATACTTCGCATTGAACTGCGCCGCGAGGTCGAACAGGAATTGCTTGCGCGCCTCCAGCTTGGCCGCATCGTGGTCGCGAAGGATGAAGCCCAACGTCGCGTCGCCCACGCACCCCTTGATGCTGACCGGATGATAGAACCCTTCGCGCAAGCACGTCGTCTCCGGCGCTTCATCCGCCGGCAGGGCGTCCACAAACTGCGCCGCGAGCTTGAGCGCATTGACCATCACATTCTTCGCGGACCCCGGATGCACATTCACGCCCTTGAATACGACCTTTGCCGAAGCGGCGTTGAAATTCGCGTTCTCGATTTCGTCAACTGCAGAGCCATCGAGGGTGAAAGCCAGCTTCGCGCCGAAACGCGCCGGCTCAAAGCCATGGGTGCCCTCGCCGATTTCCTCGTCCGGCGTAAAGCAGAGACGCACCTCGCGATGGCTCGGCGCCTGGGGGGCCATCAGCTCTTCGGCCAGCGTCATCAGGATGGCGACGCCAAGCTTGTCGTCCGCCCCCAGAAGCGTCGTTCCGTCCGTCACGATCAATTCCTTGCCGACGAGCTTGTCGAGTTCGGGGAAGACCTTCGGATCGAGCGCGCGTCCGGAGGTACCGAGCGGCAGCACGCCGCCTTGATAGACAACGCGACGCGGTTTCACATCCTTGCCCGAAGCGGCCTCCGACGTATCCACGTGAGCCAGGAACCCCAAGGGCTTATCCGCCACACGATCCGCGCTCGCGGGAATCGTCGCATACACATACGCGCCCTCGGAAAGGTAGACGTCCTTCACGCCCATCGCCGTCAGCTCGCGCACGAGCTCACACGCCATCACGCGCTGGCCTTCCGAGGACGGATGCAGTCCGCTCGCCTCGGATGACGTTGTTTCATACGACACGTATTTCAAAAATCTCTCAATCAATTCCATTACGGGTTCCTTCTTTGGCACTCATTATACCATAAACTCGCTCAACTCTCCACGAAATCCATCCGGCCTTAAAAACAGATTTGGCGCGAAATGTCCAAATCTGTCATTTCGTGACAAAATCAAACT
>JAKSOY010000136.1 GCA_024405255.1 Kiritimatiellia bacterium
ATGTAACGAATCGACTTTTATCCTCTGGGCAACCCTTGCGGCAGCTGCCGATCGGCGAAGGGCGAAACGAATGACTTCGCCGCATGAGGGCGTGACGCGATTTTGGTATGATAGCGGTCCTACGTGAAAAATTGGTGAGCGAATATTGTGAAGAGTTCTCCGTACCGACATTTATAAAGGTCGGTTCAGGTTTCTTTCAACCATCTGATAGTAAGGTCTATTCACGATGAAAATATCAATCCTTCTGGTTGCATTTATGGTGAGTGTTTGGAATTGCTCCCGTGACGCGCTTGACTCCGTATGTCGTGGTATGTTAAAATGTCGAAACCTTGAAACGAGGAGTTTTGGGGTGTGCAAGAGGCCGTCTCTAAAAAGGTTCAAAATGAAAAAAGTGTTGATGATTGGTGCAGCCCTCATTGGTGCGTGTGTCCTCGGTGATGCGACAAACTTGAATCCCCTTGTCGTGCATCGGTGGGGCTTTTCCTCGGATGCACCGCTCGTCGATTCCGTTGGCGGGAAGACGGCGACGAAGAACGGTTCTGTCACCTTTGCCGACAACGTGGCGACGCTCCCCGGCGGTAACAAGGGGACAGGTTGGGTCGGCTTGGGTTCAGACGTCTTGCCGAAAGACGGTTCGCCCGTGACGATTGAAATCTGGGCGCGTCAGAACGCCGTCAAGAAGTGGGCCCGTGTTTTCGACATTAATGGCGGCAACGACCAGAATGACTTCTACGTGTCTTGGTCGTGGGAGTGGAACTCGAACGGCGATCAGATCGAATTGAAGACGGGCAATGTTGTGCGGTGGCAGATTCAGAATAACTTTTCCCCCTACACCCTGGGGTCGGAATACCTGATCGTGGCGACGCTGGAGCCGAATTTCGAGGGGTCGGGGAATACCCGTTACACGTTCCGGAAGGTGGAGCCGTCGACGGGGACAATTCTGAAGACAGCCTACCAGGAAATCGCCGATTCCATGGGGGCGCCCGCCAAAATCGCCCAGTCGCAGTTCTGGCTCGGGCATTCGATTTATAGCGATAACGATGCGGCTGCCTCCTACAATGAGGTGCGTGTGCTGAAAACGGCGCTTTCGGAGGCCCAGATCTGTGCTGATTCGATTTGCGGTCCGGATGCCTGGCCCTACGTTGCGATGGTCGGCGATCTCAGTTATGGCGCTGCAGGACCCGCCTGCGCGGCGGCGACGGAAGGAACGACGATGACGGTCATCGGCGATGCGCGGGGACAGACGATTCCGCTTGGAACCGTGATCGCCGGTGCGCTCGTCTTCAACGCGAATTCGAAGCTCTACGTCGATCTCGCGGGGATCGAATCGGCTACCACGACCGTCCTTACGGTGGCGGGTGGCATCACGCTTCCGAATGGCGCCGACATTGCCGATTACGTGCGTTTCCCCGATGAATGGTACAACTCGGGTTTCGTTTCGGTAACGCTCGCGGAAAACAACACGCAGGTGCGTGTGACCTTTGATCCCGATGTGCCAGTGACGGCGGAATGGACGGGGGATGGCGATCGCGTCTCGTTGACTGATCCGGGAAACTGGACCTGCCGTAATGCGATTGGAACGGTGCTTGCGGATCGCCTGCCTTCGCCCACGCAGACGCGGGCCATTTTCAAGGGGAATCTTGCCTGCTCGGTGACGGGGGCGCAGAATTGGCAGACGACGAGTTTGGAAAACGTGAAGCTCACGGGCAATTGCGACTGGTCGGGTCTCGATCTCATGTCGCTCCTCGCAGATGGTGCTGTTGATTTGAACGGCTACTCGCTTAAGCTGTCGGCGCCTGGGAGCATCAGTGCGATCCCGTTTACGTTCACGGACACGCTCGGGTCGGGTGAGCTCCATTTCGTCGTGGGCGAGGGAACATCGTTTCTGTGGAGGAAGGTTGCGTTGACAGGGAACTTGAAACTCGTGAAGGAAGGACTCGGCATTCTTGAGGTCGGTTCGATTGCGTCGACCTGTACGATGGATGTCATTGGCGGCATGGCGAACGGCATTCCGGCGGCCGCGTTCGATGCCGGCGCGTTCCTCGCGCACCGCTGGAGCTTCAACGGCGATCTGGCCGATACCGTCGGCGGACAGACGGCGACGAAGACGGGGTCGGTTACCTTGGCCGACAACATGGTGACGCTGCTCGGCGGTGGCTCGGGGACTGGCTGGGTCGGTCTGGGCGGAGACGTTCTGCCGAAAGACGGTTCGCCCGTGACGATCGAAATCTGGGCGCGCCAGAATGCCGTCAAAAATTGGGCCCGTATTTTCGACATTCATGGCGGCAACGATCTGAATGACTTCTATGTGTCCTGGTCGAATAAAACGAATGTGAACGGCGATCAGATCGAATTAAAGACGGACAATACGGTGCGGTGGCAGATTACGGATAATTTTGGCCCCTATGTTCTCGGTACGGAATATCTGATCGTGGCGACATTGGAGCCGAATTTCGAAGGGTCGGGCAATACCCGCTACACATTCCGGAAGGTGGAGCCTGTAACGGGGACGATCTTGAAGACGGCCTACCAGGATATTGCCGATTCAATGGGCTCGCCCGCCAAAATCAGTCAGGCGCAGTTCTGGCTCGGGCATTCGGTCTACGGCAAATTCGGTGACAACGACGCGGCGGCCTCCTACGACGAGGTGCGTGTGTGGAAGGCTGCGCTGACGGTGGAGCAGCTTTCGGCGCAGGCACGTTACGGAACCGACCAGACGAGCTTCCAAACGGCTGCGGTGTTGAACGGACGCGGCTACTTCACGTTGGATGAGGCTTTTGCGGCGGCTTCGGCGGGTAATACGATCACCGTTCGCGCCTCCGCGGATGCGCACCCTGTCACGATCTACAAGACGACGCCCGGTGCGTTGACCTTCGAGAGCGGGTCGAAGATTTTCATCGACCTCGCCGAATACGCCGATGAAGTCGTCCTCGCGGCGGCAGGTGGCATTACGCTGCCGAATGGAGCGTCCATTGCCGACGTGGTCGAGTTTTCCGATCCGGCGTTTGCACCGCAGCTTTCCGATGACGGCAAGCGCATCCTCGCGGTGAGCCTCACGATTCCCGTGACCGCAACGTGGCTCGGCGAGGGTGAGACGCTGGCCGTAACCGATCCCGCGAACTGGCGTTGCCGGAATGCCCGCGGCGACGTGATTCCGAATGCGATTCCGAATGCGACCTATACGGTGGTGACGGTTTCGGGTACGACGTACTTTTCGGTGCCCACGGAGGCAGAGGCCATCTGGAAGGAGATTTCAATCGGTTCGTGTACGCTCGCAACGAACTGCAATTGGGCGGGTCTCGGCTCGAAGTACGAGATGACGGGTACGGTCGATTTGCGGGGACATGACCTGACGGTCGCGGGATTCTCCACGGCGGGCGGGTTCACCGATACGGCCACCGAGGGTGGTACGCTCCATGTGAATGTGCCGGCGAACGCTACGCTCACGAATGCGGCGATTCCGCTGACGGGCTCGCTGGCTCTCGTCAAGGAGGGCGCGGGCATGTTGGTGGCTTCGAAGACGGGGCAGACCTATACGGGCGGCACGCGCATCACGGGGGGCACGATCCGTTTGGGTGCGTCGATGTCGAACGGGACGCTGGGTGCCTCGAATACGGATATCCAGATCGATGCAGGCGGCTTCCTCGATTCGTACGGCACGTTCAACAACTACAATCACACGATCGTTCTGAACGGCGGAAAGTTGGGCAACATGTTGGACCGCGACAACAACGATTGGCAGAAAAACCATTTCGGCAATGTGCGCCTGACGGCGGATTCGGAGATGGAGTTCAAGCGCGGCGGCCTTTTGGGGCAGGGTTTCGGTCCCATTGTCCTGGACCTTCAGGAGCACACGCTCACCTGGACGGGATCGGGATCGAACAAGGATTCCTGGACTTGGTTCTGCAACACAACCGTCATGAACGGCACGCTCATCGTGAAGGGCGACTGGATGTTGGGGAACTTTTCGTCCACCAATCCGGGCGTGGATGCGCGCACGGCAACCGTGGAGATCCAGGGCAAGTTGGGCATCGACAATGTGACCTTAAAGGCCGGCAACTACATTTGCAACACGACGACGCAGCCGAACAATCTGAAAGGCACGATGACGGTTTCGGGCAAGTTTACGCCGAAGACGAACTACTTCTATGGCTTCATCGCCCAGAATGGCGCTTCGTTCGATCTCTCGGAACAGACCCTCCCCTGGTCGACGACAGGACTCGTGACGGGAGGGAATGTGCCGAAGACGATCACTTTCGCCGATGGCGCGACGATTACGGTCGACGTTGGGGACCGCAAGCTTCACAATGGCGATCAGGTGATTGTCTGGACGAGCACCCCCGCCAATTACGACACCCTCAAGTTCAAGTTGCCGTCCGGGCGGATGGGTGAACTCACCGTGACGTCGACGGGCGTCTGCTACTCGTGTGGTCTCGTGATCTTTGTACGCTGATTTGAAAGGTAAATGAAAAAATGAAGAAAAGAACGGTTGTCGTGGCTTTCACTGCCGCGCTGTGCGCTTCGGCGTTTGCGGTGACGTGCGAGACGAGCGCGGTGCTGACGCATCGGTGGAGTTTCAATGGAAATCTCGTGGACTCGGTGGGTGGCGCGACGGCGCAGAAGATCGGTTCGCGTGCGTTCAATCTCGGTCGCGGGCTCGTGAAGGGGGGCGACGCGTTCACGTTCGAAGTGTGGGCCACGCCTCAGGTGAAGCCGAAGGACAACTGGCCGCGGATTTTCGACTGGGGCAGCGACTATACGCATTTCCTCTTTGCCTGCTGGGCGAACAACTCGGGCAATGCCGAGGCACGTGTGCAGATTTCGCAGGAACGCATTCTCTTCCGCGACGATTGTTCGCTTGCGCCGACGATCTCCGGCAAGCCCTGCCATTTCGCGATCACCGTGCAGTCGGCGAAGGACGGTTCCTCGCGCGTCAAATGGTCGCGGCGCGACATCGCGACGGGTGCGGTCGAGAAGACGGGATCGATCGACCTTTCGGACTGGTCGCTCGCGAACTTCGTCGCCTCGATGGCCGGCAAGGACGACTTCTTCCTCGGCCATTCGCGTTGGAGCGGCGATCCCGATGCGTTCGCCACATACGACGAAGTGCGCCTCTGGAATACGGCGCTCAGCGACGAACAGCTCACGGCGAACGTGAAGGCGGGTCCGGATCGCTTGCCTGCCACGGTGGAACAGGCGGCGGCGTTTGCCGGGGCGGTCAAGCCCATCCCGGCGTTCCTTTTCGGACAGAACCTCGAGCATACGCGTGCCGCCATTCAGGGTGGGCTCTCCGCGCAGCTCGTCCGTAACCGCAAGTTCGCCGGCAAGCCCAACCGGAAGGGCGTGGCGATGCTCTGGGAGGCCTACGGCACGAAGGCGTTCTATTCCCAAACGCAGAATCTCTCGTTCACGCGCCATGCGGCGTGGAGCGGGATGTTCCGTCAGAACGAACGCGCCGCACAGATGATCGTGGGTCTCGACGAGGCGGGCGAAGCGGGTGTCTGCCAGCAGAAGATCGGCCTGCGCGGCGGCATCGGCCATACGTTCCGCGTGATTGCCAGCACGATGAACAATGAAGACGTCTCGCTCGTTCTCCGCGTGACGGCGGCAGGAAAGACGATTGCCGAGAAGGTGTTCCCGCTCCGCTCGAAGTCGAAACACGACTGGAAGCGTCTCTCGTTCGACTTCACGCCGCCGGCCGACACGTATGGCGAAATCTCCGTGGGCGTGAAGGGGAAGCATGCGGTTGCCGTGGGCGTGGTCTCGCTGATGCCGGTGGATAATTTCCGCGGGATGCGGGCGGACGTCATCGACAATCTGCGTGACATCGGCGCTTCGGTGATCCGTTGGCCGGGCGGCAACTTCGCGGGCGAATACCGCTGGCGCGACGGACTCATCGCCGATCCCGACGAACGTGCGCCGCTGCAGAGCTATACCGAAATCGAGACGCAGCCGTGCGGGCTCGGCTATGACATGAACGACATCGCGATGGACGACGTGATCGCGCTCTGCAGCCGCATCGGCGCGCAGCCGTTCTTCACGATCAACGCGACGTGGGAAAAGCCGAGCGATTCGGCGGAATGGGTGAAGGCCTGCAAGGGGCGCGTGAAGCTGTGGTCGCTCGGCAACGAGATGGGCTACGGGCACATGGAGGGTCCGCGCGGACCCGCCGCCTACACCGACATGGTGCGTCCGCACGCCGAAGCGATGAAGAAGGTCGATCCGTCGATCCGCCTCTTCGCCTCGGGTACCTATCCCGGAAACGGACGCGAATGGATCGCGAAGAGCGCGCTGCCGCTTTCGCCGCTCGCGGCCGACATCTCCTACCATCGCTATGACATCTTCAATCAGATGGCCTACGACTACTCCTCGAGCGCGAGTACCGATGCGCTTTTCCGGCAGGCCTCGCACGCCGTCGATGCGGCGTTCAACTGCCTGCAGGACTTCCGTGCGATTCTGCTGCGCAAGATTTCGATCTCGTACGACGAGTGGAACCTCTGGTACACGTGGTATCGCGAGGAGGCGATCGTGGAAGGCCTTTACGCGGCGAAGTTCTTGAACGAGATGATGCGCTCGTGGGACCGCAACGGCGTGGGCATGGTGTGCTACTTCCAGCCCGTCAACGAACAGGCGATCACCGTCTCGCCGTTCGAGAGCCATCTCACGTCCCTTGGCGAGGCGATGCGCCTGATGAAGGGCCATGTGGGGGGCGTGCCGGCCGACTTGAACCAGATTCCGCGCGAGGCGTTCGTGACGGATGCGGCTGACGGCTCGCGCTATCTCACGGCGTACAACTTCTCGACGAAGGAGACGAAGTCCTTCGCGCTTCCGCTCGGTGCGCGCCGGAACGTCGTCACGTCCGAACTGCTTGTGCCGAACGGTCTCGTCAGCGGCTGCCGCTACACGCGTCGTCCGGGCGATGTGCGGATTGAAAACGGCAAGCTCGTCTTCGCCCTCCCGCCCGCATCGCAAACGGCCGTCCGGGTGAAATAATCCGCACGACTTTTCAAAGCGACGATAGACGGGGTCGTAGGCTTCCCTGTTCTGACGGGCGTGTTCTGCTCGTCAGTGATGGGGTGGTGTCGGCATCTAATAAGGAAAGAACAGAGAATGATGAAAGTCGCAGTTTGGACAATTGTGGCGATGTTCGCGATGACGGGGGCCGCGGCATCGGCGAAGATTCCGCCTTTGGTTGAGTCGTTTGCCCGTCCAACGGGTGCGGCGCGGATGAACATGGGGCCGCTCTTCTGGATGCATGGCACCGAAAGCGCCGAGCGGCTCCGCGCGTATGTGGACCGTGTCGACTTGTCCGGCCAGGGCATTCTCACGGCCGAGTCGCGTCCGCACAAGGACTGGATGGGTCCTGACTGGTGGCGCGACCTGCGGATCGTCATCGACGAGGCGAAGCGGCGTGGTCTGAAGGTGACGCTTTATGACGACTACTGGTATCCGAGTCAGCACATGGGCGGAAAATATCCGATTCCCCGCGAGTTCCAGTGCCAGGATGTCGTGGCGCAGGTCTATGCGCGAGGAGAGGCTCCTGCGTCCGTGACGAACGAAATCGTTCGCGTGCATGCGCGCGAGACCGCGAAGGGGACGTATGCGCTTGCGGCGGATGGCGATCGGACGCTGGTCTATTCGTGGCAGTTCCTGGGTGCGGAAAACGAACGGTTGGGCCGGCCTTTCTTCCAATCGGTGAACGGACTCGATGCGGCGGCCGTGGAATGGTTTCTCCGCAACATCTACGAGCCGCACTATGAACACTTCAAGCCCGAGTTCGAGGACGGTACGATCGTCGGGTTCTTCTTCGACGAGCCTCCGTCCCAGGGCTGGTGGGGGCCTGCGCTCGCCGCCGAGCTCAAGACGCGTGGCGAAGACGTGGGCGAACTGCTGACGGCGCTCAAGTTCAAGCTCGCCGATCCCGAACAGCAGGTCCGTGCCCGCACGCGGTATCTTGACGCCCGTGCCGAGACTTGGGGCCGTACGATGTACGGTCGGCACAGCGAGTGGTGCCGGGCGCATGGCGTCTATTCGAGCGGACACTTCCAGGACCACATGTACCTCTACTACCATCTCGGACTCTCCGTCGGCAACGTGATGCAGCTGTTGAAGTATGTCGAGGTCCCCGGTGTGGACCTTGTCAACCGTCAATACTATCCGAACCAGCGCGAAAGCCGCAAGCATCAGATCGACTACGGCCAGCTGCCGAAGTACGCCTCGTCGGCTGCGCATGTCTACAACCGCCACAACGGCTTGAACTGGTGCGAGGTCTTTGGCGGCTACGGGCAGAACCTCACCTATCCGCAGATGAAGTGGATCTGCGACTGGCATCAGTCGCAGGGGTGCTACTATTTGATTCCCCATTCGTTCAACCCGCAGGCGCCGGACGACACGGACCACCCGCCTTACTTCTACAACGGCGGCTACGAGCCGCGCTATCCGCTCTTTCAGGTCTGGGCCGACTACAACAACCGCTGCGCCCTGCTGCTGTCGGAGGGCGAGCACATCTGCCGCATCGCCCAGTGTGTGCCCGGCCTCAGCTACCATGCGGGGAAGACGATTCGTCCCGAAATGTTCGCTTTTGCGATTCAGGATGCGCAGCTCGACAGCGATTGGCTGGGTTACGACGCGGTGGAATCTGCGACGATCGAAAAGAATCCGCATACGGGCCGTCCGTCGCTGAGGACGGAGAATGGGAAAGAACACTACGACATCCTCACCCTCCCGGCCGCCGAGTTCGTACCATGGGCGACGCTCGAGAAGGCGCGGACCTTTGCAAAGGCCGGCGGCGTGGTCGTCGGTTACGGGTTGAAGCCGTCGAACACGGTTACGCGGGGCAAGACGGCTGCGGACGTACGGCAGCTCGTCGCGGAGATCTTCGCGCAGCCGACCGCATTCTTCATCGATGGAGAGCCTACGGGCGCGCAGGTGCGCGCGGCGCTGGCGAAACCCTATCCGGGCGAGACGCGTCCGCTCGCCGTGCGCGAGCTCGACATCGCCTCGGGCGACGGACGGATGCTGGCGCTTTACCCGTATGAGAAGGGCGGAAGCCGCATCTTCTTCATTGCGAATCAAGATGCCGCACATCGCCGCGACCTCGTCGTGAACGCGAATTTCAAGGCGGCGACGCAGCCCGAGGTCTGGGATCCGATGCAGGGGACGGTCGAGGCCGCGCAGCAGAAGAACGGTGCCGTCGTCCTGGCGCTTGAACCCTCGCAGGCGCTCTTCCTCGTGTGGCCGCAAACGCAGACCGCCGGACTCCTGCCGCGCGTCGAGTGTCCTGTCGGCACGGCGCTGGCTGCGATAGTGAAGGAAAACGTCACGTCCGAGCCCATTTCGGAAGCGACGAAGAAAGTCGAGCGGTTCGTCAAAGACGCGAAGTGGATCTGGCATCCGACCGACCGGTTCGCGCAGGGGGCCGTCACGCTTCGGCGGACGGTCGATCGGGCGTCCGCAGGGACGGCGGAGTTCGTGTTCTCCTGCGACAACGCGGCGACGGTGCGGGTGAACGGCGAACAGGTCGGGGCGCAGGCGGCCGGCGAAGATGCCAGCCACAGCGGCTGGCGTGCGCCGACATGGGGACGCGCCGCGTTTCGGGCGGGCAGGAACGTGATCGAGGTGACGGCTGAAAACGTGTCGCTCGGTCAGGCGGGATTCATCGCGACGTTCCGGTTCTCGGATGGGTCCGTGCTGATGACGGACGAGTCGTGGGATGTGAAGCGCGCGGGCCAGGACTTCGTCAAGGCGCTCGGCGTGTGCGTCTACGGCAAGGGGGCTTGGGGACGCTTCCGCGACAAACATCACAAGGCGGTCAGTCCGTTGTCCGAGAGCGTGGAGACGGTGCTTTCGTTCGACGTGCCGGAAATCAAGCCGGGTCAGCGCGTCTATCTCGTCTGCGAGGGGGTTGAAGGCGAGCAGTCGGCGGAGATCCGCGTGAACGGCGTGTTCGCGGGCGGCTTCATCGGGCGTCCCTACCGCCTCGATGTGACGAAGTCCGTAAAAGCGGGCGCGAATACGCTCGCATTGCGTCCGTTTCGCGTGAAGACCCCGCGCCTGATTGTTTCGCAGGAGAGGTCGGAATTGTCCAAATAATGGAGGAGATATTATGAAAGCTTTACTTCTCGTGCTTGCAATCGCGCCGATTCTGACGGTCGCGGCGAATGACATCAAGCGGTCGCGTCTTCTTCGCCACGGCCCGCAAGGACGGCACGTCGCTCGGACCGGTGCGCAAGAAATGAGGGGACGGATTGGAGATTGACCGTTGGCGGCGCCGTTTACGGATGGTGCGGTCCACATCGACGATGGCAGGAGGTAATGGTGGGGATGAATGTGAAGGATTATCTTGAACGTATCGGCTACACGGGCGGATGCGAGCCGAATGCGGCGAATCTCGCCGCACTTGCGAAGGCGCATCGTTTCTCCGTACCTTATGAGACGTTGGATCTTTGGCGGCGACGGCGGACGACGCTTGCGACGGAGGCGATCTACGACAAGATCGTGACACGGCACCGGGGCGGTTACTGTTTCGAGTTGAACGGGCTCTTCGCCTGGCTGCTGCGTACGCTCGGGTACAATGTGCGTGAATATTTTGGACGTTGGCTGATGGGCGAGGAGATGTCCGTGCCGAAGCGTCGGCACCGAGTTGTCTGCGTGGCGCTGCCGACGGGTCCCAACAAAATCGTCGACGTGGGCATTGGCATGCCGTTCGTCCTCTCGCCGCTCGATTTCGTCTTCGACGTGCCGCAGCCGAGCGACGGCAAGGTCTATCGCATCGTGCGGGATCCGGTGCTGACATGTGTCGTGCAGGCGCAGAAGCGGGACGGGACGTGGTCGAACCTCTTCTCCTTCGACACGGCGCCGCAGTTGCCGGTCGACTTTGCCTATGCGCATTGGTGGTGTGAGACGCATCCCGAAAGTCTGTTTCGACAGAAAGTGTGGGTGTTCCTGCCCCAGAGTGACGGCATGTCGCGTTCGATTGCGTTGGAGCCGGATCCCGAGGCGGGCGAGTACGCTCTGACATTCACGTTCACCAATTCCAATGGCAAGCAGACGAAAACCATCCTGCGCGACGAAGCGGCCCTTGCCGCCGCGTTGAAGGAACATTTCGGCATCGTCGAGCGGACATCCGCTTATGATTTTGATCCGACGGTGGAAGTCCGAGGGGATTGATTTTTATGTAACCTTTTCAAACCTCAAGCATATACAGAGCATGAAAACGAACGTCAAGAGGATTTCATCACGAGATTGAACAATCGCACGAGGCTGATTGGCTATTTCAGATTCGTATCTGAAGAATGTCTTGACTGGAGGAGACGACAACCTCGACATCATCATGTTCAAGGCAATGAACGTTACGAAGTTCGCTCCGGGTGAATTAGAAAAGCTTGGGTAATGTCGCATTGTAGGGGACGGCGTAACCGGTAGGGCGCGCTCTCCGAGCGCGCCGCATTGCAGGATGAATGGGTAATCCAATGACCAAGCCTTGCGGCGCGTTCGGAGAACGCGCCCTGCGGATTCCTATCCCCAACTTTGCGACAATTCCAAGAATTTGATAGCTATGACGGCACTCAACAAATTAACGCTGGTCTGCAACGAAAAATGAGGGAGATGATTCCCGACCCGAAAATGCGGGTATTTGTCACGACAATGTGTGGACTGCAAGGGTTTTCGGTATTACCATCATGTAACGACGAAATGCAAAAAATGGAGGCTCTTCAGGCATAACTGTGGGTCGATACGGGCCGCATAAGTTCATTTGCCCTCTGTGTTTGCGGGCCTGTTCCGCCTTCTCCCGGGGCGCCGAATTTCGATCGACGGGC
>JAKSOY010000137.1 GCA_024405255.1 Kiritimatiellia bacterium
GGGGTTAAACGATCCTGCGCCGTGAAAACCGACCCACAGTCATGCCCGAAGAGCCTAAAAAAGACGTCAACAGGTTCAAGTGTCCCGACCAACTTGTTTGCGTCGTCACAATAGCATACATTCGTTCCATACGCACATTCCGGGGGGACTGGCATTTTCATCTTGAGTTTTGCCTCTGCAGTCACGCCCTTCCGATATGCATCGTAATGCCCGACCGTATTCGCTATTTTATCCATTGCATATAGCAATGATGTAATCAACAAGGCCCTTTCTCGGGTATTTATTTCACCCATTGAATACCGACGCTCAATATCCTCACGCACATACCCGATCTTTCTACAATCGTCCTTTGAAAAGTAGGTGTCTGCAAAAGTTTCACTCATGTAGTTGTCTTCGTCAACAACCGCCTGATTGTATCCCGCTATCATTGCGGAGACCTTTTTTTCGGAATAACACTCCCCAGAAAACCATGCTACATGGCAAATATGATTACTATACAAGATGTCGTTTACAATCAGCTTCTTGTCGGCAAAAGCAGATGCTACCGAACCAGTTCCCGCGAATATGTCCACAAAGGAACATACGCTCTCACAGTTTTCATCGACAACTTTTCGTATTGCCGACAGAAGCTTGTACTTGTTTCCAAGATAACGCCTGTTGTTGATATACAACTTCTCAAGTGCCATCGGCATCGACGCCCCTATCCGAGGGCCGACTTCTTCTACAGATGCCACCGACATGCTTATGTCAAGAGCCAAAACAATGGCGCATAAAACTCGTAGCTCTCGGCAATGACGCTTTCCAGCATTCTGCATTCTCACGGTCCTCCAGCGCATAAACCACTGCGGAGACCGTCTCACGTGCATAAAAAGAGCGCATTCCTTCCCATGCACTCTACCGAAGCCCGACCAAAGGCCCACTATGAATACACGCAAAGAAAATGCGCCCAGCTGGGCGCATCTCCACTTACATGCCGTTCATAGTTGAAATGTTTGGTCGTATTTCGGTAGAACAGCGTGTAGCTTAGATGCTACATTGTCTTTATATTCGGGGGTGGAGGAGGGAGGTCATCGCGCGCGAAGTCGATTGACACCCCGGATCAGTTCCCGAACTATGTCATGTCCCGACAGATGTGGCCCTGCGGCCCTCACCGACGGAACGCGAATAGTATAGCAAAAAAACGCCGCGATTTCACGCGGCGATTTCGTGGTTGCGTAATCGGTCGGAGCAGGAACGCAAGTCGCTGTCGCGACACGCAATAAGAGGCCGCGCCACACCGTCTTGCCGCCTCTTATTGCGTGTCGCGGGGCGACTGGCGTCCCAAATTGCGGGGTGGGCGGGGGTCGTGGTTTTTGCCGTCGAGGCGGATGGCGTTCTTCGACATCTTCCAGTCGAATCGTCATCGGCATCTTCCTTCCCTTGACATTTGACTACTTTGACAAGACAGCGCCTTTATCCGACGACACGTCGGCGGCGGGTGCGGAAAGGAGTTCCGCCATGACGGCGTCGCAGACTTCGAAACCGCGATCGGTGGGAACGAAAACGTCGGGGACCGATTCTGCCAGGATGCCCGGCGCGACAAGCGACGCCAGCACCGCACGCCAGGCGGAGAGACGCGGGACGAGCCGCAGCCAGGCACGTGCCACGCGCGCGAGGTCGAGTCCCGCTGAAGTCCGCAGGCCCAGCAGCGCGCGTTCAAGCGCATCCTCTTCGGGTGTGACCGTCATCACCTCGTAGCCCGCGGCCTGGCCGACGGTGCGCGCGAGCCCCTCGCGTCCGTGGGCGCCTTCGCCGAAACCCAGATAGTCCTCGCCCCGCCAGACGGCACAATTGTGGCGACACTCGAATCCTGGCCGCGCATAGTTCGAAACCTCGTAGCGGCGGAGCCCTGCCGCGGCGAAAGCCGCACGGGCAAAATCGACCTGCGCAAGCGCGGCATCGTCGTCCGGCAGAACGACACGTCCTTGCCGAACGGCAAGGTCAAGACGCGTCTTCGGTTCGCGGATGAGCGTATAGCAGCTGATGTGGACCGGTTCCAGCGCCAATGCCCGCGCGATCGTCGTGCGCCAAGAGGCTTCCGAAGTCTCCGGCCAGCCGGCGATGAGATCAAGCCCCGAATTCGGGAACACCGCCTGTACGCGCCGAAACGCCGCCTCGGCTTCGACGGCCGTATGGCCGCGTCCCATCGCCGTGAGGGCCGCATCGTCGAAACTCTGCACGCCCAGCGAAATGCGGTTCACGCCCAGCCGCCGCAACTCCGCCAGACGCGCGTCCGTCGTATCCTGCGGATGGAGTTCGACTGTAAATTCACAATCAGGCGCCAAATTCAATTTAATTTCACTTAAATCGCAAAGTGCCGGTGTTCCACCACCAAAGTAGACCGTCTCAACCGGGGACAGACCCCTCGAATTTGGGGACAGTCCCCCTGCGTCCGATGGGGACAGACCCCGGGAGGCGAGTTCACGGACGAGGCGTGCAACATAGGCTGTGCGCGCCTCGGACGAGGTCCCGGCGCGGGAGAGCAGCGCGCAGTAGGCGCACTTAGCCCTGCAGAATGGGAAGTGCACGTAGACGTTCATAGAGCCAGACTCCCCAGGCACAGACGGCGGCATAGGCCGTTTGCGTTTCGTCGATGAGCGCCCTTCCGACCTGCATCGCCGAGATCTCCGTCGTGCAGACGATGCCCGCGACGACTCCCGCAAGGGTGAAAATCCAGATGAAGGCATAGGAGAAGAGGTGACCGTACTCCTCCACATCGGGCTGCCGCTGGAGAAGAGACCTCAAGGTAAAGAACACGTGGAAACACCAGGTGGCGCCCAACGCGAAAAGCCACGCGAACTTGCAGGGCAGCGGCGACACGAAGATGCTCGTCATCAGCGCAAGGCAGATGACAAGCACCGTATAGAACGGGAAAAAATACGGTGCGAGCGTAATCCAGACATTCGACTTCGTCAGCGTAACCGAACCGCCCCGAAGTCCGACACGCAAATTCGAGACCTTCGCGCCGAAGCAAACGCCCCATACGGCATGCGTGAGTTCGTGGCCGAACACATAGAGGCGAATGGGGGCCGGAAACACCAGCAACACGATGAACATCAGGACAAATCCGGCGAAAAACGCCACAATGTCGCTCTGCAGGCCGAGTCCGCCGCGTCCCAATAGCTGACGCATCACCTGCAGAAACACCTGCGTCACGCCCCAGGCGAACGGCAGCGCCACCAGCGCAAACAGGAATCGCAGGAAATTCGCCATAGAATTGAGGGGCTCGACGGCACCCGTCAGTCGTCGAAGACGAAGACGAGCTCTCCCGGAAACACGCGGCAGTTCTTGCGTGCCAGCGTCTCGACAAACTCGCGATCAGAATTGAGCCGCTGCTGTTTCGCCTTGATTTCACGGATTTTGGCCTTCTTTTCTTCGATCTCGGCCAGAATGCGGTTCTTCTCCACCTCCAAGTCACACGCCTGGCGGTATTTCGGCCACGTGAAATAGATTCCCCCGCCCACAATGACTGAAAAGAGGCTGAGGAACATAAGGACCATCAATTTGTCTGTACAATTGCTCATGTGCGATATATTTTATGATTATTTCCCTTCCGTTGTCAAGATGATTTGGTATAATTTATAGTCATGAAAAAAACAACCCTCCAAGTGGCGTCCATTCTCCTTCTCGCGGGCACGGCCGGCTGTTTCTCGCTGGAGACCGCCTCCCTCGCCCAAGCCGCGGGCGAAGGCCTTCGTGTCCACGCAGGTGCAGGCTCGCCTGTCGCCCATGCCGTCGTGTCGAATGACGGATGGTACCTCTTCAACCTCTGGCCGCTCGCCACGGGCAATGTGAAGGAGAAGAACGAACGGTGGTTTCCGTTCAGTCTCTTCCGGAACAACGTGCAGGAGGACCTTCTTCACGGCAAGCTGACGAAGTATGCCCAGTCGAAGGGGTGCGATGTGGCCGACCTCACCTTGCTCAGCAACGAGCAGGTGCTGCTCTCCATTCCCGGAACAAGCCTGCCCTTGCCGATCCCCTACATCGCCACTTACCGCCGCATGCAGATTTCAGCCGTTCTCGTTCAACACACGAACGTGTCGGCCGCCGAAACCGATGCCGCCCGCCGGCGCGAGATGTCGCGCGAGCTGAAGCTGCTTCTGAACGAAATCCCCAATGGAGGCGACAAATGAACCGTCTTGCCTGTCTCGCTGCCTTGCTGGCCCTGCTCGTCTCGTCTGGATGCATGGTCTACCGCACCACGACCACCTTCAACGGCATCAATGTGGACGGCGGTCGTCGTCCGGTCGAAACGATTGAAATCGAGAACTCGGGCTGGTTCCTCTTTACCTGCCTGCCGCTCATGTGCGGCGACCCCGACCATCCGAACCAAAACACCTGCCGCTGGTTCCACAACACAGTCCACCTCGAAGGCAATGTCAAGGTTCTGCACGCGCGCATGAAGGAGCGCGGTGTGACCGAGGTCGCAAACCTGACGAGCCACTGGGACGACGAGAAGTACCTCGTGTTCCTGCTCGCCCGCCGCGCCTATCACACCAGCGCCGTCTTGCTCGAACCCCTGAAAGTCGATAAGACGCCGAAGAATCCGACGTCGAAAGAGTCCACCAAATGAGAATCGCAAAATCCGTCCAGGCGCTTGTCCCCTACACCCCCGGCGAACAGCCGAAGGTGAAGTCGGTCGTCAAGCTGAACACCAACGAGAACCCCTATCTGCCCTCGCCGCATGTGGCCGAGGTGCTGGGGGCTTTCGACCTCGACCGGCTGCGCCGCTATCCGGACCCCGTCTTCACCGACTTGCGCGAAACGATTGCCGCGCTTTACGGCACCACGCCCGCCCATGTGTTCGTGGGCAACGGTTCGGACGAAGTGCTCACGCTCGCCGCCCGCGCGTTTGTGGACGACGACGAGGCGCTCGGTTCGTTCGACCCGTCTTATTCGCTCTACAAGACGCTCGCGGAAATCCGCAACGTGCCTTTCGTGCCCTCGCCTCTTGCGGACGACTTCACCTGGGCCGACCCGGTTGTGAAAGGCGCGGACGGTACGAATGTCGCGCTCTTCCTCCTCACCTATCCGAACGCGCCGACGTCGATCCGCTATCCGCAGGCGGATGTCGCCGACTTCGCCAAGCGTTTTCCGGGCGTCGTCATCGTGGACGAAGCCTACGCCGATTTCGCGGACGAAACCTGCGATGCCCTTGCGACCGCGCCAGACAATACGAACGTGATCGTGATGCGCACCCTTTCCAAGAGTTACTCGCTCGCGGGCTTGCGTCTCGGCTTCTGCTTCGGTCCGGAAGACCTCATCGAAGCCCTCTACAAGGTGAAGGATTCCTACAACGCCGACGCCGTGGCCCAGGCCGTGGCCCTTGCCGCGCTGCAGGACCAGGACTGGATGAAGGCGAACGTCGCCAAGGTGCGCAAGACGCGTGAAGGACTCGCGCTCGTGCTGAGGTCCCGCGGATGGGACGTACCGCCTTCGCAGTCGAACTTCCTCTTTGCCAAGCCGGCGCATCGTCCGGCCGCCGAAATCTTCGACGAACTCCGCAAGCGCCACATCTATGTGCGCTACTTCCCGGGGCCGAAGACAGGCAACCGCCTGCGCATCACGATCGGCACCGAAGCTGACATGGCAACGCTTGTGAAAACACTGGACGAATTGGATAAATGAACGAGAACGAGGTCAAACAAATGTCGATCTCAAACAAAGACTACATGCCGCGAGAAGAGCTGCGCGCCCTTCAGCTGGCGAAACTGCAAAAGCTCATCCCCTACGAGTACGAACGCGTGCCGCTGTTCCGCCGCCGGTGCGACGAAGCCGGCGTGAAACCGCGCGACCTCGTCACATTGGCCGACCTCGCCAAGTTTCCGTTCATGAAGAAGGTCGACCTGCGCGATGAATATCCCACAGGCCTCACGGCGGCGCCGATGTCCGAAATCGTGCGCTTCCACTGCTCGTCCGGCACGACGGGCAAGCCCATCTGCATTCCCAACACCAAGGCCGACATCGAGGTGTGGGCCGACGCCACGGCGCGCTGCCTCACGATGTACGGCCTGACGAACGAGGACGTGCTGCAGGTCTCGTACGGCTACGGACTCTTCACCGGCGGACTCGGCCTCCACTACGGCGGCGAGCACCTCGGCTGCGCCGTACTGCCCACGTCGGCGGGCAACACCGAAAAGCAGCTGATGCTGATGCAGGATCTCGGCACCACCGCGATCGCCTGCACGCCTTCGTACTTCCTGCACATCATCGAAGTGGCGAAGAAGCTCGGCATCGACTTCCGCCGCGACACGAAACTCAAGCACGGCATCTTCGGCGCCGAGCCGTGGACGAATGCGATGCGCGAAACGATCGAACGCGAAACGGGCATCACCGCGCACGACATCTACGGACTCACCGAAATCTCGGGTCCGGGCGTCGCGGGCGACTGCGGTTGCGGCGGACTCCACATCTGGGAAGACCACTACTATCCCGAGATCATCGATCCCGAGACGCTGCAGCCTCTGCCGGACGGCGAAGAGGGCGAGCTCGTGTTCACGACGCTCGACCGTTTCGGCACGCCGATGGTGCGCTATCGTACGCGCGACCTCACGCGGCTGCGTCCGGACGAGGTCTGTCCCCATTGCGGACGCACGATGCGCGTCATGGACCGCATCTCCGCACGTTCGGACGACATGCTGATCATCCACGGCGTGAACGTGTTCCCGAGCCAGATCGAGGAAGGCCTCCTCCGCGTGCCGGAAGTCGCCCCGCACTACCAGATCGTGCTCACGCCCACGGCAACGCTCGACCTCTTCGAAATCAAGGTCGAAGTCACGCCGTCCGCATTCTCGGATTCGGTCCGCGACATGGAAGCGCTGCGCAAGCGCGTGCTCGCGGCCGTGAAGCAGATCATCGGCCTCACGCCGAAGATCATTCTCGTCGAGCCCGGTTCGCTGCCGCGTTCCGAAGGCAAGATCAAGCGCGTAATCGACAATCGAAAGAAGGCTTGAAAATGAACATCAACCAGATCAGCATTTTTCTCCAGAACCGTACGGGGCAGCTCGCCGAGATCTGCAAGACGCTCGCGGCGAACGACATCTCGATTGTCACCCTCTCGCTCGCGGATACGACGGACTTCGGCATCGTGCGCATGATCGTGGACGATCACGAGAAGGCCCAGAAGGTCCTCACCGAGGCGGGCCATCTCGTGAAGGTGAATCCCGTGTTCGCCGTCACGGTGCCGGACCGTCCGGGCGGCATGGCGGAAATCGTCACGCTGCTTTCGGACCATGACTGTTCCATCGAGTACAGCTACGCATTTTCGTTCCACCACGGCGAGAAGGCAGTTTTGGTATTCCGCTTCGGCGACAACGCGAAGGCCGAAAAGGTCCTTTCCGCCGCCGGCTACACCACCCTTACCGAATCCCAAATCGAAGATCAGGCAAAATGACTTTCACAAGTACGCGCGGCCTTTCCGCCGTGGATTCCCTTTCCGCCGTCCGACAGGGTCTCGCGCCCGATGGCGGCTTGTTCGTGCCGACCACGCTGCCGCAGGGGCTTGACCTCTCGGGCATTCAGACGCTTGCCGATGCCGAGCGTCTCGTCTTGGGCGCGTTCTTCGACGACGTCGACAACGCCGTGCGCGAAAAGGCCGTGACGAACCTCCTCGCGAAGTTCCCCGCGAACGACCCGATTCCGCTCGTCGCAGCCGACGGTTTCCAGATTCTCGAGCTCTTCCACGGCCCGACCGGCGCGTTCAAAGACGTCGCCCTCTCCGTCCTCCCGGTCCTCATGGTCGCCGCCGCCCAATCGAACAATCGAACATTCGAACATTCGAACAATCCGAACAATCGAACAATCGAACAATCGAAAGTCCTGATTCTCACCGCGACGTCGGGCGATACGGGTTCGGCCGCCATGGCCGGCTTCGCCGATGTGCCCGGGATTGAGATCGCCGTGTTCTTCCCGAATACAGGTACCTCGCGTATCCAGCGCCTGCAGATGACCACCCCTGCCGCGAAGAACGTGCACGGCATCGCCATTCGCGGCAATTTCGACGACGCGCAGGCCGCCGTGAAGCGCATCTTCGCCGATGCCGCGATTCGTGCGCAGGCCGCCGAAAAAGGCGTATGGCTGTCATCCGCCAACTCGATCAACATCGGCCGCCTCGTGCCCCAGGTCGGATACTACCTCCTCGCCGCCGCAAAACTCGCCCAATCGAACAATCGCCCAATCGAACAATCGAACAATCCGAACAATCGAACAATCGAACAATCCGAACAATCCGAACAATTCGACGTCGTCGTTCCTTCGGGCAACTTCGGCAACATCCTCGCCGCCTACTACGCCAAGCAGCTCGGCGCACCGATCCGTTCGTTCATCTGCGCGTCGAATGTCAACAACGTGCTCACGCGCTTCATCCAGACGGGTACCTACGATCCGGGCGAAACGTTCACCGTCACCAACTCGCCGTCGATGGACATCCGCAAAAGTTCCAATGTGGAACGTCTCCTGTGGTTGCTCAACGGCGGACTCACGGGATCGTCCGAAGCCGCCTGCGCCGAGACGAAGCGCCTGATGGACGAATTTGCGGCCACAGGACGCTACACGCTCAACGCCGAAGCCAAGGCGCGTCTGCAGGCCGACTTCTCGGCGGCATTTGTCACGCCGGAAGAGACCGAGGCGGAAATGCGATTGGTGCAAGACCGCTGCGGCCATGTGCTCGATCCGCACACGGCTGTCGCAACGGCCGTCGCGCGCAAACTCGGTTATCCAAAGGCGGGTCGTCCTTGCGTGGTCGCCGCCACCGCGACGCCCTATAAATTCCCGGAAACGTGCCAGCGCGCCTTCGGTCGCGATGTTCTCACCAACCCGCCGCCGTCTTTCGCCGCGCTTGAGTCCGCGCCGATCACGCAGACCCAAGTCGTCGACATCAACGGCATCGACGCCACCGTCACCGCGCTGTTCGATTGACAGCGGCGTCGAATCTGTTGCCGAGGGGGACTGTCCCCTTTACAGGTGCAGGATCTGGCCGGCGGCGCGGAGGCGGGTGGCGAGTTCTTCGTAGGACACATCTTGTACGGCACGGCCGTCTTCCGCCGCGAGGGCGGCGGCCGTGGCGGCGGATTCGCCGAGGAGCATGAAGACGGGTTCCATGCGGATCGACCCGAAAGCCGTGTGGGTCGCGGACACCGCAACCGGCACCAGCAAGTTGAGGCAATCCGTCCGGCGCGGAATGAGGGCGCCATAGTCGATGCCATAGGGACGTTTCGGGGCGCGCCCGATGTCGCCTTCGTTCTGCACGAACCCTTCGGCCGTCACATAGCGCCGTACATTGTGCGAATCAAGCGCGTAGGACCCCATCCCGACCGGACCATACGCCTTTCCCTGCGCCGGATGGCGCTTGACGCCAAAGCAATCGTGTTCCGTCATCGTGTAGGCACCCTTCATGCGGCGACCTTCACGCACGTAGATGTGATACGGCCATCCGCCGTTCTCCACGAACTCGTCCTTGCAAAGTCCCCACTTCGACATCGCCGCACGAACATTCGCCGGCACGCCCGGATCGTTCGCGAGGAAGTAGAACAGCCCCATCTGGTAGTTGCGATGGGCTGCCGCCAGCTCGCGCCGGCGCTGATAGGATCCTTCCGGCCATTCGTCGCTCGCCCCGAGATAGTCCGAACTCATCGGCCCGTGGTTGTTCGTATCCGTCTTATGGTTCGCGATGCGGTCGAATTTCGTGAAGGTCTCGCGATAGTCGTGCTGGTAGACGCGACGCAGCAGCTCATAGCGGTCGGGATCGTATGCCGGAGGTTTTGAAAACGGAATGCGGTTGCGCGGATCGTCCGTCAGACACAACCGATAGCAATAGGCCTGCACGCGCTTGTCGCCCTTGCCGCGCACACCGGGACCCGACGCCTCGATTTCGGCGCAGAGTCCGCTCGTGGGATCGCCCGGCCGCTTGTAGGGCGAAATCTTCCAATCGTGGAAATGGTGTCCATGGTGGATCGCCCCGGGCTGGTTGCCGTTCCATTTCTCGCCGAATTCCGCACAATCTTCGCGACCCACCCGATACGGCACCCCGGCGGCCGCCATCAAGTCGCCTTCGTAGGTAGCGTCGATGAAGTATTTGCCGACATAGGTACGGCCCGAAAGCGTCTTGATGGCGACAATACGGCCGTTCCGCTTCTCGACGCCGTGTTCTCGGTCCAGGTATTCGTCCCGATACGGGGTGACGCCCTTTTCCTTCAGCCAGTCGGCCAAGACGCGTTCGGCGACATGCGGCTCAAAGGTCCACATGGTCTTGTCCTTGTGGTTGATCGCCTTCGTACCCTGACCGGCGGCCTTGAAGTCCGCCATCTTCTGCCATTTCCAGGCTTCGGGACGCTGATAGGCCTGATAGATCCGGCGGTAGAATTCGCGTGCGAGTCCGCCGATCGACGCGGTGTTGCCGGAATCGGTGAACCCGAGGCCCGACACAGTGAGTCCGCCGATGTGCCGCTCGGAGGAGACGAGTGCGACGCGCAGCCCCAGGTCGGACGCCTTCACCGCCGCCGTCACCGCCGCCGGCGAACTGCCGTAGATCACCAAGTCACAGCGAACAGGATCTGCCGCGAACACCGCACAGGCGGTCCCTGCCGCAGCCATCATCATCAACACAATCTTTTTCATTTTATCTTCCCCCTTGAAATGAGAAATGGCCAAAGAGACGGTTGTCCGCCCCTCTGGCCATTCGGTTCATCTACCGCGCAGAGCTTACGCCTGAGCCTGCTCGTCGGCGACCTTCATCGCCTCACGACGCGAGAGCTTGATGCGTCCGCGCTGCTCGTCGACGCCGATGCACATCACGCGCATCTTGTCGCCGACCTTGCACACCGCCTCAACGTTCGGCACGCGCTTGTCGCTGAGTTCGGAGATGTGGCAGAGGCCTTCGAGGCCCGGAAGGATTTCGACGAACGCGCCGAATTCCTTGATGCCCGTCACAACGCCGTCGTAGATCTTGCCCGGCTCGGCTTCGGCCGTGAGCGCGTTGATGCGCTTCTTGGCGGCTTCGAGCATCTCGGGGCTCGTCGCGTAGATCGTGACGATGCCGACGTTCTTCTCCTTGTCCTCTTCGATGTCGATCTGGGCACCGGTCTTGGCCGTGATGTCCTTGATCGTCTCGCCGCCCTTGCCGATCACCGCGCCGATCTTGTCGGCCTTGATGGTGAAGCTTTCCATGCGCGGCACGTAGCGGCTGAGTTCCGCACGCGGCGCCGGGATGACGCTTTCCATGAAGTCGATGATCTTGAGACGCGCGTCATGGGCCGCCTTGATGGCGCCCTCGACGAGGTCCCACGTCAGGCCGCGAAGCTTCAGGTCCACCTGGAAGCCCGTGATACCCTTCTTCGTACCGCCGACCTTGAAGTCCATGTCGCCGCAGTGGTCTTCGGCGCCGAGGATATCGGTGACGAGCACCTTCTGCGACTGGTCGGCATTCGTGAAGAGGCCGATCGAGATACCCGCGACCGTACGCTTCAGCGGCACGCCGGCGTCCATGAGGGCGAGGCAGCCGTTGCAGATCGAGGCCATCGAGCTCGAACCGTTCGAGCCCATGATCTCGCTCACGACGCGGATCGAATACGGGAATTCATCCGGCAGCACCTCGGCGATGGAACGCTCGGCGAGCGCACCGTGGCCGATTTCGCGACGGCCCGTGGAGCCGAGGCGGCCGACTTCGCCCGTGCAGTAGGGCGGGAAGTTGTAGTGCAGCATGAAGCTCTTGGAGAGCGGACCGCCCGTCACGGAATCGAGTTCCTGGACGTCCTTCTTCGT
>JAKSOY010000138.1 GCA_024405255.1 Kiritimatiellia bacterium
GTCGGGCGGCATGGTCGCCGACACCGCGTCAGAGGGGTTTTGCAATTACCTCATATGTAATCGATTTGTTGGATGTGATTATTTGGGTTGGCATTCAGGGGAAACGGCTGATGTCCTGGGAATCCAAATTAAAGATGATTGGGCTTGTTTGATAGAGCAATACCGGGAACAGATCGCAAAATGGTTGAACGTGTCTAGTGTTGCTCATCCATTTAAAATAACTGGAACATGGGATGGGGAGATTACTTTGGATTGTTGCCCTGCAAAGACCAATAGTGGAGCAAGTGGGAAAGGGGGCAGCAAATGATTAGGATTGAGCTATTGATTATGGTTTTGATGGCACTGTTTGGATGTGGTAGAATTCGTACTGACCCCAAAGGTGATTTACATCGGCGTCATGGTAGTGCGAATAGAGATGATGGATGTAAGGCCGTAGATGTCCGCGCGATGGATTTTCAAGCCAGGGTCAGCCATGTCGTGATAACTTCAGATGCGGGTGGATACGCAACCGACAATCGGTTTCGCTGCGAGGTTGACGCGAGTTCGGACTGCGAGTTGTGGCTTGAAGTTCGTGATGCCAACAGTGGAGTTCGTTTCAGCGAGATAAAGGATGCTCGTACTCGTCGCTTCATGTCGGTGGGCTCGTCGAATTCGAATCTTGTATACGATGTCGAGGTTGTAATTGATGGGGAAGGAGAGTCGGTACAGTCCTGTGTATCCTTGTGGTGCAAGCCTGCAATTGCGAACGAAGCGTTTGTTGTTGTGCAAACCAACGCGGTCTTTGGCACTTGGAAAGGGCGCTGATCTGATCGTGTGGGAGCGGCGATGAAGGTGTTGGCGAAGCAAATCGAGCCAAAGGTCTACACCTATGGTATTCCTTAAACGCTGACGGTCATGGCGAATGTAGAATGGAAAACTTAAAACGTAAAATTGCAGTTGGGATTCTCGCATTGTCCCGTCCTATGATATACTTACACTCGTTTAAGACAAGGAGTGTCTATGAAGAAGGCAAGAAGGCGGTTCACAAGGGCGTTCAAGATGGTTCCCTTCGGATTGTTCACCACGGAGCACACGGAAGCCCGCTTCGCGGGACGCGGAAGGCAGTTTGAAAAATCCTCCTCCGGATTCGATACTGGCAATCCTTCCACCTTGCATGGATTTCGGGCGTGGGACCGATGGATGTGCGGAGCGAAAATTTCCAATCGCCTTCCGCGTCCGGCGGAGCCGGTTTCCGAGCCTTCCGTGGTGAAGATATCCCCGGCCTGCGGCGCTTAACACGGAGCACGTGGAGGCACGGGGGCACGGAGGGAATGGGAGGTTGGTTGGCACCGGGCATCATTCAGAATCCGTAGACATTTGGATTGTTCGATTGTTGGAATGTTTCATTGATCGGCTCTGCGTACTCTGCGTTCTCTGCGTGAGGAAGATGTCTCACGCGGAGGACGCTGAGGACGCGGAGATGTGTAGGGGCAGTTGGGGGGGCGAGACGTGCCTGCCCACGGATTGATGAGGGGCCAAAGGTTCCCGTTCCGACAGGTTTTGATGCATCATCAAAATCAATCCTATCAAACCTATCCGACCTATACAGCCATCAATCCCATCAATCCCATAGGACCTATCACAGGAGATCGGTCCCATCGGTCCGATCCGTCCTATCGGTCCCAAAACAAAAAACTAGGCGCTCGGCATTGCATGAGAAGCGCCTTGTTGTTTCCGCTGGGACCGATTCGTTGAGTTTCACCCGAACTTTTTGAAATGCCCAGTTTGTCAAATAGAAAGTGTACCATGAGGTAAGATGCGTGCTCTGTGTCGACAGCCGCAAATATTTGACAATGGGATGTCGGATATGGTAATATACAACTAATTTCATTCAGTTGGATTGGTTTATCAAGAGGAATTGTGCATGAAAAAGTCAATGATGGCGATCGTGGCGTTCTCGGCGGCGGTGATGGCCCAGGCGGGGCTCGTGGCACGCTGGGACTTCAACAACTTCGATCCGGAGAATCCGAAATCGACGAACGTCTTGAAGGCGACGGTTGGCGAGGACGCCTATCCTTGCTATTATAAGGGCCGGGGGTCGGCTCTGGTGACCGACGGCACGATTGGCCAGATGTATGTCTGCGAGGCGAACGCGACGGACGCGAACGCGGTTTCGGCGTTCAATGCGTTGGGCGGTGGCAACTATGCAATCGCCATCCCGACCTATTCGCACATCGCCTTGCCGATTCCTGCGGTCCTCCAGGGACAGAACCATGCCTTCACCATCAAGATCCGTTGCTGGATTCCCGCCCAGGGATGGCATGCGTTCTTCAACCGCGACAACGTGAACGGTTTTTCGAGCGGCGATTCCGACCTCTTCATCACGAACCCCAATCGGTCTGGACGCAACAATACCGGCATCGGCGGCGACATCTTCGGTAATAACAACAACTACAAGACTGGTATTGGCATCGGATCGTGGCAAACCGTCACCGTCTCGGCGGGCCCCGCCCGTCACGACGTCTTCCTCAATGAAACCACTGAGGCCCTGTATGGCAACAATGCAAACAACTTCAACTTCTTCAACAATCCCACGGAAAGACTGACCACCCACAACGGCAAGAAGTGCCTGCTCCTCTGCGCCGACAACGATGGCGAAGACGGGCTCATGTACGTCGACTACGTGGAGATCTTCGACGATGCTTCCGCCTACGAAGGCAAGGCGCCGCAGTATACGAAGGACGGGCTCACGGGCGAATGGACCTTTGCCGGCGATGAAGGGCTCAACCTTAAGGCGACGGTGGGTTCTGATGCCACGCGGTGGACGCGTACCGGTTCTGGAAATTTCACAATCGGAACCGATGGCATCCTTCCTGGCGACGGCTACCTTCGGGCCGGTCAAAATAATGGAATCCGGATTCCCCACGGACTTCCATCCAATGCCAACTATACGATCGTCATTGACGCCCGCATACCGGACAACGGTGTGAAAAACCAAATGTGGCATGGCCTCGTCAACATGGGAACGGCAGACGCCACGCTCTTCCTGCGCGTGGATTCGGGCAAGGTCAACATTCGTACATGCGGCGATAGCACGTTCTTCTCGGGACTCGTCTTCGGCGAGTTCGGCCGCATTGTTGCCACCTACCAGAACGGTGGGAGCGCCAACATCTATGTCAACGGCGCCCTCAAGCGTACGGTGCCCTCCAACAAGTGCGGCAGCTATGTCACCACCAAGGGCGGGTTCTTCACCCTGTTGGGCGACGACAACGGCGAAGACTACGATTCCGATGTCTCCTATTGCGCCATCTACGATCGGGTCCTCTCCGCCGCCGAAATCACCGAACTGCACTCGCGTCCGCTCGCGCAGCGTTCGGATGGTTCGTTCATCCCCACCGTTCCCGCCGCGGGTCTTTGGAGTGCCGATGCTGATACGGGGACGCTCGTGCCGACGATGGGCGATGCCCTGACGCCGACGACTGACGGCGGCTACACCTGGACGCGCTACACTGCCCCCGCCGCCGCCACCTGGGTGGCCGACCTCACCCTGCCCTCGGTCCAGACCGATGGTGGCGTGTTCGTGAAGAATGCCTCGAATGTCGCCTCGGGCATCTACGGAACCAGTTCGACCTATAGCGGTAGTTTTATCACTACCACCAATCCGGGGGACTTGATCGCCAATACCTATCCGTCCAATTGGGGGTATTGGAGCGAAACCGCGCTCGACCGCAACACGCCGCATCGTCTTGCCGTCACGTGGGCGGCATCGGGACGCGTGCACTACTATGTCGATGGTCGCCTTTGGGGGCAGATATTCCCCCTGAATGGCAATACCGCCGCGAAGCCCTCGGCGGTGATGAATTTCTTCAATGGCCTCGGCGCCACGGTGACCCGTCTCGCTGCCTATGATGTGCCGCTCACGCCAGACGAGGTGGCGGGTTTGGGTGGGGTTTCGCAACCTGAGGGCAACGCGCCCGTTGTCACATTCGTTTCCTCTAGCATTCCCGCGGAAGTCAAGGCGATGGCGGATGCGGTTTCCTTCACGGTCTCCGCGACCCAGTCCGATGGCGAATTTGTCGCCTACCTGATTGACTGGGGCGACGGCACGACCACGCCGGTCACGAAGTATCTCGCCTCGGGTACGCAACAGACGTTCTCCCATGTCTATACGGCACCTGGTACGTACACGCCTGTCTGCAAGGCCATCTCGCAGAGCGGCTTCGCCGGTTCTATGGCCGGAACTCCAGTCACGGTGGTCGCCAAGCAATTCGCCGTGCGCGATGTGCTGCTCACCCTGCCGTGGCAGCAGAACGTCTACACGAACCGTTTCACCATCATGTGCGAAGGCGTGAAGAATACCGCCGATCCCGATTTGTGGAAGGGCCTCGAAGTGCAGTGGGGCGAGAACTATGCGAACTGCACCAAGATGACCCGCGTTGAATCGAACGGCGGTACCTGGATCTACAAGGCGCACATCACCGTGGACGCGAGCCTCGCGGGCCAGACGATTCCCTACCGCCTCGGCTACTTCGGACAGCCGTTCACCTACGAGGAAGCGGCGGACAACACCGAGGGCACGGTGAAGCTCTGGAACGAGACCGCCGGCGAATCCTTCAAGGTCGGCATCTGGGGCGACAACCAGCAGGGTGCGCGCGCCTACGACTGGGACAGCGACAAATACGCCTACGTGCGCGCGATCTTCAGCCACATGGTCGCCCAGGGTGTGGACTTCGGCATCTCCTCCGGCGACATGGCCTCGAGCGCCGACTACAACAACCAGATCAAGCCCGGCATCCTGCAGGCGACGGACGGCATCCTCGGTCGTACGCGTCCCTACTACGTCGCCTGGGGCAACCACGATATTTCCTATCGTAACAACCAGCCGTATTTCGAAACCGGTTCCATCGACGACCCTGCCTGGGGAACGTCCGAAGACGGGGCCTACTACCTCTATCGCGGCAACGTGCTCTTCATCTTCATCCACCAGAGCGCCTACAATGCGACGACCGCGACGTGGCTGGCGAACCTCCTGGCGACGGACCGCGCGAAGGCGGCGTCCTTCCGCGTCATGATCCAGCACTATCCGTTCTGGCTCGAGTGCTGGAGCGGCAACAACAACACCGCGCTCCTCGAGGCGGCGAAGGCCGGTGGCATTGACATCGTTTTCTCCGGCCACATGCACGGCTATGAACGCTATCTGAAGGACGGCATCGTGCAGCTTACGAACGGCGGCGCGGGCTACCTCGACCATGTTGAAACCGTCACCACGTTCTACGGCGACGACATCTTCGTGGGCGGCCATAAGAACGTGCCCTATCTCTGGGCGCGTCAGGCGTCCCCCACGGTAAACAACGTGCTGGGCGGGGCCGAGCCGGTACGGATGGGCTGCATCCAGAGCTATGGCGAACTGCGGTTCGAGAACAACACGCTCCATTATCTCGCCCACGGTTTCAATGCGGACGGCAGCTACATTGGCGTGTTCGACGACTTCACGCTTGAGTCGAAGACCTGTCCCGTCACGCCGCAGGCGGCACCCGCCCTCACGCCGTGCGCCAATCCGGCGAGCTTCGCCGCGTTCACCGACAAGCCGGTGACGAATGCGAAGTGGGCAGAGTACAAGACAGCCCTTGGCGAGACGTTCGCCTACGATCCCGAAAAGGCGGATGCGCCGGTCGTGAATGTGTCGAAGACGGAAATCGAAAAGTTCCTCGTGTGGCTCAACGGTACGACGGGCGACTACCGTCTGCCGACGGTTGCGGAACTTGCGGCCACATTCGGCGGCGAGCTTCGGCGCGAGGTCGCCGAATGGACGTCGTCCGTCGATCCGAACACCGGCTGGTGCCGCATCCTCGGTTCGCCGGCGAAGGCTCAGGAAGGTACCTGGTCGCGCGAAGGGGACTGTCCCTCGATCGCGACGGCGGGCTGCCATGCGGATTACCTCGGTTTCCGTCTCGCGACGGGACCTGCGCCCATCGTGCCGGTCGATTCGCTCACGGCGCCGCTTGCGGCACTCGCGGCCATCGCCGCACCGGCCCGCGCCTACAAGTGGGAGGACGGTGCGCTCGTCGACATTTCAGAGGAATTCTACAATCCTACGGGCGCGCTCGTCTACGACGTGCCGGTGATCCTCACCGATGAGGGCGAGGTCACGCGTGAAAGCGAGCAACCGCTCACGTTCAACGCCGGCTTCACGGCGCCGAATGCGACGTCCTTCTACGCGACGGGTCCGCTTACCGTCTCGGGCGAGGTCAAGGCGGGCCGCACCACCAACCAGTGGCAGTGGCGTTTCGGCTCCATCAGCAACACGCTGACGATTGCGAACGTCACCTATCGCGGCGTGGGCGTGACGTTCCGTGCCGGTGACCTCACGCTGCGCGTGAAGGGCCATAACGACTTCTCGGGTGCGATGTACGGTTTCAACAATGAAACCCAGCATCCTACGAACATCGTCACGGCGGTCGACGGCGAGGCGGCTTCGCTCGCATTCGCGTCGATGCGCAACCTCGGCACGTTCCCGTTCCGGATCGGCGAGAATGTGACGGTGAAGCTGGCGGGCGAATTCCGCGTGACCAATTCGACGGCCCTGTGGGTGGACGGTGTTCTCGACGCCGAGGCGTTCAACATCCAGGGCAACATGGATCCCAAGCTTTACGGCGCGGGCACCTTGAAGATCGGCTATTACGGCAGCTGTGTGAACTCGTGGCCTTACTTCGGCATCTCGAATCTCGTCGTGACGACCAAGCGGTTCTGGCGCGCGAATTCGCCCTCGAACAAGAGCTACAACGGCATCCTCTTCGATGGCGACGAGATGCACATCTCCTCGACCTGCGACTGGGAAATCCCGCCGAAGGATCAGTTCGGCTACAACACGTTCTTCCTCTCCCACAACCGCGCGGGTCGGGTCAAAGTCGTTTTCGAAGGTCCGCATAACGTCTCCTTCGCGCCGACCTACACGGCGGGTACGCTCTCTTCCACGGCATTTAACAATCCGTGGGACCTGCAAATGGCGGGCACGGGCACGCTCACGTTGACGACGCCGATCAAGGGCGATGTCACGGTGACGGACGGTACGGTGAAGATCGCCAAGTATCCGACCTCGGGCAAGGTCACGGTGGCTTCCGGCAACGGCAAGTGGCAGCTTGACGGCATGGTGGCGCTCGCGAAGGGACAGACCCTCTTCGGCACTGTGGCGGGCGGTGAGGGGGTCAATCTCACGCTGGGTGCGGCTCCGGCTCCGGGACTCTACGAATTCATCAAGGACGGCGGTGCGGGAGCGGACGGACTTGCCGTCACGCATGACCTTGAAAAGAACAACGTGCAAGGTCAGCTGATCCAGGCGGACGGTACTGTGTCGATTCTCGTGGGCGACTTTGCGAAGACCGCAGTGTGGACCGGCGAAGGCAACCGCGCAAATCCGCAGGATCCCGCGAACTGGGCCGTGACCAACAACGGCGCGCGCGTGGAAGGGGCGATTCCGGATGCGGATACGGCGATTCTCATCTTCGGCGCAACCTCGCTCAATGTGCCGAAGGGCACCTCGATCGAGTACGGGACGCTCGTCCTCTCCGATCATGTCGCGTTGACGGCGGACTGCGATTGGCGCGGTTTTGCCGCAGTCGCGCTGCGCGATGCGCTGACAATCGATCTCATGGGACATCGCCTCGCAGTGTCGTCCTTCAGCGGTACGACGGCCGGTGCGGCCGCGTTCACCGACTCGACGACGGATCGTGCGCATCCGGGCGAACTGCACATCGACGTGGCCGAAGGCGCGACCTTCACGAACGACAAGGTGGCCCTGACCGGCAACCTCAAGCTCGTCAAGGATGGTCTCGGAACGTTCATCCCCACCCAGCAGAACCAGACCTACACGGGCGGCACGCTCATCGCGGCCGGTACGGCGGCTCTGCCGGTGAGCGGCGGGTCGAGCTCCACGTATGCGGCGTCGAAGTACCAGTGGGGTGGTTATGGCACGAAGAGCGCCTTCGATCGCGTCATCACCGTGGCCGAAGGGGCGACGCTCGACACGAAGGGCAATTACGACTTCAGCGTCTACCATTTGGTCCTCGATGGTGGTACCCTCGCAAACACGGGGTGCAACCAGGACAAGTCGGACTGGGGCGTGTACGCCAATCTCACGCTCACGGCGCCTTCGCACGGTGCGTTCGCCTTCAATACGCGTTTTGGATTGAACGCGAACTCGGTGCTCGACCTGGGCGGTTACACGTTCGACGTGGTTCTCACCGGCAACAGCACGTTCTATCTCCAGGGCGTGGTGGTGAAGAACGGCACGTTGAAGGTGAGCGGCGCGGGTTGGTTCGACGAATACGCGACGGCGGTCAACGGCAGCGATGCGAATTTCGACATCGCCGTGCCCTCGTGGATCGCACATACCATCTCGTGCGGTTCGCTCATCGACCGGTGGGAGGCCGATACGTCGGCGCTCAACCGCGGCGGCGCGGGGCAGTTCGTGGTGAGCGGTACCTACAAGCCGGTTGGCGCGGCGTTCTATCGGGTCCAGCTGGTGGATGGTGCAACGCTCGATCTTTCGGATAAGACGGAAGCGTGGAATCTCGCTTCTGACAATGCCACCTACGCCGCCTCGTTCGCGGATGGTGCCACTATTACGATTGGCCTCGGCAAGCGTACTCTCAGCAGCTGGACAAAGGTCGTTTCGTGGGCAACCGCCCCGGCGAATTGTTCGACGCTGACCTTCAAGGGCGAGCGCAAGACCCAGAAGGTCCAGGTGCGCGACGACGGCGTGTGGATGATCGATTCTTCGATGATCATCATCATTCGTTGACGTGTGGCTCCTTGAAGAAGGGAGCAAAATCGGTGGCGGGAATGCTTGGGGAGAATCCTTGGGTGTTGTCCCGCCACCTTAATCGTTGAGAGAGGTCCAGAGAGAAAATGAAAACGAGTCGAATCCTTTTCGCGGTTTTAGCGACGGCATTGATCGGTTGCTCGAGTTGGGGCGAAAATCTGGTGGACGGATTCCGCACGCCGCCGCCCGGCTATGGCGAGGTGCCGTTCTGGTGGTGGAACGGCGCCCGGCTCGATAAGGCGCGGCTCTTGTGGCAGCTCGACGAACTTCACAGGGCGGGGATTTCCGGCGTTCAGATCAACTATTGCCATCTCATTACGGGTCCGTGGGACGAAGTGCCGGGCGATCCGGATATCTTCACGGATGCCTGGTGGGATGCTTTCTCCTTCGTGGCGGTCGAGTGCGCGAAGCGGAATATGGGGGTCGGCGTCTCGGATTACGCGCTCGCATTTCCCGGACGCGAAAATCTCTACAAGCGGCTCAAAATCTGCACGCCCGAAACATACAGCCAGTATCTCGTCTTCCAGAAAGACGGAAAGGTCGTGCCGGTCGTGCGTCCCGGTACGCTCGATCCGATGAACGCGGAAACGGCCCGCCGCCTGATCGAACGCTTTTTCGATCCGTTCCTTGCGCATACGCCGCCTGAAGCGCACAAGGCGCTCAACTATTTCTTCCAGGACGAGTTGATCCTGACCGACCATCAGCGCATCTGGACCGCCGACTTCGCCGACGAGTTCAAAAAGCGCAAGGGCTACGACATCGTGCCGAAACTGCGTGGCCTCTTTACGGACATCGGACCCGACACCTACAAGGTGCGGCTCGACTTCAACGACGTGCAGGTTGCGCTCACGGAAGAACGCTACTTCAAGCCGCTCTACGAGTGGCATGCCAAACGCGGCCTCATCTACGGGTGCGACCATGCTTCGCGCGGCAAGAATCCCATGCAGTTCGGCGACTATATGCGGACGACACGCTGGTATACGGCACCCGGATTCGATACGCCCGGGAGTGGTCCCGACCCTGTGAAATGCAAGGTCGGTTCGTCGATTTCGCATCTCTATCATCGTCCGCGCGTGTGGCTTGAAGGCTATCATTCGCAAGGGTGGCAGGCGTCGACGGAGACGATCTTCGCTGCCACGGTGCGAAACTATGTCTACGGGGCCAACCTCTTCAATCTGCACGGCCTCTACTACACGACGGAAGGGGGCTGGTGGGAATGGGCTCCGCCGTGCTATCACTTCCGTCAGCCCTACTGGAAGCTGATGCCGCATACGTTCAAGTATTTCGAACGGTTGTCGTGGATGCTGACGCGCGGCGTGCATGTCTGCGATGTGGCGATTGTGATGCCGCAGGAAATGATGGTGGTCAATTCGTTCGTCGGTACGAAGTCGACGGCCCTCTCGCACGCGTTCATCCGAAAACTTGCGGTAGAGGGTTCGTGCGACTGCGATGTGATCGATTCGGATTCGCTGGCGGCGGCGACGATCGGGCGGACCGAAGGCGCGGTGACGCTTGACGTGGCGGGCGAGCACTATCAGGCGATTGTGATTCCGCTGATGGATACGCTGCGTCCGACTTCGCGCGCGAAGCTCGATGCCTTTCGCGCGGCGGGTGGAACCGTCGTCGATGCGAAGAAGGTGGACGATGTGAAGCTGCCTCTTGTCGCCACGCCTGATGTGGCTGGCAATCCCGGCCTCAAGATCAACCATCGGCGTACGGCAGAGTCCGACATCTACTACGTCGTCGACTGGGATGGAAAGAGCGCGCTGACGTTCCGTACGACCGGCGTGCCGTCGCTTTACGATCCGTGGACCGGAGCCATCCATTCGGCGGGTGAACGCTTCCAGGCGTCGACGCGAAACGGCCTGACAACCATTCAGCTGCCGTTCGATCCCGGTGAAGAGAATTCCTGCCGCGCGCTTCTCTTCGTCTTCGATCGTACGCGGAAGGGCGTTGCGGCACCGCTGGTGCCGAAGACCCTCGTGCGTGAAACACTCGTCACGCTGCCAGATGTCTGGGAGTTCGAATTGAAACCGGTTCTGGACAACCGGTGGGGCGATTTCCATTTGCCCGCGACGCCGGAATTCATTGGACCCGAAGTGCGGGAGATGACATGGGTCGAACGCGGGGAGAAGACGCGTCTCGAGTTCGGTCCGCAGTTCTGGCAGGATGGCACCAACGTTTTCTCCTTCGGTTGGCGTTGGAACGTGGCGGACAAGCCCCAGCAGCAGAATCGCCATCATGGCCTCAATGCGCGCGTGGGCGACGAGTTCTTCATTCTCGGTCCGTATTCGAACGGATGGGATGCGTTCTACGATGTGAATCCGCGGCGGGTGCACGGGAAGAGTTCGCCCACCACGTTTACGTCCTTTGTCTATGCGCCGTGCGACCTGGAGGCGGAGATCGTGTGTACGGCCGAGGCGGCGCGCGAGAAGATCGATCGTCCGGCGAAGCCGGCGAAACCGTGGCCGACGGCGATTACGGTGGCGGGTCGGCGTGTGGCGCGGGGCGAGAAGGTGCGTCTCGCGAAGGGCTATACGCCCGTTGAAGTGAGCTACAACGGGTTTGGGCGCGCGGCGCTCGTGTTCCGTCGGACGGATGTCGCCGCGCAGACGAGTACGTTGCCGCTCTCGATGTGCTGGTACCGCGATCCATCTGTTCTTCGATACGACCCGTTTGGCGGAAAGGTGACGCGCGGTACGTTCACGGCCACGGTGCCGCCAGGGGCGTATGCGGCTGAGGTCGATACGAACGGCACCGTGCTTCGGAACGAGATCAAAGACGGGCTTTTGACCGTTGAGGTTGCGTTTGCGCCAGGGCTGGTCGGCGGGGCGGCGTTCAACGGACCGATCAAGCTCAAGATGCGTGCTGCGCCGATGAAGCTGGGCGACTGGGCGACGACGGAGGGGCTGCGGTGCTATTCGGGGGGTGCGGTGTATCGTACGAATGTACTTCGGCCTG
>JAKSOY010000139.1 GCA_024405255.1 Kiritimatiellia bacterium
TCTTCACGATGCCCGTGCCGAACTCCTTCTCCACGTACATGTCGGAGATGACGGGAATTTCACGGCCGGTGAGCGGCAGGATCACCTTCTTGCCCACGAGATGCGCGTAGCGTTCATCCTTCGGGTTCACCGCCACCGCGGTATCGCCCGGCAAGGTCTCGGGACGCGTCGTCGCCACCATCACATAGTCCTGGTAGGGTTCGCCCGCAGCGCCCTTGGCGGAACCGACCACGGGATAGCGGATGTACCAGAGCGAGCCGTGGTTCGCCTCGTGTTCCACCTCGTCGTTGGCGAGGGCGGTCTGGTGGTGCGGGCACCAGTTCACGATGTAGTCGCCCTTGTAGATGAGCCCTTCCTTGTAGAGCTGCACGAAGACCTTGGTGACCGCCTTGGAACAACCGGCGTCGAACGTGAAGCGCTCGCGCTGCCAGTCCGTCGAATTGCCGAGCATGCGCTGCTGGTGCACGATCGTGCCACCGTACTGTTCCTTCCACTGCCACACGCGCTCGAGGAACTTCTCACGCCCGAGATCCTGACGGCGCAGACCCTCCTTGTCGAGCGCCTTCTCCACCACGCTCTGCGTCGCAATGCCCGCGTGGTCGGTACCCGGCAGCCACAAGGTATTGAACCCGCTCATCCGGCGCCACCGCACGAGAACGTCCTGAATCGTCTGATTCAGGGCATGGCCCATGTGCAAAATACCGGTTACGTTCGGCGGCGGAATAACAACCGAATACGGCGAACCGTGTCCCGGTTCGTCATGAAAATAACCGTTCTGCTCCCAAATCGGGTACCATTTGGCCTCGGCGGCCTTTGCGTCGTAGCGTTTATCCATCATCTTTATTCTACCTTCCTTTAAGGGGAAAGATAAATTATATCATAAATTCGCGTGTACGGCGCAGATTAATTGCTCAGATATGGTACAGCAACGCGTCCGAGGCGTCCTGTCGGCCGTCTCACCTGAAATAGATCACGGTGTTACGCGGCACGTAGAGGCCGTTGGGATGGACCTCGAGGACATAGTGGTCGCCCAAGGTCGCTTCGGTCGGCTGGAAGATCACATTGGCCGGAATCGACGGCCAGCCGATGATCTTCGTCCTGTCGAGATGGCGGCCATGGAGTTCCACGAACACTTTGGTGTCTTTCCGGTACGCGACCGGCGTATAACCGGACTCCTCCGCCGTTGCAAACGTCCCCGTCCCTTTGTTGACGTAGAACTTGCCTTCAACACGGTCCCACAGGCCCAGCACGCCGTCGTTGTCGCGGCAGGGCACGAAATCGCGTACAAGCACGCCCCCTTCGCTGATCTTCATCGAATAGAGGCGCATCGCCTGATGACGCCAGGCCGCACCCCCGTTGTTGCCGCAGAAAAGATAGAGCGGCGCCGCATACGGCGTGCCCGACGTCGAAATCGTCTTCGCGACGCCGTTCAACGTCATCGTGTTCGCCGCCAGAACCACCGAAACATCCTGGCCTTGCAGGTCCGCCACCTGTGCCTCATCATAGCTGGCATTGCAGAACCAGCCGTTCAACGTGGTGGTTTCTTCATAGTAGCGCAGCAGCACACCGTCACTGGCACTGTCGTTGCCGGTCACGCCAAAGAAGACACCCCAGGACTGAGACCGCGTACACGTATTGATCGTGGCCTCGATGCGCGTATTGGACTTGCACACGTAACCCGTGTCAATCCACTGCTCGCCGTTCGACTCGATCCAGGCAACTGGCGTGTATTCGCGCGGACCGGGGAAAATGATTTCATGGGCGCCCGTGGTGAGGAGTCCCGGCGTCTTCAACATCCCCTGACAGACCGAAAGGTCGATCAGATTTTCGTCCGCCAACTTCACCCCATGGTAGATCGAGCTGTGCGGCTTGAAGGAACGCTGAATGGTGATCGGCTCGTCACCCGCATTGCGGGTTCCGCTGTAGAGGGCCTCGTAGCAACCCACCTTAAACGGCACACGGACATCCAGCGCGCAGTTGGCGCGCAAATCGGCCGCAGCCGCATTGACGCCCGTCTTGTCCGCAACCAGCCAACCGTCGCCCGTGACCTCCAGCGTACCCGCGGTGACCGTCGCATTGAACAGCCAAAAGCTCTTGTCGGCAGCCGTCTCCACCGTGAGCGTGTGGCCGGCGAGATCAAGCGTCGTCGCGCCATAGCCCGAACCGATGAGACCGTAGCTGTTCGACGGCTTGAACACCGAATCCGCCATAAGACGCAGGCTCGTGATCTGGGCGATGCCTTCGCCGACATCGGCAGCCGTATTCTGCAGGGTACCGCCGTTCAAGACAAAACGATACGCCTGAAGATCGCCTTTGCCATTGAGTTCGAGAACACCGTTGGGATCGACGATCACCTCGCCCGCCGAACTGAGACATTGATTATTCCCCAACGCCAGCTGCCCTTCGGACACCACCATGCCGCCGACATGCGTATGGCCCGATGCCTGCTGCAACAACGTACCGGCACCCGACTTCACGACTTTCAGCCCCGTGCCATGGAAATACACGTTCTCGTTGACAAGCGTCTCCCCCGCCGGCACGTCCACCACAACTTCGCCCGGAGTCGAGAGCGACAAGTCGTCCACCAGCACCGCATTGCCGCCCGTACACGCAACCCGAATGGTATGAGTACCGGCGTTCACGTGGACTTTATAGGACTTGACGCTGGCATTCCACGTACCCGTGTAGGCATCGTGGATCGTATTGCCGTCGATCTGGATGAGACAGCAGCTGTCCTTCCATTTCGTCTCATTGTCGTAGGACGCCACCTTGAACCTCAATTCGCAATTGCCGTCGACATGGGTTGTGAATTGCTGCTGAACCTCTGCGCCCGAGGTGAGTCTCAACCAATTGGAGCCGTTGCAATTCGAATAACCGTTTTCCTTGTCGTTTTTCAGCACGTTGACACCGCCACTCCCCATCCAGCTCGTGGGGATCATCGCCGTGCTCGCCCCGTTCATGACGTAGTCTGCCTGGAAATCGCCATTGCCGATGAGATTGTCCTGGGCCACGATGTTTGCGCCCGCAGAAGCAAGCTTCATGGAAACCGTGTCCACCAGAATGGCACTACCGCCATTACAGCTGATCTTGATCGTATGTGAACCCGGATTGACCGGCACCTGATAGGACATGGCACGGGAATTCCACGTACCCGTATACGCATCGTGGATCGTCGTTCCGTCGACCTCAATCCGACAACTGCTATTCCTCCATTGCGTCTCGTCGTCGCGAGACGCGACCTTGAACGTCAACGCACACACACCGCCCATATCGGTCGAGAATTGCTGCTGGACGGAACCGCCACTCTCAAGGTACAACCAGTTGGACCCATCGCGGTTCGAGTAACCGTTGTCGACGTTGTCCTTGATCAAGTAGACATACCCGCTCGCATTCCAGTCTTTGGGGGTCATCGCCACCTGGGCGCCACTCGCAACGGGATCGCTATCGAAGCCACCGTTGACGATGAGTTCATCGGTTCCCGAGCCGCCCCCGCCATTCAGGGAACGGGTGGTCAAGCGCCAGCCGCTGAGATCGATCGAATGGCCGGCCAGCGAATAATCCAACGCCGTCCAATCGGCAGGGCCCGTCAGCTTGACCTCGTCGCCGAGTTCAAGGCCCTTGGCCTTGGCGACTTCATTGGGAACGGTGCAGAGCTGCCGATACTCTTCATCCGACGAAAAGAGGATGGTGATGCCCTCGTTCATCCCGCCCTGAGGCGCATTGCCCACGGCCTTGCCGGGCGTCAGGTAGACGAAGGCTCCGTTTTCATAGCGGGCATAGACGACATTGTCCTTCGATTCGAATTCCGCCGTCAACGCAAAGTCGCGAACGGTATTGACCGTGATCTCCGTCGAACGGACGGTACCCGACAAAATGCGGTCGGTGTCGCCAGTCCAGCGAACAAACGCAAAACCGGCCCCCGGCACGGCGGTCAACGTCGCGTCCGAAGTCCGCGACACCGACACGTTGCCACTACCGTACGCCGTCGCGCCGTTCACCCGAACCTGGCCGTTCTCGCTCGTCAGCGTCAGCGTCGAAGTGGGCGACGCCTCGGACGTCGGCAGCTGATCGGGCCCTAGCCTCGCACTCCACGTCAACTGCTCGTCCGTCAGCGCCGTCTTCCAAATGCGCACTTCGTCATATGTCGCATCCGCATCGAAGTCGGCCTCGAACTGCGAGCGACCGAGGTAGCACGATGTCCAGTTCGCGATGTTGGCGATGCTCCACGCCGCACTGGTGGTGTTGCGGCCGGACCTCAGCACCTCGCCGGTCAGGGTGTCCCGCTTCGCCCAGGCCAGCGTGGCCCTCCCGTCACTCGTCTGCACCAGGGTCAGTGAAATGTGATAGGGGACATCGAAGTCGTAGGGCTGCAGTTCATGGTCCGCCCGCAGCAACGTCGTGTTGGACGCCTTGACTTCGACGGCATCGCTGCGCAAATAGGATCCCTGCGTCCACGACATCAACACATAGTTCTGGTTGTCGGGGCCAAAGTCGAATATCCGAGACCAGTTCTGTTCCGTGTGCTACGTCGCCCAGATTTCAATCGTGATCGGGCCTCCGGACGCCGGCACGATGCCCCCGCCCAAATTGACAGACGCCGTACCATGTCCAGTACCGTAGAGACGAATCGCCGTCGGATCGGAGGGGGAGTTGAAGGCGGTATTGCCGCTGGCCGTCGCCGTCAAACCGCCGACCGAATCCTCCAACGTGCCATTGAAACTCCAGCGGTGAATCAAATCCGCCGTATTGCAGACAGGTGCCGCCGCAACCGTGAAAGCGGCCCCCACGGCCACCATCCCAATGATTTTACTGAATGATCTCATCTTTCAATTCCTTTCTCAAAAGATACAACCATCAACGTTGATAAGTGTAGCAAAACCATCCAAAACGGTCAAGCCCCATCGACTTGTACCGTAAAAAGCAGAGCCGCAACGGATTCATGTCCGTTGCGGCTCGAGCGATTTTACCTCAGAGATGGCCGTGGTTCTACTTTTTGCCTTTTAACTTTCCAACCCCCTCCGCCATATCGGACATCTTGAACAAGTAGCTGCCGGCCACAAGCTGGTTCGCGCCGGCTGCAACTGCCAACTCGGCCGTCTCGGCGTTGATGCCGCCGTCGACCATGATGTCGAGATCGGGACAACGCCTGCGCACATCTGCGATCTTCGGCAGACAGTCGGCGATGAAGGTCTGGCCGCCATAGCCGGGATGCACCGTCATCACGAGCAGTTCGTCGCATTCGCCCAAGTATGGATAGACGCGCGCAATCGGCGTTTCGGGATTGAGCACGAGCGCCGGACGAATCCCGCGCGCACGAATGCGCGCGAGTTCGGCATGGATGTCGCAATCGGCCTCGACGTGGATCTGGATCGTCTGCGCGCCCGCGGCGGCAAAGGATTCGAGGTAGAGGTCCGGACGCGTCATCATCAAATGTACATTGCGGTAGAAGTCCGGCGCCACGCGTTGCGCCAGCGCTACGACGTCGGGACCGAACGAGAGGTTCGGCACGAAATGCGCGTCCATGATGTCGAGATGCAGCGCGTCCGCACCCGAGGCCTCCGCACGTTTGATCTCCGTCGCGAGCGAACCGAAATCGGCCGCAAGCAAGGACGGCAATACCTGGACGTTCATTCGCAGCCCTCCCCTTTACACGATTCGATCGCCCCACACCGGCATCGCCACCTTCGCGCCCAACGCGCGCAACTCGCGGACAATCCGCGCCGGCTCTTCATGGAAACCCACGCAGCGGTAGCGTCCGCCCAGATGGCCGAGTTCCTGATGATGCAAGGGCACCATGAACTTCGCCGGCATCGTCGTCTGATACGCCTTCGGAAAGCTGAGACCGACGGCGCAGTGTCCGAAGAAAATATCCGGATGTTTCGCCACCGGATGAAACTGGTCATGACGGCAGCAGTCGCCCGAATGGCAGATGACAAATGCGTTCGGCTCCTTCCCGCAGGTCACCTCCCACCAGGTGACGCCATCCGGCAGACCCTTGTTATGGTCACCGTCGTTTCCCCGCACGGTCACGTCCTTGAAGGTGAACACGCGCGAAGTTCCCCGGCAGTAAGACCCCGGTGTGAGAATGAAGTTCGTAATCACCTTCTTCCCGCACTTCGCCATCGCCTGGAGGAAGGGATGTGTAAAGTGGTCGCCATGGTTGTGCGTGATGAGCGCGAAGTCGAGCAGCGGCGCGAGACGCGGTGCCAGACGATGGCAGATGTCGATGCCGAACGACACCGTCTTCGTCTTCACCACGACGCCCATGTTGTAGAGGTACCAGACCGCCGGCGTATCGTCCGTGACTTTCGTCTCCTGAAATTCCTTGAACACCTTTTCGAACGAACGTTCCATCCACCAGAGCGGCGGATTCGCATCGAGCAAGGCCTTCAGCTTCGCAGGGGCCATCTTCTCCCCGCCGCGCATGTACTCGCCAAACGCCTTCGCCGTTCTCATCGCATAGATGTGCTTCTGGATGGTCGCCAGCGCCGCCTTGCGCGCCGCATCGTCAAAGAGCGTCGTCGCCTCGAGCGTCTTCACGGCCGCCTCGAACGCCGGCACGCTCAACGTCTTCGGATCCACCTCCGGCACCACGGCGGCAAAACACGCCGGCACCGCGGCCGCCAATCCCATCGTCACAAATTCCCGTCTCTGCATTTCTTCATCTCCTTTTTAACTCTTTAATTCTTCAACCCCGTTTAACCCCTAGCCTTCAACCCGACCAGCAATCTTTAACCTTTAACTTTTAACCTTTAATCCCAAACCACCAACCCGACCAGCAATCTTTAACCTTTAACTTTTAACCTTTAACTCTTCAAAGGGGTTCCGCGCGAACGCGCAACCAATCGCCCGAAAAGCCTCCGCCGCACCCGTATAGAACGTCGTCACGCCGTTGCGCTGCAGCGTCGCCAGCAATCGGCGGCGATGAATCGTCTGAACGTCCTCGCCGTTGGCAAAGGCACAATCCCAAATCGCATTCATCGCCACCCGGCTCGACTGTGCATCGACGACACGCCAATTCGGATTGCCGCGGAAATAGCGGACGACGGAGGCGGCGTCTTTCATCCGAGTTCGCGCAAGCGCACCGTAGAGCGCCACCAGCGTCTCCTCCGACAGGACAACATCCGTCGAAGGTTCATATTTCATCACCAGCTCGCGTGCCACGGCGAACTGGGGCGCATCGGCATTGACGGCCGCATACAACACATCGGCGCCGAACGAAATCATTTCGGCGACCTCCGCGTCCCCTCGGCGGCGACGCCGAAGTCCGTCGTCCGCGCCGGACCGAACGCATAGTCGGCGAACACCGGCGGCTTGTTCCCCAACGACAGCTTCGGCAACTGCGGCACCTCCCGTACAGCCTGCGGCGGCGTCAAGGCGGTCAGCATGTACTCCAGTCCATTGCGGACCAGTTCCGCCAGCGAGATCTCGCGATCCGCCGCCAGCTCTTTCGCCCGACGATAGAGTTCATCCGGCAATTGTATTTGCGTGCGTGTCATGCTTGTCAGTCGCCACCTGATGACGGATCTTTCACATCGGGAGAATAACCGTCGGAAATTGTCGACTCAGCAGCTTCCCCGAAATCGGAGGGCAGGGGAAACCGATTGGAAAGGCCAAGTTCATGTTCATCGCGCAGGACATGACGCGTGACGTCTTTCGACGACACCCAGATTTCATACGGATCAAAGTCAATGCTGTCTGCCGAAGAATGACAGGTCCCTAAATCAAAACCAGGTGCACCATCCCATACTGTGGCCGACTGGACAAATTGCGCGGGATCCCGTAGTCGAACGACACGCCCTTTCCCCTGAGAAAGGAAACTACTTGCATCCCAATCTCGAATGCGTCCATCGTTAAACCACACGCGAAGGATACGGGCCTCACCTTGGGTAATACCAATACACTGCAGCGCGCGGAGGTCGATTTGTTCGTCGACACCGCTCGCTCCCCGGAACTGTCGTACAGTATCTATGATTCCGGTCACATCCATGATTCACCTCAAGGGGGCTATCGGTTCAAGTTCGAGTCCCGCGCGTACAGCCTCCCATCGTTCCATCAACTCATCACGATGAAGTTCTTCCCAAGCCAAAACAAACTTGAGCTGCCGAGTGGGCAAACTGCCGCCGATCACAACACCTGTCCCGATTTCGACCTTCGCCTCGAAACCGCTATAACGAACATGGAAATGCGGCGGCAGGTGATCGTCCGAATAGAACGACACCACCAATCCAAAGAATCTGGCAACTTCACCCATCAACTTGCCCTTCGCCTACTGAATTTCCGTCTCTAGGGCACACGGCCCAACAGCGGGAACGATTATGCCCTTTTTCACCTTCATTGTCAAGTGAGAACGTAACGGATTACTGAATTGCACGGCTTGATTCTAGCCGCGCATTCAATAACCCGACGCGTCCTCCTCTGTTCGCAGGAACGGCTTTTTACGCCGACGATCAGTCGCCGATGTGGAAGGCGCCGAGCGGGAGCCCCGCATCGCTGTAGACCGCGCCGAACCACGGGCGGGAATAGAGATAGCGCAGCTTCTTGGGCGCGGCAACGCCTGGTGCGGAAACGATGAGGTCGCGCCCGTTGATCACGCCCCCGCTGCGATTCGAACGGCGGTCCACGGAGAGGTTCACGATCTGGGCCTTCACCCACTTGCCGTCCGCACCGGCGATTTCAAAACCGTTGTCCGGCGTCCAGTTCGGATTGTAGAGGTACCAGCCGTTCGCGTCGTTGAAGGAGAGAACGAAGCGGTCGCCCTCGATCTTCCATGTCTTGAGCGTGGGCGAATCGGCCACGATGTCGGCGAAGCCGTAGTCCTTCTTGAGCGCATGGAGCGCGAGGCGCTTACCCACCACGAGCTTGTTGTTCGGATGGATGTCCGCAAGGTTGCCCCAGTCGTTGATCACCGCCATGCCCGCGTTCTTCTCCTCGGCGGCGAACTTCGCCTGCGCTTCCTGGATCTTCGCGATGTCGCCGAAGCCCCACGGCGCGAGCTGCACGAAGTAGAGCTTCAGATCGGGATTCGCGAATGCCTTCGCCCAACCGTTGTAGAGCGCGTGCATCAAGTCGCAGTAGTGACCGTATTCACCCGCGTTCGAGCACCCCTGGTACCAGATGAAGCCGCGGATCTGGAACGGCGCCCACGGTGCCACCTGTTCGTTCCAAAGCACCATCGGCTGCTGATGGCCGCGACGATCCTGCCGGTTCGGCTGGTGGGCGGCTTCCGTCTTGCAGGTCGGCACCGACTCGAACCCGCAGCGCGGCGTCCACGGTTCGATGCGCGTACCGCCCCAGTAGGATCCGATCACCGCCACCGGAATGTCGAGCGCGCTGTAGAGCTCGAGCGCGTAGTAGGCGCCCATCGCCGAGAAGCTCGAGCCCTGCATCAGGTTCTCGCGGGTGAACTCCTTCCACTCCACCTTCTGGTCGAACGCCGTCTTCGGCGTCGTGGACCAGCGGTAGTTCGACGTGCGGGCGAAACGCACGCAGCGCTTCTTCTGCATCATGGCCGTCGAGGCGCCGAAGGCGTCGCGGAAATGCGGATTGTTGCCCCAGAGCGGACACTCGGTGTTGGACTGGCCGCAGACGAACCACACCTCGCCCACCAGGATGTCCTTGAACGACACGGCATTCGTCGCGCCCTTGATTTCAAGCGTGCGTCCTTCCTTCGACGCCGCAAAGGCCGGCAGTTCCACCCGCCAGGCGCCATCGGCCGCGGCCTGGGTCTGCGCCGTCCTGCCGGCAAACGCCACCGTCACCGCTTCACCCGCCGCAGCCTTGCCCCACACGCGCACGGGCTTATCCCGCTGCAGCACCATGCCATCGCCAAAAATCGACGCCGGCGTCACCGCAGCTCCCGCCGCGAACACACACGCACCCGCCATCATCAACAACGCATTCTTCATCTTCATTCCTTTCAGTTTAAGAAAAAGTCTGAATCATCCCCGGGGACACCCCCTCGGGCCGAACGTAGTCTAACACACCCCCCAACCTCCCGTCAAGCCCTTCCTCAAACTGCCAAACCGTCAGACGAGAATATGCTATAATATGCGGCATGAAAGATTTGACAGAAAAGACTTTGAACTGCGAACGCAAGTACACGGGCAAGATCATCAGCGTCGATCTTGTCGACATCGAGCTGCCTGACGGCCGCAAGGCCAAGCGCGAGGTGATCCGCCACGGCAACGCCGTCGCCATTCTCGCACGACGTACCGATGGCAAGTTCGTCTTCGTTCGCCAATACCGCAAAGCCGCCGAAGAGGCGCTCATCGAAGTCATCGCCGGCGGACTCGAACCCGGCGAAGATCCCGTCGAGGGCGCGAAGCGCGAGACCGCCGAAGAGACCGGCTACGACGTCACCTCCATCCGCTATCTCACCACAACCATCTGCACACCCGGCTACTGCGAAGAGCGCATCCATCTCTACTTCGCCGAACTCTCCCCCACCGCCCACGCCCAGGATCAGGATCCCGACGAAAACGTCTTCCCGGTCGTCCTCACCGAAGCCGAAGTCGAAGACGGCATCCGCAACGGCACCATCTTCGACGCCAAAACCCTCGCCGCCTGGACCTGCTACAAAATCACCCATGTGACAACGTTATAAACTCGTTCAGCTCCTTGCGCAGAGCGATATGGCGAGGGATCCGAACAGCCAGCAAGGACTGGAAATCAGCACCATGATTTGCAACTTCAAGATGGGTGAGTTCATGTACCACAACATACTCGACGCAACGGGACGGAACCCGAGCCAATGCCGGATTGAAGATAATGGAGCGTTTCGTACGATTACAACTTCCCCAACGAGATTTCATACGCCGCAAACGCCATGAAGGTTCCTCAATCTTAAGTTTGGCGCACCATTTGCCCATCAACCGCCCAAGCTCCAACTTGAGCATCTCCTTCTGCCACGACTCCACAATTCTGCCACGATGATCGCGCGAGCTCCCCGTTCGAACAAAAAGCCGAAGTGTCGTTCCGCCCCAGACGATCCGTTCAACCGCACCTTTATCTTCAGCCGTGACTGACAACCGATATCGTTTGCCAAGGCAGTAGATACTCTCCCCGCTGACATACTCTCGTCTGGTCTGCCGTGGTTGGGCACGAATCCGTTTCACCTCACACCGTACCCATGCCAGATGGCTGACGACAAAGCTCCGAATGTCCTTATCCGAAAGTCCCTCCGGCACGGAGATATGAACCCGCCCATTCGGTGGATAGACCGACAGATGCGTGTTCTTGATCGGCTTACGCTCGACCTCGACATCAATGCCCAGCACCTTCACTCGAATTCCTCCTGATGCTCGACAATTCCATAGATGTCGGCAACCTTGAACCCGCTCCCCTCCAATGCTTCGGCAATCGCGATTTCCACCTTCCTGCGGCGCATGGTGTTCGTGCGGAAACCCGGCTTGGCATTGGCGACAACTGCCTCCCACACCTTGATGGCAAGCTCGGCGTTCTCTCCGAGGTTGTCATACAGGCTTTTCTTCGCCTCGGTGTCCAGCCGCGGGTCAAGAGTACCGCGCTCCGCCTTTACCTCCTCGGCCAACTTCACCATTTCGGCAAGTAATTTCTTGTACTCGATCTTGTTCTGGGCGTAATCCGCGAGCAAACGGTTGATCCGCTCGGAGAACTTGCGGTACTCAGCTGGATTCGTCTCGCGCTTGCGAACAATGTAGCTCCTGACTTCGCTCGCAATCGTCTCCGCCGCCGCACGCTCGCCCCCAA
>JAKSOY010000014.1 GCA_024405255.1 Kiritimatiellia bacterium
TACCCCCCCCCCCCCCCCCCCCCCCCCCCCCCCCCCCCCCCCCCCCCCCCCCCCCCTACCCGCCGCGCTCCCCCCCCCCCCCCCCCCCCCCCCCCCGCCTACCCGTTGTGCTACTACCCCCACCCACCCCCACCCACCGACGAATCGCGTCGCATCGCTTCAACATCCCCCTTGGCGAAGTACCCCGAATTGTGCTATACTCTTCCTCGTTCATCCGATCCTTTGTTTCACCGTTTCGTATTTTCAATCGACTTCAGGAGAAGAAAATGATTTCGAAAATCGTTTCCATTGCCATTGCAGTGACGTTCGCACTCGCAGCGGCCGCCAAAGACTATGACGTCATCGTCGCCGGCGGCGGGCCGGCGGGCATTGGCGCCGGCTATATGGCCGCAAAGCGCGGCGCGAAGGTGCTTGTGCTCGAACGCGCCGGCCGCCTCGGCGGCATGGCCGTGCAGGCCCTCGTGAACCCCTGGCTTGGCGGCGTCGATTCCCCCACCACCCACCAGATCATCCGCCGTCTCGGCCATCCGCATACCGTCGACTTCCAGGGGCTTGACGTGAAGGCGTACGACCTTCTGAAGGAAGCCGGTGCGGACGTCCTTCTGCACACGACCGTGCTCGCCCCGCTGATGGAGGGCCGCCGCGTCATCGGCGTGCGCGTTCTCTGCGAAGAAGGCGAACGGACCATCCCCGCAAAGGTCGTCATCGACGCGACAGGCAACGGCATGGTCGCCGCCGCCGCCGGTGTTCCCTACGAGATCGGCCGCAAGGGCGACGGACTCGTCCAACCCGTGAGCGTGATGTTCGCCGTCGACGGCATCGAGCCCGGCAAGCGCTTCCTCTCCGGCTCGGAAGAAAGCGCCCGCCGCGTCAAGATCGGCGGCAAGACCTGGGAGGCGATCGTGCAGGAAGAAATCGCCGCCGGAAACATTCCCCCCGAAGTGGGCGTCATCCGCCTCTACCAAAGCGTCTCTCCCACGATGAACGGTGTGAACGCCACCCAGGTGAACGGCATCAACGGCACCAAGTCCGAAGACCTCACCCGCGCCGAAATCGCCGCCCGCAAGCAGGCCTTCCAGGTGACCGAAGTTCTGCGTCGCCGCGTGCCCGGCTACCAGAACGTGCGCATCGCCCAGATGCCCGCCGTTGTGGGCGTGCGCGAATCCCGCCGCTTCGAGGGTGTCGCCCGTCTCGAAAAGGCCGACTGCCTCGCCGGCCGCCGCTTCCCGGACGCCATCGTACGCAAGGCCGACTTCTGCATCGACATCCATAATCCCGCCGGTGCCGGACAGGCCGTGGGCCATGACACCACCGTCACCGGGGAAGCCGAACGCGTGCGTCCATACGACATCCCCTACGGCGCGCTCGTGCCGAAACAGGTCGATGGACTTCTCCTCGCCGGCCGTTGCCTTTCCGCCTCGCACGAAGCCCTCGCGAGCTGCCGTGTGATGCGCATCGCAATGGCAACGGGCGTGGGCGCCGGTGCCGCAGCCGCCTATGCCGTGAAAAACAACATCGACGTTCGCGCGGTTCCGGCCGAAAAGCTTGCACTCTTCTCAAAATAGGTCCTGATGATCGGCCTGGTCGATGGCAACAACTTCTTCGTCTCCTGCGAACGCGTCGTCAATCCGCGTTTGATCGGACGCCCCGTCGCCGTACTTTCCAACAACGACGGTTGCTGTGTTTCGCGCTCGAATGAATTCAAGGCGCGTAAGATTCCCATGGGGACGCCTTATTTTCAGCTCAAGGACCGCGAAGCCACAGGTGAATTGGTCTTCTGTTCCTCCAACTACGAACTCTACGGAGACCTCTCTCGCCGGATCATCTCGATTCTGCGCGAGGACGCCGTCGACGTTGAACAGTACTCGATCGACGAGGCCTTCATCTTTCCCCCTTCCTTCAGCACCTCGGCTGAATTCATCGACTACGGGAAACGTCTACGCGCGAAAATCCTCCGATGGGTCGGCATCCCCTGCGGTATCGGCTTCGCCCCCACCAAGACGCTCGCCAAGATCGCCAACCACATCGGCAAGAAACGCCATGGCGGCGTATTTGTCATGCCCGAAGACCCGACCCTCGTCCTGGACCAGCTGCCAATAGAAGAGGTCTGGGGCATCGGCCGCCAACTTTCAGCCAAGCTGCACGCCTCGGGCATTCATACCGCCGAACAATTCCGCCGTATGCGAGACGACGACATCCGACACCTCGGATCCGTCACCACCCTTCGTACAGCCCTTGAACTCCGCGGAACCCCTTGCGTCACCGATCGCGGATACGATGAAGACCCCGATTCGATCTCCTGTTCTCGTTCCTTCGGCGACCCGGTCACAACCTGCGACGCCTTAATCGAATCCATCGCCTCGTTCACCGCACAGGCGGCCACCAAGCTCCGTAAGTTCGATCTCCTCGCAAGCGGCGCCAATATCTGCGCCCAATATGGAACCGCCTGCGAAAACGGTTGGACCTCACGTACCGTGATGTTCGAACACCCCACAAATGCCACGAACGAAATGCTCGTTCGAATCAGTAAAGACGTCCCGGCCTTGTTCGTGAACGGCTTACGCTATCGGAAAAGCGGCATGGTCTTCTTTGGACTCGAAAAAGCCGGCAGCGCCCGTCAGCTCGACCTCTTCAGCACAACCGAGCCGCACGAAAATTCAAAACTCTATAAAACCGTCGATGCGCTCAATGCCCAATTCGGCAAAGGCGCAATCATCACCGCCTCAGAGGGACTGAACGGCAAGTCCCTCTGGCGGATGAAACGCGAAAAGCTCTCCCGTCGCGCCACGACAAACTGGCACGAACTCATCACCGTCAAATGAAGTCCGGCCTCGGGCGCGGAATCGACTTGCGCGAAAGACAGTAGGTCACACGACCGCTCTCACGGTCGACCGTATATTGAATCGTCACGCCTTCCAGCGTGCCAAATTCTTTCAATGCCAAAGCTTTCATTCTCTCTTCCATCTAACACCTCCTGATTATCTGCCCCAAGTTTAGCAAACATCATGCCAATCATATCTTCTCTTGGGGACAGACCCCAAGATTTTCAAAGGTTTTATCTTATCTTGGGGACAGACCCCTAGATTTCAACCATCACACATCGGCACACTTTCCAAGCGCGCCGTGATACTTAGCGAATAAAAATGACGCCCAGCCACTGCCTAGTCGTCAATTTTTGACGGTCAGGTTCTGAATGGCCGAAAGGACTTTGGACGAAACCTCGTCACAATCACCCGACGAATCGATTACGACGAAACGATTCGGTTCCATCTTGGCCATTTCCAGAAAACCATCGCGCAGGCGGCGATGGAACGCATCGCCGGCGCGCTCGATGCGGTCGGCCGTCGTGGCCGTGGCCGCCTGACGTTCAGCCAGACGCGCACGGGAAGTCTCCGGCGGCACATCCAGCAGAATCGTCAAATCGGGAACAAGTCCCTCGGTTGCAAAGTCGTTCAGCTGACGCAGCAAGGCAACGTCGATGCCACGTCCATATCCCTGGTAGGCGAATGTCGAATCGGCAAAGCGATCGCAGATCACCCACTCGCCCCGCGCGAGCGCCGGACGAATCACATTCGCAACCACCTGCGCACGCGCGGCGAGGAACAACAAAACCTCGCTCCGCGTCACAGGAGGATCTTCCACTTCCTCTCGGACAAGTCCGCGTACGAGTTCCGCGAGTCGGGTTCCTCCCGGTTCGCGCGTCACGAGTACGGACTTGCCTTCTGCCCGTAAAGCTTCGGCCAACGCCTTGACGTGCGTTGACTTTCCGCCCCCTTCGGGCCCCTCGAAGGAAATGAATTTACCTCTCACTTCTTGGTCACGCTTTGGCCGACTTTTGAATCCTTCACAAGCCATCCCGCCGCCGCGAGAGCATCGCGCAGACGATCCGACTCGGCCCAGTTCTTCGCCGCACGGGCCGCTGCACGTTCATCCAGCATCGCCTGGATTTCAGCGGGCACTTCCGCCTTCTCGGCCTTGCCGAAGAAGATGACGCCCAACACTTCATCCATGCGCTTGAAGACGTCCAGAAGGCGCGCCGCCGAAAAACCGAACGGCTGGGCGCCGGAGAGCGCCACATTCGTCTCACGCACGAGCTCGAACAGCGCCGCAAACGCCTTGGGCACATTCAGGTCGTCATTGACCGAGGACGTGAAGTCCTCCAGGCATTTCACGGCAAACGCGGGGACCGTACCGGACGCTTCGGCGTCCGTTCCCTTCAGCTTCTCAGCCAGAGCCGTCAACGCATCCACACAGGCATCAATGCGGGCGAGCGACTTGCGCGCGTCCTCAAGTGCCGTGAAGGCGAAATTGAGGCCCGAACGATAGTGCGCGTTGATCAGCACATAGCGGATCTCACGCCCCGTCCAGCCCTTCTCGATCAGATCGCGCAGCGTAAAGAAATTGCCGAGCGACTTCGACATCTTCTCGCCGTTCACGCGCAAGTGCGCGCAATGCATCCACGTCTTGACGAAATCCTTGCCCGTGGCGGCTTCCGCCTGGGCGATTTCATTTTCGTGATGGGGGAAGAGGTTGTCGATACCGCCCGTGTGCAGATCGAACGTCTCGCCGAGGTACTTCATCGACATCGCCGAGCACTCGATGTGCCAGCCGGGACGCCCGCGCCCCCACGGAGAGTCCCAGCCGACGGGGCCGTCGGACTCCTCCCACGCCTTCCAGAGCGCGAAGTCGCCGACGTTCTCCTTGTCGTACTCGTCCGCCGCGCAGCGGAGCCCCGTGCGCTGGTTGTCGAAGTCGATGTGCGCGAGCTTGCCGTAGCCCGGGAACTCGCGGACCTTGAAGTAGACCGACTTGTCCTCGCTCTGGTACGCGACGCCCTTCTCCATCAGCTTCTGGACGAGCGCGATCATCTCGGGAATGTGGTCCGTCGCCGCCGGATAGATTTCCGCCGGCTGCACGTTCAGCTTCTTCAAGTCCGCAAAGAAGGCGTCTTTGTACGTCTTCGTGTAATCCGTGAGCTTGACGCCGGCGGCATTGGCCCCGCGAATCGTCTTGTCGTCAACGTCCGTCAGGTTCATCACCTGCTTGATCTTCATGCCGTTGAACTGAATCACGCGGCGCAGAATATCCTCGAACGTGTACGCACGGAAGTTTCCGATATGCGCGAAATTGTAGACGGTCGGACCGCACGTATACAGGCGGATCGTATTATCCGCCAGCGGCGTGAGGTCCTCGTTCCTTCTTGTCAGACTATTATAGACTTGCATTTTCTTAGGCCTTCGGCGACTCGGCGCCACCCACAGAAATCTGAATGCCACCCGCAGGCGCCCCTCCCCCGACTGAAATCTGGGGCTTGTTCGCGGCTCCGCCCTTCTTGACGCGCGGCGGCCCGATCAAGCAGAAGTGAACACGGCCATCCGTCTTCGGCGCCTGCTCGACAAAGCATTCATCCTTCAACATCTCCAACACTTCGGCGATCTTGTCCTCACCGATGTCACGGTGCGCGTTCTCGCGTCCACGGAACTGAAGCGACAAGCGGACCTTGTTGCCTTCGCTGAGAAACTCGCGAATCTGCTTGAGCTTGTGCTGCAGATCGCCGACATCCGTACCCGGGTGGAACTTGATCTCCTTCACCTGCGTCGCCTTCTGGGCCTTGCGAGCCTTCTTCGCGCGAATGGATTCGTCATACTTGAACTTCCCGTAGTCCATGATCTTGCACACGGGCGGAACGGCATTGGGCGTGATCTCAACAAGGTCAAGACCCTGTTCCTGAGCACGGCGGAGTGCCTGGTTGGTCGGCATGACACCAAGCTGCGCGCCATTGACATCCAAGACGCGCACCGACGGCACGCGGATCTTGAAGTTAACGCGGACGAATGTGTTGTTAGCGATAAGTCACCTCTCGGTTTTAGGTTTGTTGTTTTTGTTTGTGGTCAAAAGATTAAACGTCCAACTCGGCCGACATCTTACCGATGAACGCCTCAAGCTTCATCGCACCGAGATCGCCCTCCGTACGCGAACGCACGGAGATCTGGTCGGCCGCCTCGTCACGCGGTCCCACCACGACCTGATACGGAACCTTCATCAGCGTCGCCTCGCGAATCTTCGCGCCCAGCTTTTCAGCCGACGTGTCGACTTCCACGCGGAATCCCTTCGCCTTGAGCGCGCTCTGGATCCGCTTCGCATAGTCAAGCGCCTTGTCCGAAATCGGGAGAATACGCACCTGCTCCGGCGCGAGCCACAGCGGAAACGCGCCCGCATAGTGTTCGATGAGGATGCCGAAGAAGCGCTCGATCGAACCGAGCAGCGCACGGTGAACCATGTAGGGCTGGTGTTCCTTGCCGTCCGCTCCCACATAGGTGAGATTGAAACGCTCCGGCAGATTGAAGTCGAACTGAACCGTGCCGAGCTGCCACGGGCGCCCAAGGGCGTCCTTGATCTTCATGTCGATCTTCGGACCATAGAACGCGCCGCCGCCTTCATCGACTTCGTAGCTCATGCCTTCCTGGTCGAGCGCGTCGCGCAGCGACTGCGTGGCCTGCTCCCAGCGCGCGGGATCGCCCACCGCCTTCGCGGGCTTCGTGGAGAGGTACGCCTGGATGTCGTGGAAACCGAACTTGCCGAGCATCTTCTTCGCGAACTCGACCGTGTCCTTGATCTCCTGCACGATCTGCTCGGGCGTGCAGAAGATGTGCGCGTCGTCCTGCGTGAAGCCGCGGACGCGGAACATGCCGTGGCGGACGCCGTCCTTCTCGTAGCGGTAGACCGTGCCGAGCTCGCAGTAGCGGATCGGCAGGTCGCGGTACGAGCGCTTCTCGAACTGGTAGCACTGGATGTGGAACGGGCAGTTCATCGGCTTGACGTAATAGTCCTGGATGTACGCATCCTTGCCTTCGCCTTCCTGCACGTGCATCACCGGGAACATGCCCTCCTTGTAGAAGCCGAGATGGCCGGAGGTCTCCCACAGATTCGACTTGCCGACATGCGGGGTGTACACCACTTCGTAGCCGGCCTCGTAATGCTTCTGGCGCCAGTAGTTCTCGATCGCCACGCGCACACGCGCGCCACGCGGCAGCCAGTGCGCAAGGCCCGGACCGACCGTGTCGTTGATCGTGAACAGCTTCAACTGCTTGCCGAGCACGCGATGGTCGCGCTTCTTCGCCTCTTCTTCGCGCGCGAGGATGTCCTTCAGCTCCGCCTCGTCCTTGGCGATGATACCGTAGACGCGCTGCAGCATCTTGTTCTTCTCGTCGCCGCGATAGTAGCTGCCCGCGACCTTCATCAGCTTCACCACGCCGATCTGCTTGCTGTGTTCAACGTGAGGGCCGATGCACATTTCGAAGTAGTCGCCCACCGTGTAGGTGCTAATCGCTTCGCCCGACGCCGCGACATCCGCCAGACGTTCGAGCTTGTACTTCTGGCCGGCCAGCTTCTCCGCCACCTCGGCCTGCGTCATGTTCTTCTGGACGAACGGTTCGTCCAACGCAATCAAACGCGCCACTTCCTTCTCGATCGCCGGGAAATCCTCCGGCGCAAGACGATGCTCGAGATCAAAATCATAATAGAATCCGTCATCCGTCGCCGGGCCGATATCGGTCAGGGTGCCCGGAAACAGATTACACACGGCCCACGCCACGAGATGGGCGGCCGAGTGACGACGCATTTCTTCTGTAATGTCCATTTTTGCTAACTTCTCCTTAGAAGCTAATATAATACTACTGTTTGGGGTCCAAAACAAGTTGAAAATGAGTTCAAGTAAAAAAATATTACATGAACGGATTGCTTTTAACTTCACGGCCGATCGTCGTCGGCATGCCGTGTCCGGGGATCACCATTGTCTCCGGCGGCAGTTTCGCCAGCCGCGCAAGCGACGCGCGCATCTGTTCCGGACTCCCCCCGGGGAAATCGGTGCGTCCGCACGAACCCGCGAAAAGCGTATCGCCCGAGACGAGCAGATGTTCTGCCGGAAAGTGAAAGCACACGCTGCCGGGCGTGTGTCCCGGCGTCGTCAGCACGGTCAAGGAAAGTCCGCCGAACGCGAACGTAGCACCGTCCACTAGATCGGTCGTCAGCGTTGCCGGACGCGCCACCTTCTCGTACTCCGGCGGCCACACGTTGAGCGGCGACACGAACACCGCCTCGTCGGCACTCGCCAGATGCACGGGCAGCCCGGGCCACTTCGCGAGAAGCGCCGGAATGCCGCCGATGTGATCAAAGTGCGCGTGCGTCAGCAGAATGCACGCCGGCGTCAGGCCTTTCTCCGTACAGAATGCCACAAGGCCTTCCCCTTCGGACCCCGGATCGACGATGATCGCCTGAGCGGGATCCTGCCACAGGATCACGCAATTCTCGCCAAGCTCACCAACTGGAATGATCTGACGTTTCATCTGCCGCCCTCTCACTTTCCCGCTTCCGGCGTATTCCACCCCTTCACGGTGTAGACGATGCGCCCCTTGTCGGACGGCGCTTCGATCGCGCTCGTCACCGATTCGCCCGGCAGCAACGAGAAGTAGTTGTCGGAATAATGGACCGGCGTCACATAGCGTCCCTGCGCATCCACGCCTTTGATGCGCACCATGAACGCGATCTTCGTGCCGACATTCTGCACGGTGAGTCCCGTCGCCGTCGACGTGACCTTGAGCGTGGTCGTCGGCAGTTTCGCGAGATCCTCGAACCCGTTCACGCAGGGTCCCGTCTCGCTCTTGGCGCCACCATACTTCGCGTTCGAACGCCAGTAGAATGTCGAGGCGATCTCGCGTCCCTTCTCAAGCAGTCGCAACTTGATGAAGTGCGGCTGCGTGAGCTTGAGATCGCCGAACGGAATCGTGAAGAGGTCGATGTGCGCTTCACCCGGAACCGTCGCCTCCGCCGTCTTCTCCCACACCTTGCGCGAATTGAAGTCGTACACTTCCGCACGCACCGCAAGCGTACGCGTCTCGTAGATGTCGCTCACCACCGAAACGCGGTCCTTGAGGTATTCATACTGCGCGTGCAGCGGCTCCAGCGCATTCTTCTGCGCGAAGAAGCTCGCCGTCTGGTCGAGATCGTAGTCCCACGCGTGCGAACCGATCTGAGGGATCGGCGTATTGTTGTACCAGAAGAGCAGACCCGTCGCCGTCATCCGCGCCCGGTTCCACGTCTCCCACAACGCACGGTGCGCGAGTGCGTCGGCCGCCTGCGACTTGCGCGCATACTCGTCCAGGGACGACGAAACGCCATACCCGTTCACATGCTTGTGGTGGAAGGCCGTCATCTGGTCGAATCCGCCGCCTTCACGGTACTTCCACGCCGCCACGTTCATCGGCCACAGCAGCTTTTCCGGCATGAACGCCCGCAGCTGCTCGACACACGGCAGCGCACATGTACCATACTCGGGGTTGAAACCATACACGCGGCTGCCGCGCGGACTCGCCGTGTCCTCATAGTACCGCATCGGATTCACCGGGAAGTACGGCGAACCGTCATGCACGCCGTCGCATTCGCTTTGCATCATCCAACTCGTCGTGCCCGTGAGCGCCTTCACCAGCTGCTCCGTACCCGAAACCTCCGTGGACTCGTTTGACGCCACATAGTGCACAAGCGACGCATGCGAACGAATGCGCTTGACCGAATCGGAGACATTCGCGAGATAAAGCTGCGTGTCGTCCGGATGGCGCGTATCGCCTGTCATCCAGAACTCCTGCCACACGAGCAGTCCATACTCGTCGCAAAGCTGATAGAAGTAGTCGCTCTCCACAATGCCGCCACCCCAGAGGCGCACCAGGTTCACACCGCTCTCCGCCGTCAAGCGCAGCTCCTTCGCCATGCGTGCGTTGTCCGTCTTGAGCATTGCCTCCGGAATCCAGTTCGTCCCGCGGATGAATACTTTCTTCCCGTTCACATAGAACTGGCGCGCACCCTTCGGCCCCGACTGATCGCTCGTCGCCTGTCGCACACCGAAACGGATCTGCGCCCGATCGGAACAGACCCACCATTTCTTCTTGCTGCCCTTTTCAACCTGCAGCTCCACGCGCGCCGTGTAGAGGTTCTGCGGTCCCTTGTTGCGCGGCCACCAGAGTTTCGGACGGGACAACTTCGCCGTGAGCGGAACGGTCCGTCGTTCGCCGCGAATCAGCATGATCTTCTCGGACTTCGCCACCTCTTGCCCATCGACGAACCAATGCAGCACGCAGCCACGCCGCCCCGTCGCGACATTGTGCAGGTCGACTTCGCAGGTCAGCGTCGCTTCGGAGAAGTCTTTGTTCAGGGCCGTCCGCACATACGGCGCGTCAAGACGCACGTCGTCCGTCGCGAAGAACGTGATGTCACGCCAAATGCCCGTATTGCGGTCGCGGATGCCGTCGTTGAACGTGAAGTCCCAGCCGGCGGACATCAGCATCGTCACATTGCGCCCGATTTCGCCGTCGCCACCATTGTGGAATTCGCCGTTCGCCGCCCCCCAGACCTTCGGCTTCACGGTGCCGGGATGATCGACCGGCCACACTTTCACCAGAAGCGCATTGGCCTCCCCCGCCTTGACGAAGCCCGTCACGTCCACGGCGTTACGCGCGAACATGCCGGCCGTCGAAGCCGCGAGGTGTCCATTGAGATAGATTTCACTGCGGTAGTTGATGCCTTCGGGACGCATCCACACCGTCTTGCCTTTGAAATCCGCCGGCAGCTTCACCGTTGTACGGAACGTTGCCGTATAGAAGTCGCGATTCTGGCTGAGGTCGGGAATAAGCTTCCGCTCGAGCTGGTTGTTGAGCCCCCAATAGGGATCGGGAACCTTCTTGTTTGCAACGAGCGTCCCCAGCACGGTACCCGGCACCTTCGCCGGCATCCAGTCGTTCGGCGCCGTAGCCTGAGCCATCTCCCACGTGCCATCAGCACGCACCACGGTCCGCATTTCAAACGGCGCCGAAGCGCCCCCACAGACACACGCCAGCACGCAGCCGACGATTCCAACCAACACTTTTTTCGAGAAAGTAATTTTCATGCGAATATTATACCAAATCCGCACAACCATATCATCAACATCTTGCGACACGGTTCTTTCGACGATCTGATTTCAAACAACGGCACCTGATATGGCGATAGTATCGCCGACAGAGAACGAACAATCAGAACAATCAAACAATCGAACAATCAAGCAATCCGAACAATCGAACAATCCGAACAATCAAACAATCCGAACAATCAAACAATCCGAACAATCAAACAATCCGAACAATCGAACAATCCGAACAATCAAACAATCCGAACAATCGAACAATCAGAACAATCGAACAATCCAAACAATCGAACAATCAAATGCCTTCAGCTGAATCACAATAGTAGGCATGTCCGGTCGAATACCAGATCCCCTCTTGTTCAGGATCGGTGAATGTTGGAGACGATACAATGTCGTCGTCCATGAAAATTTCCTGCTTGAACAATTCCGGTGGAATATAACCACACCAAGTAAACTCAACAGTCAATTCGGGATCATCTTGATAATCCTGTCGAACCGCCTTCTCCACACAAGCCAATGCCGCCTCCTGCGACAAGGCCGAGCAACCAAATTCCTGAAGGAACCCAGCGACCTCTTGTGTGTGCCCTTCGCTCATTTCCACTCTCATTGGACTGGAGAACTGGACATCTACATTAATGTAAAAAGCTTTTAATTGCATGGACAACAACCTCCTTCCTACCTGCCGTCAACTTCTAACCATTCCCGCCCACAAAAGCCGTAGCACATGCATTCTCTCTCGGAAGTTCTTGAAGTGTCCGCACAATCAATTCAAACATAAGTCACATCGTCATCGAGAGACTGTCGGCGGTTTTTTGCCCAGGCGCGCGAGGGCACTTTTCAAATCGCTCCAGATCTGCCGCTTCGCCTTCGTGAGGCCTTCGACATCGGAACCGAAATAGGAGAGGATGCGCTCGGGCGAATACGTGACAACGGTCGGCACATCGGCAACCGTGAGCCAGAGTCCCAGCGACGCCCGCTGGCCCGGCGCGAACACCTTGAACGCTTCGCGTCCTAAAACGACATAGACCCGCGCCGCCGGCTTCACCGTAGCGGCCGTCGCCGCATCGACGACCGTCACCTCACCCTTCTTGTAGCCCATCGCCAGGATCATCTTCCCAAGCAACTGCGCCGCTTCGCCCTGCGGACGCCGCTCGGCGATAAACGAGACATCGACAACGCCACTTGGCACTGTCGCCCCCCCCGCAGGCTTCGCCGCCGCTTGCGGTACGGGCGTCAAAGAAGGTCTCTGCTGTTGTGCAGGCGCAGAAACGGTCGCGGCAGGCGCGGGTTGAGGTGACGCGACCGGTTGAGCCACGGATTGAGGCGCGGGCTGAGGTGCGGGGCGCATGGGCACCAAGAGCGCACGGTCACAATCGACCGTGCGCACGCCGAGCTCGCGCTCGAGTTCGAGTGCCTGTTCAAAGGCACCGAGGATTTCGTCGAAATCCGTCACTGTCCCTTATAGCCGTAGGGATTCTGCGACTGCCAACGCCAGAGGTCTTCGCACATCTTTTCGATGCCGCGTTCGGCCTTCCAGTTGAGTTCCGCCGCCGCAAGTGCCGGATCGGCCCAGCACTCGGCGATGTCGCCCGGACGACGCGGCTTGATCACATACGGCACCTTCTTCCCGCTGGCGGCCTCGAAGGCCTTGACGATCTGAAGCACCGAATAGCCGTTGCCCGTACCGAGGTTGTAGATCTTGAAGCCCGGCTTCGTCGCCAGATTTTCGATCGCGCGCAGATGGCCGATCGCGAGGTCCACCACATGGATGTAGTCGCGAATGCCCGTTCCGTCCGGCGTCGGATAGTCGTTGCCGAACACATTGAGCTCTTTAAGGCGACCCACCGCGACCTGCGCCACATACGGCAGCAGGTTGTTCGGGATGCCGGCCGGATCCTCACCGATGCGACCGCTCTCGTGGGCGCCGATCGGATTGAAGTAGCGCAGCAGAATCGTATTCCACTCGGGATCCGCCTTCTGCACATCGCGGAAGACCTGCTCCATCATCAACTTCGTCCAACCGTACGGATTCGTGCAGCCAGGCGTGGGGAAGTCTTCACGGATCGGCACGCTCTGCGGCTGACCGTAGACCGTTGCCGAGCTGGAGAACACGATGTTCTTGCAGTTGTGCGCCGCCAGCACCTTGAGCAACGTGAAGGTTCCGCCGAGGTTGTTGTTGTAGTACTTCAGCGGAATCTTCGTGGACTCGCCCACGGCCTTGAGCGCGGCGAAATGGATCGTCGCGTCAAACGGCTTTTCGGCCGCGACCACTTTGTCCAGCGCCGCCTCGTCACGAATGTCGAGGTTGTAGAACTTCGGGGCCTTGCCGCCCGCCAGTTCCGTCACGCGCTTCAGCGACTCTTCCGAAGAGTTGCAGAGATTATCGACAACGACAACCTCGTGCCCCGCCTTCAGAAGCTCCAACGTCGTGTGGCTGCCGATGTAGCCCGCACCGCCCGTAACCAGAATCTTCATGCGTGTTCTCCGATCAGCAATCGAACCGTCAATCGCCTTACTTCGTCGCCACGCGGTCGTTGTACTCGCCCGTTTCCGTGTTGATACGCACGGTGTCGCCTTCGTTGATGAAGAGCGGAACGGCGCACACATAGCCACCTTCGACCGTCGCCGGCTTCGTGACCTTGCCCGAGGCCGTGTTGCCCTTCACGCCGGGCTCGACCTTGATGACCTTGCGCTCGACGAGCTGCGGGAGGTCGACGCCGATGACCGCGTCGTTGAAGAAGAGCGCCTTGACTTCCATCTCGTCCATGAGGAAGTACTTCTTGTCGCCCATGACATCGGTCGCCACGCGGATTTCCTCGAAATTCTCGTCCGTGAACACGAACGCCGTGCCGTCGTCGTACGAATACGTCACGCTGCGCTGAATGAGTTCCGGCTTCTCGAACTTGTCGCCCGAACGATAGCTGCGGGTGATGTTGCCGCCCGAAATCAGGTTGTGCAACGTGCAGTTGTAGATCGCCTGGCCCTTGCCCGGCTTCGAGAAATCGAAGACCGTGATTTCATACGGCTCGCCGTCGATCAGAATCTTCACACCCTTGTGCAGTTCGCCTGCGCCAATAACTTCCGCCATTTTATTCGCTCCTTTAGTTTTACAGAAATGGAATGAAGGATATTATATCAAAATCCACCGCACGGGACAAGTCCCTCTACTCCGCAAAAAAGAAAAGAACCCCGTTCGAAATTGAACGAGGTACTTTGGATTGGTGCGACTGACTGGGATCGAACCAGCAACCTTCGGCTTCGGAGGCCAACGCTCTATCCAATTGAGCTACAGTCGCAAAAGAGGTTCTCGCCGCTTCGCTCACGCGCTTCTCGGCGAGACGGGCGGATGGCTCTCGCCGATCCGCTTGTTCCGCTTCGCTCACGCGCTTCTCGGCGAGACGGTCGAATGGCACTCGCCGATCCGCTTGTTCCGCTTCGCTCACGCGCTTCTCGGCGAGACGGTCACATCAGAAGTAGCAGTTGAAGATCGGGAGGAACGGAACCTTATTGTCCGTGATGATGTTGATGAGACCGACCTGGAAACCCGCCGTGCAGGTCGCCGCATAGTTGATGAGGCCGAGCTGCGCACCACGGAGGTCATCCGTCATGTTGAACAGAAGCGACGTCTGGAAGCCGTGCACGCGACGGGCGAAGGTCGCACCGCCGGCGATCTGCCAGCCCCACATATCCTCGCGAACCATGCTCGTGAGACCCGCGATCGAGAGACCGTAGAACGAACGATCAACACCCGCACCGAGACCATCGATCGTCAGACCGTACGCCCCACGGTTCACGCCGACGGCGTCGATGTTGATACCCATGAACTCGCCGTTGCAGAGGTTCACCGCGGAAACCGTCAGACCGCTCGCATCGCGATTCGCGAGGTTGCAGCAGAGCGCAGCCTGGAAACCGTTCATGTTGAGACGGGCCACATTCGCGAGACCGCCAATCTGGATGCCGTCCATCTTGTTGGCATCGCTGTAGAGGAAGTTCACGTCAAGGCCGAAAATATCCCAGTCGAAACCCCAGGGGAGCGAAACAGGCGTACCGATACCGACACGAAGCACCGTGTAACCATAGGAAACCGGATCCGGTGCACGGCCCGCGACGGGCGCTTCCTGCGCGAAGGACGGCTGAACGGCGAACGCGGCAAGCGCGAACGCGAAAAGACCACTCTTGACGATATTCTTCATTTGTTCTCCTTGTGAATTTCTGAAATCTGCTAGACGAGACAAAATGATACAAAATTCTGTGGTGAAAGTCAATGCCGAATTGGTTTTTATCCATAAAATGTCAAAGTGCGAGCGCCTGCGTGAAAGCCTCGCATGTCGCCCCTTCCCGCGTGCCGTCGACCGTGAGGGGACAGTCCCCCAGCGCCCGCGCAAGACGGTCGGCCGCCTCCGTACGGCCGATATGCCGCAAAAGCAGCACCGCCGCCGAAAGGATGCTCATGGGATTCGCCCACGCCGCCAGTCCCGCCTCCACCAAGCGCGGAGCCGAACCGTGGATGGCTTCGAACAGCGCAGAGCGATCGCCGATGTTGGCACTGCCGGCCGTTCCGACGCCACCTTGGATCTGTGCAGCTTCATCCGTGAGAATGTCGCCGTAGAGGTTGGGCGTCAGGATCACCTCGAATTCGCGCCGCAGCGTCGGATTGACCAGGTTCGCCGCCATGATGTCGACATACCAGTCGTCGACGGCGATTTCCGGATAGTCCGCCGCCACTTCGTGCGCGATCGCCGCGAAACGTCCATCCGTCTTCTTCAGGATGTTGGCCTTGGTGACAATCGACACCCGCCGCTTTCCCGCCTGTCGCGCGTATTCAAAGGCCGCCCGCGCAATCCGACGCGTACCGACATCGGTCGTCACCTTGAAGTCGACGCACATTCCCTCGAGTTCTATCCCACACGAGCCCAGCGCATACTCGCCTTCCGTGTTCTCGCGGAAGAAGGTCCAATCGATTCCCTCTTCCGGTACCGTAATCGGACGCACATTCGCGTAGAGGTCGAGTTCGCGCCGGAGCGTGACGTTCGCACTGGCGAGCGTCCCGCCCATCGGCGTTGTGGTGGGGCCCTTCAGAATGACATCGCACGCCTTGACGGCTTCCAGCACATCCGTCGGCACGCTCTCCCCGAGTTGTAGACGACGCTCCAGCGTGAGGCCGTCTATCCGTCGCAGGACGATGCGCCCCTCGGCGATTTCTTTCGCGAGCAGCCGTTGCAACACGGTTGTCGCGGCGGACATGATGACCGGACCGATCCCGTCGCCGTCGATGAGACCGATCGTCACGGTGTTCTTCTTCGCGAAGTCCGTCCTCGGGCCCGCCATCGTTTCGATACGCTGCCGCTGTTCTTCGAGAAGGCGCACCAAATGTGCGGCGGCTTTTTCAAGTTCGTTCATCGACCTTCCTCCGTTTTCGTATAGGCCAGCAATCCCCCGGCCTTCAGAATCGCCCGCTGCCGCGGCGTAAACGCGCCGACCAGCGTCACCGTCTCGCCCCGCGTTTCATCGACGAGTTTGAATTCGCCCATGTCGAGTCCGCGCCAGATTCCCTCGAGTCGCAACGCATCCCCCTGCTGCAGCTTCGCGGCATCGGCGGACTCGGCGAAACACAGCGGCAGAATGCCGGCGTTGATCAGATTCGCCGCATGGATGCGCGCAAAGCTCTGCGCGACGACGGCGCGAATGCCGAGATAGAGCGGCACGAGCGCCGCATGTTCGCGCGAGGACCCCTGACCGTAGTTGGCGCCGCCCACGATCACCCCCGTGCCCGCCACCTTCGCCCGCGCCGAGAAATCGGCGTCGCAGACGCGAAAGCAGAATTCGCTCATCTTCGGGATGTTGGAACGGTACGGCAGGATGTTCGCCCCCGCCGGCATGATGTGGTCGGTGGTGATGTTGTCCCCCACCTTGAGGACAAGTTTCGCCACCAGCGAATCGCCCAACGGACGCCCCTCGGGGAACGCCTGGATGTTGGGTCCGCGCTCGACGACCGCCGTCGCGGCCGCTTCACTCGGCAACGGTGCCAGCACCGCACGATCGTCCACCGTGAACGCCTTCGGCAACGGCGGCACGTCGATCGGACCCAGCGTCGTCGGATCAGTCAGGACCCCCGTGAGCGCCGCCGCCACCGCCGTTTCCGGCGAAGCCAGAAACACTTGCGCGTCGGCCGTACCGCTGCGTCCGAGGAAGTTCCGATTGAACGTACGTACGCTCACACCCTTCGAGTTCGGCGAGAAGCCCATGCCGATGCAGGGACCGCACGCGCATTCCAGCAGGCGCACGCCACTCGCCAGAATGTCGTTCAACGCCCCGCAGGCCGCCAGCATCGCGAGCACCTGGCGCGATCCAGGCGACACCGAGACGCTGACAGTCGGCGAAACGGTCCGCCCCTTCAGCATCGCCGCCACCTTCAAGAGGTCCGACAAGGACGAATTCGTACAGGAGCCGATACATACCTGATCGACCTTTATCCCCTCCAGCGAGGCAACCTCCACCACGTTGTCCGGACTCGACGGACACGCCACGAGCGGACGCAACGTGCTGAGGTCGATCTCTATCACCCGCGCATACTGTGCATCGTCATCGGCAGCGAGCGGCACATAGACGTCTTCCCTTCCTTCCGCCGCAAGAAACGCGCGCGTCTGTTCATCGGACGGGAACACGGTGGTCGTCGCACCCAGTTCCGCCCCCATGTTGGCGATGGTTGCGCGTTCCGGCACCGTGAGCGTCTTCACGCCCTCGCCACCCCATTCAAGGATGCGACCGACGCCCCCTTTCACGGAGAGAATCTGTAGGATTTTCAGCGCCACGTCCTTGGCCGACACGCCGGGAGAGAGCCGTCCCGTCAATTCGACGCGTACGATTTCCGGCATGAGAATCGAGTAGGCTCCGCCCCCCATCGCCACCGCGACATCCATCCCGCCGGCTCCAAAGGCCAGCATGCCGAGTCCACCTGCCGTGGGCGTGTGGCTGTCGGAACCGACCAGGGTCTTGCCCGGACGTCCGAAGCGTTCCAGATGCACCTGATGGCAAATGCCGTTGCCGGGACGCGAGAACCTCACACCGTATTTGGCCGCCGCCGTCTGCAGATAGCGATGGTCGTCCGCATTCATGAATCCGCATTGCAGGGTGTTGTGGTCGACATACGCCACGCTCAATTCCGTTCGTACACGCGGGATCTTCATGGTCTCGAATTCGAGGAAGGCCATTGTTCCCGTGGCATCCTGCGTCAAGGTCTGGTCGATTTTCAGACCGATCTCGCACCCGGTCTTCATTTCACCGCGCACCAAATGCGCCGCGATGATCTTCTCGGCAATTGTCTTACCCATTTTCGTTGAACCTCTTGATCATATTGGTCTTGGCGTTCTGAATATGCTGCGTCATCAGCTTTTCTGCCTTCTCGGCCTGGCCGGACAGAATCGCCTGGCAGATGGCCTTGTGTTCGGCCGTCGAGCGCGCACAGCGCTGGGCGATCGATTTGCGACGATAGCGAAGCGCCTTGAGATGCAGGGGCCGCAACACATCCATCAGAACGGCGCGTCCGCTCAACGCGTAGATCGTTTCGTGGAGTTCGTCGTCAAGTTGGCGCAAGTGGTCGAAGTCGTTGCGCGCCGTATAGAAGTCCTGCAATTCGACGAGCTGCTGAAGTTTTTGCTTCCCCGCCTCGTCCAGATGCAGGGCCGCATAGCGGGCCGCGATTCCCTCCACATGCAGACGGATGTCCATGATGTCCTCAAGGTCCTCGCGGGTAATGCCCACCACCACCATCCCCTTGCCCGAAGGACGGATCAACCGCTCCTGCTCAAGTCGGTGCAGGGACTCCCGAATGGGCGTGCGGCTCACATCGAGTCTTTCGGAAAGGCCGAGTTCAGTCAACACTTCGCCCCGTGCGAAGACACCTGTCACAATATCGTTCTCAAGTCGTTCAAAGACCTGATCGGCAAGTGAAATCGATTTCATGCTCATTTACCTTTCGTTCGTCATTCATTTGTCAAAGCGTCCTGGATCGAAGCGTTTGATCAAGCCGTCGATCTCCTGCGGCGTGATCATCGTCACACGTCCCGACTCATATTCGGCGTCGACCCATTTCTTGATTTCCACCACAAGCGGATCGTCCTTGAAGATCCGGTCTGTTCCCGCAAGGCGATACCGCGCATTGAGCCAATAGGCAATGCCGGCCGCACCGGAAGTCTTGCTGATTTCCACGCGCGGAGGACGATTCAAGAGTTTCGTCGTATCAAAGATGTTGTAGATCTCCTCGTCCTTCAAAAGCCCGTCCGCATGGATGCCCGCGCGCGTCGCGTTGAAGGAACTTCCGACAAACGGCGTCATCGGCGGGATGGAGATGCCGATGTCTTTTTCGAAATACTCGGCGATTTCCGTGATCACCGTGGGATCCATTCCGTCCATCGACCCCCGCAAGGACGCATACTCGAACACCATCGCCTCAAGCGGGATGTTGCCCGTACGCTCGCCGATGCCCAGCAAGGAGCAATTCACCGCGCCGGCGCCATAGAGCCAGGCCGTGGAGGCATTCGCGACCGATTTGTAGAAGTCGTTGTGTCCGTGCCATTCAAGGCACTCGCTCGGCACGTCGGCATAATGCTGAAGGCCATACACGATGCCGGCCACGCTGCGCGGCAGCGCGGCTTCTGTGTAAGGCACGCCATACCCCATCGTGTCGCAGGCGCGGATTTTGACCGGGATTCCCGCTTCGCGCGAAAGCTCCTGCAGAGCGTTGACAAACGGTACCACAAAACCGTAGAAGTCCGCCCGTGTGATGTCTTCCAGATGGCACCGCGGAATCACGCCATCCGCAAAGGCGTCCTTCACCGTCGCCAGGTAGTGGTCGAGCGCCTGTGCGCGGGTCATCTTCAGCTTGTTGAAGATGTGGTAGTCGCTGCAGCTCACAAGGATGCCCGTCTCGGCGATGCCGAGCTCGCGGACAAGATGGAAATCTTCCTTGCTGGCCCGGATCCACGTGGTGATTTCAGGGAACTTGAGATTCATCTCACGGCACTTCTCCAGCGCCTGGCGATCCTTCTTGCTGTAGATGAAAAACTCCGTCTGGCGGATGATTCCGTAGGGACCGCCCAGTTTCGAGAGCAGCGAATAGATGCGGGCGATCTGATCAACCGTATAAGGGGCGACCGACTGCTGTCCATCCCGCAGCGACGTATCGGTAATCCAGATTTCCTCGGGCATGTTCATCGGCACGCGCCGATGGTTGAACGAGACCTTCGGCACAGTTCCATAGGAATAGATATCACGTTGCAGATTCGGCGTCGCCACATCCTGCAACGAATATTTATATGACTTCTGCTCAAGCAGATTTGTCTTGCGAGACATTTCAAGCATGAATAGACCCTCCTGTGCTTTTGTATTTTTGTATACAATTATACATCAAACACCTACCCAAGTCAAGAGTTGTCATCGTGTGAGGGAATGAAGCGATTAGTGCGCGGCGTGGACGGGGGAGGAGATGCGGGAATGGACCTGGCTGCGGTAGAGCGACCAGCCGTTGTTGAGGGCGAAGGCAAGTCCGCAGACCCACATCGTGGGAAGAAGGAGCGCGTGGTTGCCCGAAAGTTCCGCCACCATGATGACCGCCGTCAGCGGCGTGCGGATCGTCGCCGCAAGGAACCCCGCCATGCCCACGAGTGCGACGGACGCCGGGTGGAGTCCGAACGACGCCGGAAAGATCGCCGTAAACGCGGCGCCGCAAGCCGCGCTCAGCGAAGCCCCGCAGACGAGCGCCGGACCGAACACGCCGCCCGAACCGCCGCTCCCTACGGTGAAGCTTGTCGCGAACACCTTGAGGACGAAAATCGTAAAGAAGAGCGCGGCCGTCGTCCAGGCCTGCGAGGTCCCGAAGAGACCGGCCGTGTCAGGCTGGAACGCCAGACGAATCAGATGATATCCCGTACCCAGCACATCGGGGAAAAGAAAACCGAGCAATCCCGTGACAAATCCACCGACGGCGACCTTCATCCAGGGCGTGCCCTTCACATGACGGAAGATTCCCGACACGCGACGGAATGCGTGGATATAGAACCTCGCCCCGATCGACACGACAAGCGCAAGCAGCAGATAAGGCAGCAGGCGCAGTCCATCGTCATACACATAGACGGGCATCTGGAACATCGGCGCCCAGCCATAGAAAATCGCATAAACCGTATAAGACACCGCCGAAGCAATGAAGGCCGGCAAGATCGCCTCGTATTCCATGTCGAGACCCGAGTAGAGAATCTCCGCGCCGAACAGCGCACCCGCGAGCGGCGCGCGGAACAAGGCACCAATACCGGCAGCGAGACCGGCGATCATCATCCGCCGCCGTGTCGCGCCGTCCCAATGGAAAAGACGCGCCAGATTCGTCCCGCACGCGGCACCGATGAGCGTCATCGGTCCCTCATAGCCCGCACTGCCGCCGGAGCTGATCACCAGCGCCGATGCCACGGCCTTGACGGGGATGATGCGCCACGACATACGGCACTTGAGACGATGATAGACGTAGATGGCCGAATCCGTTCCACGCGCATGCGTACCAGGCGAAATCCACTTGATGAGCAAGGCCGCCAGCATCGCGCCCAAAGCCGGCAGCACGAAAAGAAGCCAACGGCGCCCGTCACACCAATCCGCCGCCGAGACGAGAGGACGCAGCAAACCGCCCTTCTCCAGCAATTCCGGCCGTCCGGCAAGGCCGCACAGCAACCACGCGTCCAGATGTTCGATCAACCAGTGGAAAGCCGCCGTTACCAGTCCGACGGCAAGCCCCACAAGCGTCGACTGACAGAACAACCGCCCATTGCCGGCACTGAAGCCACCGCCGGCAATGAAAAAGCGGAACGCGCCAATGCCGATTTTACGGAACACTGTTTTTCTTCAACTTGTCGATTTCATGCCCCAACGCCGCACCGTCCTTACGCGCACGCGCCTTGAGGAACATTCGAATGGGCGCACCTTCAAGTCCGAAGCGGGCGCGCAGCGCCTTCTCGAGATAGGACTTGTAGGCGTCCGTCACAAGCTGGGGGTCGTTCACGAAGAGACGGATCGTGAGCGGATCGGTACCGACCTGAAGTCCATAGTAGATCTTCAGGCGGCGGCCTTTGATCATCGGCGAGAGCGTCTTCTTCTGCGCCGTCTCGATCGTCCGGTTCAACACGCCCGTCGGCAAAGTGGCCTGCACGCTCGACGCCACGGCATCGATGGCATCGACGGTACGGCGCACATTGTAACCGCTCTTCGCGCTGCAGAAGACAATCGGGGCAAAGGAAAGAAACGGCATCATCTGGCGCAGCACCTTCGTCGCGGCGTTTTGCTTGACGCCATGCGCCTGCGCGAGATCCCACTTGTTCATCAGGATCACACACGCACGGTTCGCCTCGAGGATCTTGCCGGCGATGCGCATATCCTGCTTCGTGGGACCCGGTTCGGAGTCCATCACCAGAAGAACGACATCGGCTTCTTCGATCGCCTGTTCGCTGCGGAAGAGCGAGAAGTTGTCCACACTCGTCTTCGACATCGCCGTATGGCGCTTCATGCCCGCCGTATCGACAAGCGTGTAGTGGCGCGCCGTCGGGCCCTCGCCGATCGTGAACGGCACGTCCACCGCATCGCGTGTCGTTCCGGGAATGTCGCTCACGATCACGCGCTCTTCATTGAGGAGCCGGTTGATGTACGAACTCTTGCCGGCGTTTGGACGTCCCACGATGGCGACGCGCAGCGGACGCGCCGCATCGGCCTCCGGCGACGGAGGCGGCAGCTTAGATGTTGCAAATTCAACAAGCGCGGGAATGCCGCGGCCATGTTCAGCCGAGCACGGGAAAACCGGCATGCCGAAGGACGCAAACTCGTCCGCGCGCGCATCGTCGTCCGCCGAATCGCACTTGTTCGCCACGATCGCGCACGGCACGCCGCTTTCGCGCACGCGCTTCAGCACTTCTTCGTCGAGCGGCGTAATCCCCGCGCGCGCATCGACCACCACAAGGCACACGGCGGCATCCGTCACCGCAACGGCAGCCTGCTGGCGCGTTTCGGCGGCCAGCGGGTCTTCGCTGCCGGGCGTGCGGTCGAAGGCGAGTCCGCCCGTGTCGACCAGCAGGAAACGACGGCCATTCGCCTCGACTTCTCGTGCCACACGGTCGCGCGTCACACCCGGCTGGTCGAAAACGATGGCAATGCGTTTGCGCGCAATGCGATTGAACAACGCGCTTTTGCCCACGTTCGGGCGGCCCACAATGGCGATAACATTGGATTGCATAAAATCTTCCCGCGCGTCTAAATGATTAGAAGACGCGTTTCTTGTACAAATAGAACAACGTGCCGATGATCGCAATGGCGAGCACCCCTGAAATACAGCTCAACACCAGGAACATGTGCGCATCGTGCTGCCCGGGCAGATCGATGTTCATGCCGTAGGCACTTGAAATCACCGTCGGCACCGCCAGCAGAATGGAAGCCGCCGTCATGTACTTCATGATGTTCGACAGGTTGTTGTTGATCAGCGACGCAAATGTATCAAGCGTTCCATTGAGGATGTTCGCGTGAATCGTCGCCGTCTCAAGCGCCTGCTGGTATTCGACGGCGGCATCGTCGAGCGTATCCTGATCGTCTTCGGACAGGTTGAGCTGACGCGCCCGGTCGAGACGGTGAATGAGAATGTCGTCCGCCTTCAACGACGTCGTGAAGTACACGAGCGACTTCTGATAGGTGAGCAGCTTCAACAGCACTTCATTCGAAATGGATTCATGGAGGGAATCTTCAAGGTCTTCGATCTTGGCGTGCATGTCGCGCAGATAGCGCAGAAACAGCACCGCCGCGTGCCACAGCAAACGGAAGAGAAAACGGTTGCGCTCCTTCGGCGGGCACACGCGACGGATCTGGTCGAGGAAAGCGCCCGTCACAGGCGTCGTCTGCGAACAGATCGTAATCACGCTCTCGCCGAAGAGCACGATGCCCAATGGCAGCGTTTCGTACGGCAACACGCTTTCATCGTCTTCATCGCCGCGAACAGGGAGCGGCACGTGCACAATCACCAGACTGTAACCGTCTTCGCTCTCGAAACGCGGACGTTCTTCGCGGTCCAGCGGGTCGGTCAGGAAGTCCCGCGGAGCCTGCGAGAAGTTGAGCACCTGCTCAAGCTCTGCCGTCGACGGCTCCGCGAGATTGATCCAGCACGACGGACCGAACGTCTCGGTCTTCGTGAGCGCACCACTCTCCCATTTGTAGATCGTCATCATGACGATGTCCCTCCCCGCGCGCGCTTAGTCGAGCGCGGCTCCGTAGGTCGTCCACGCGGCCGCCGACCAGTCGGGACGGAGCAGCTTGTTCGCCGCCTCGCAATTCGTGAAGCGCATCGCCTTCGAATCAAATTCGAGGCGCTTGCCCGGGAAGCGGGTCGCCACCGTACCGAGAATACCCATCAGCGAAATCTTGCCGCCGAGTTCGAACGGCGTATTCGTCGGACGGTTCTCCAGCACCGCGCGCAGGAATTCCGCATAGTGGTTGCCCACGCGCGGATACTTCTTCGCCGGACGCTTGAACGCCTTCATCCGCACCTGCGGCACGATGCGCACGCCGCTCGCACCATGCGAACCGTACATCACCGTTTCCTTCTCGCACTTGAGCCAGGCGCCCGCCCAGCCTTCCTTGAGCGGATTGAACTTCTGATCGGGCTCAAGCGCCGGCGGCCGCGGCGCCGTGCGATTCACGTCATACCAATACGCCGTGAAGGCCTTGCGCGAGCCCTTGGCGGGGAATTCAAGCTTGTAACGCGGATTGAGCGGGAACGAATACGGCGTCTTCGCGGGATCGAATCCCGGCGCATCCACGGTCACGGCCGTGGGCAGATCGAGATCAAGCGCCGTCACGAGCGGGCCGAGGATGTGGCACACCCAGTCCGTAAAGCATCCTTCGCCATACGGATACCAGCAACGCCAACGACCGCCCGGCGCGATGTTCTTGAAGTACGGACGGCGCGTCGCAAGCGGACCCTGCCAGAGCTCCCAGTCGAGACCCGCCGGAATGGCCGGATGCTCATTGATGAAGTGCGGCGGTTCACAGTAGAAGAAACGCACGGCGTTGCAATAGATGTGCGCCTCTTCGGCCTGGCCGAGTTCGCCGCTCTCGCACCATTCGCGCAGATCCTGCGTGCCCGGCCAGGAATTGCCCTGCATGCCGACGTGCGTGATGATACCGGCCTTCTTCGCCTCGCGCATCATCGCCACCGTTTCGACGAAGGTGTGTCCAAGCGGCTTCTCGCAGAACACCGGCACCTTGTACTTGAGCGCCTCGAGGAACGCGACACAATGCGAAAAGTCCGGCACCACGATCGACACGGCATCGAACTGACCCGCGCACTCCTTGAGCATCGTACGATAGTCTTTGTAGAACTTGCAGTTGGGCTGACGCTTGCGCAGCCAATCGAGCGAACCTTCGTAGACATCGGCCGCACAGACGATTTCCGCAAGACCCGAGTTGAGGAAGTTCGTCAAGTCGCCACGCGCCTGTCCCCCCGTGCCGATCGCCGCGAGGCGAACCTTGCGTCCACCATAGTTGGGCTTCTTCGAGGCACCCAAAGAGCACTGCGCCGCGCCGGCGAGGGCCGCGCTACCAGAGATTTTAAGAAAGTCACGCGTTGTCAGATTCATCGAGATTACTCCTTTAATTTACTTGTCGTACACTTTTTCACCGGAGCGAATGGCCTTGTAGACCTTGCACTCCTCTTCGAAACGACGCGCATAGCGGTCGTTGCGCGCCTGGTCGGTCTTGCACATCTTGAAGCCCGGCATGTCCGCACGCGGATTGGTCTTCAGACGTTCCTTACCCGCCTTGATGATGTTCAGCGCCTCGGCGTAGGCGGGCTTGCCCTTGAGGGGCTCGAGGATGCGGGAAAACTCCGGACGGTCGAAGTTCAGCATCTCGCGCTGCTTCCGGCGGTCTTTCGCGCTGTTGGCCACGCGAATGCCCGAGAGCTTCTGCAGCTGTCCGAATTCCGCACGCGTGAGCGGCATGCGGCCGCCGCTGCTTTCCGGCCAGGCGACTTCATAGCGCGGCCAATACGGCGCATTGATGTCCATCCACGTAATCACGCGCATGCACTCTTCAGGCGTGATGCCGCACTTGCCGTGCGCGGGATTGAGGAAGTTCGTGAGCTTCGAAACGCGCGCGCCCCAGGAGAGAGCCGGCAGGATTTCGGCCGGACCGCCGCCCGCCTCGCGAATGTAGCCCTGGCCCCAGAGATCCACGTAGGAGGCGTTGAAGTACGCACCCTTGTCGCCGCTGAGGCAGAGCTTCTTCGCGGGATCCTTGCCGTAGTCGTGGCACGCGACGCACCGGCGGTTGAAGATGGGCTGCACTTCCGTCATATAGGAGTAGAAGTGCGGCGGCGTGCCCTTCTCCAAACCGAAGAGGTTGTACGCGCCATCGAGCTTCGAGGGCGCACGCTGCATCGCGAGCGCCTGCTTGTCCGTCTTCGGCACATCGCCCACACGGTCTTCGTGGCAGCCCACGCAACCGTAGAGTTCGCCCGGCTGGAGATAGGCGCCGGAGCGCATGGACTGCACCATCTTGCCGTCCTTATCGAGCGCCTGGAAATACACGTAGGTGTTGCCGGGCACTTCGAAGTAGGCGGAACCGTCCTCTTCCACCGGCACGGTGCCGAGGATGCGCTTGTTCTCGAAGGAATGCCAGTTCATGCACGCGGCCTGTTCACCGTGGCCACCCCAGCCCCACGGCCAGGTCCAGCTGCGCTTCTCGGGGCTTTCGATCACGCGCAGCGCCTTGATGGACCCCTTCTCGACGCCCTTCATGTGCGTACCGATGTAGACGTTCTGCACATAGAAGCGGCCGGGCGCGTTGGGAGCCTCCCAGTTGCGCTTGGTCTCGATGACCGGCGGCTTGCGCGACGCACGAAGCACGATCGGCGCATGGCAACCGGGCGCTTCGGTGTGGAAAAGCACTTCGTTGCCGTGGAGGTCGAGATAGACGAGGCCCATTTCCTCGCCGCGGCCGGTCATGCGGCAGCAGATGAAGTGCTCGTCGTCGAGCGGGAACGGATCGGCGTATTTCAGGCGGATGCCGCGCGTGGAATCGAAGTCCTGGCGCACGGACCCTTCGTTGCCGTTGATGTAGTCGCGCAGGTCGAAGTTCGTGAGATTGCTCTCGTGGCAGCGATTGCGGAAGTCGGCCGGCCAGGTGCGGACGATCGGCTTCTGTCCGTCGACGCCGAGGGAACGGTCGATGATACCGAGCGCGCCCCACGGCCGGTCATGGCAACTGCCGAGCGTGGCGATCACCTTCGAGGGGTTGGAAAGTCCGCGGGCCTCGATGACGCCGCCCGGGCTCGTCGTGTTGTTGCCCCAGTAGATCGCGTGGCGGGTGCCGTCGGGGTTGCACACCCAAAGGCCCTGCGCATCGCCGAAGTTGCGGTCCACGTATTCCCAGCGGTCGTAGAGGATGCGTCCGTCGGCGAGCACGGAGGCGTGGCCCTCGAAGAGCGTGGACTTGCCGATCTGGTGGATGTTCGCGCCATCCGGCTTCATGCGGAACAGGTTCGCCATGATGTGGCGGTTGCACATGCAGTACTTGGGCTCGCGCGTGGAGCCGAAGAGGATGTCGCCGTCAGGAAGGAAGATTGGATCGATATCCGAAACACCCTGCGCCGACGTCAGCTGACGGAGGTCCGTACCGTCGGTGTTGATCGTGTAGATGTGATAGTTGTCCTCACGGCCCTTTCGCATCGAGAAGACGATCTTCTTGCCATCGTAGCTCACCTCGGGATCGCGCGGGGTGCGTCCGGCGACTTCCGGAAGCACGTCGCGCACGGATCCGGACTTCGGATCGAGCGCCCGAAGAGCGCCCTTCGTGTTGTAGCTGTTCTGGTTGATTTCACCGCACTGGAAGAGCGTGGCGGTGTTGTGGTGGTCGCCACGGTACTGGGGACGCTTCACATAGAGGATCTCGTTCGCGTTGACGAGCGGGTTCTCCTTCACGAGCGCACGCACGAGGAAGGCCTCGAACGCGTTCCGACGGGTTGCCCCGCCACGCGCCTTCACGATCTTCGCGAGTTCCGCGCGCAACGCAGCGGCCGGATAGCCGGGGAACTTGCCCGCGAGCTCGTCAATCGCCTTTTCGGCGCACTTCACGCGCGCGTCAAAGGCAGCGTCCGGCACCGCCGGACGGTCGTCGAAGTCCGCCGCGCCGATCGTGCCTTCAAAAGTCACGTCGTCAACCGTGAGGTGGCACCAACCGCCGGTTCCTTCGTCCACGACGCGGAAGAAGACGTCCTTGCCAACCGCAGCCGGCACGTCCCAGCTCTTGGTCACGAGCGGCTGGGCGTTGTTGCCGACTTCCCGCGCGAGTTCCTTGCCGGTCGCGCGATCGATGAGCGCCAGATAGCACTGGTTGCGTCCGCCGCCGATCTTGAAGGTGATCTTCGGTCCCGTCAGGCGCACCGTCGGGCTCTCGATCACGCCCGTCTGTCCATCGTCGGGATAGCCGCGCTTGGTTTCCAGCGTGGACATGAACCACTTGCCGCCCTTCACGTAAGTCTTGTTGTCATGGTGCTGCTTCGCACGATCGCTCACCACCACTTCGAACGCACCGTCCACGACTTTCCAGCCCTGGAGGTTGCCGCTTTCGAAATCGAACACCGCAGCGTTCAGCGTCAACGCCGAGACCGCAAGGCCCAACATCGACCAGGTTTTCGAATTCGACAGGAATCCGCATCTGTTTTTCATTTTCACCTACCTGTTTGACCACAATTAAATTCACGAGGCGGGAACACCGACACGATCGTCCCACGGGAAACACGAGCATTATACCATAATTTCCCGATATCTACGCAAGCTCATTTCATTTTTGGCGACCAATTTCGCCCTGCGGCGCGCTCAAAGAGCGCGCCCGACCGCACGCGGCGGAGTTACTTCGTAAAGCCGAGCTTGCCCTTCACCCATTCGCGAATGCGCTGGAAGAGCGCGTACAGGGCCGGGGTAAAGACGATGCCGACGAAGGTCGCCACGAGCATGCCCGAGAACGTCGAGATGCCAATTGCCTTCTGCGAGCCCGCGCCTGCGCCTGTCGCCAGCACAAGCGGCAGCACGCCGCAGAGGAAGCTCCACGCCGTCATCTCCACGGCGCGGAAGCGCAGATCGGCACCGCGCATCGCGGCCTCGGTAATCGGCAGGCCGTTCTTCTCGCGTTCCTCCTTGGAGAACTCGACCATCAGAATCGCGTTCTTCGCGGAAAGTCCGATCAGCATCACCATACCCAGCTGCGCATAGATGCTCATCGGCGTACCCGTGACCCAGAGTCCCAGATAGGCGCCGCCCAGCGCGAACAGCACCGAGCACATCACCGGCAACGGGATGGTCCAGCTTTCGTACTGCGCCACGAGGAAGAGATACGCGAAGAGCGCCGCCATGCCCATCAGCAGGCCCAGCCGCCCTTCGTTCTCCTTTTCCTGACGGCTCATTTCACTCCACTCGATGTGGTACCCCGGAGGAAGCTTCACCTTTTCAATGGCGCGGATGAGGGTGAGTCCCGCCACACCAGGTGCCGTCTGCGCATTGATCGAAGCGCTCGGCATCTTGTTGAAACGCGTCACCTGCTGCGGTCCGACCTCATACACGACCGACCCCACCGCCGTGAGCGGGATCATCGCCCCCGTCGAACTCGGCACATGCAGATTCGCCACGTCTTCCGCCGTCGCGCGGAAATCCGCCTGCGACTGGACGATGACTTCATACGCGCCGCCGTCGAGGTTGAAGTCGTTCACATAGACGCTTGCAAGTTTGTTCTGCAACACGCTGAACACGCTCTTCGGCGTCACACCCAACGCCTCGGCCTTGCGGCGGTCGAGGCGCAACCGCAGCTGCGGCGTATCGGCGTTGAACGAGCAGGACGCAAACGCCGATTCCGGTAGCGCCATCACGGCGCGCGTCACGGTCTTCGCCGCCACCGCGAGTTCCGCGCTGGTAGCCCCCGTGTCGGAGCAGAGGTTGAAGCCCACACCGCCCACACGGCCCAAGCCCTGAATCGCCGGCGAGGTAAAGCAGGTGATCTTCGCCTCGTAGATGTCGGCCGTGCGCTTCTTGATTTCGGCCATCACCGCCGCCAGACTCTTCTCCGGCGTTGTGCGCTTGTCCCAGTGGTCGAGCAGGACCATGCCCTGCGCACAGTGTTCACCCGTACCGCACATCACGCCCGAGCCCGAGATGAGCATCACGCTCTGCACGCCCGGGATGTCGCCGATACGCTTCTGGATCTTGTCGAGTGCGTGGTTCGTACGCTCCAGCGTCGCTCCCTTCGCAAGTTCGATGTCGAGCGTGACCATGCCCTTGTCCTCATCCGGCAACAGGGTTTCCTTCACGCAGTCCTTAACGAACCACACCCCCACGCAGGCGGCACCGAAGAGCAGCGCCGTGATAAGGCTGCGCCGCACAAGAAGACCGACCACGCCGAGATAGAACTTGCGCGAACCGTCGATGAGGCCGTTCACCGGCGACCACAGCACTCGCGCGAGCTTGCCCTTGTTGGGATCGGGCGCGCGCAAAAGCAGCGAACACAACACCGGCGAGAGCGTCAGCGCGACACCCGTGGAAATGCTGAGCGCCACACACATCGTGAACGCGAACTGGATGTACATCTTGCCCACCATGCCGCCGTAGAAGACAAGCGGAATGTAGCAGGCGATCGTCACCAGCGTCGTCGCGATGACGGCGCCTGTGATCTGGCCCATCGATTTCGAGGCGGCCTCTTTCGCCGAGAGGCCCTCCTTTGCCATCAGCGTCTGCGTGTTTTCCACCACCACGATGGCATCGTCCACGAGCGAGCCGATCACGAGAATGAGACCGAACATCGTGAGGATGTTGATCGTGTAGCCAAACGCCCACGTAAAGATGAAGCTCGTCAGGAGCGAAATCGGAATCGCCAGCGCCGGAACGAGCGTCGCCCGCCAATCCTGCAGGAAGACCCAGGTGATCAGCACGACGAGCGCAAGCGCCATGAAGAGCGTCGAATAGATCGCCTGCATGAACACGTTCGTAAATTCCGTCGCATCCTTGCCGATCTTCATCGAGACACCCTCGGGCAGACGCGTCATCCAGTCGTCAAGGTTCGCCTTGACGCGCTGGACCACGGCAAGCGAATTCGCCTCGGGCGTTTTGTAGACGGCCATGGCGATCGAGTTCTTGCCGTTGAAAATGGCGCGTCCCGAATAGCTCTTCGAGCCCAGTTCCACGCGCGCGACGTCGCCGAGCAGGACCTGTCCCCCGTTCACCGGATCGTTACGGACGACAATCGCGGCGAATTCCTCGGCCGTCTTGAGGCGTCCGTCGACGTTCAGCTTGTAGCTGAGATAGCGGTTGGCGTATTCGCTGCCGACGGTTCCCGCCGCCGCCTGCACGTTCTGTCCTTCGATGGCGTTTGAAATGTCGGCGATCGTGATGCCAAGGCCGCTCATGCGCACAGGATTGAGCCACACGCGCATCGCGTACTCCTGGGCGGCCATCACTTCCGCCACCGAGACGCCTTCCACGCGCATCACGCTCTCCTTGACGTTCTTCTGCACATAGTCGCCCAGCTGCTGCAGCGAGAGATTGCGTCCGTCCGTCATGAACGAATACATCGCAATCATGTCGGCATTGCGCTTCTGCACCGTCACACCCTGCTGCTTCACGGCGCTCGGCAGTTTCGTCTCGGCGCGTTTCACGGCGTTCTGCAAGTTGACGAGCGCCATATCCGTATCGGCTCCAGACCGGAAGGTCACCGAACACGAATAACTGCCCGAGTTATCGCAGGTGGACGAATAGTAGACGACATTTTCCACGCCGTTGATCTGGTCTTCGATCGGAATGGCGATCGCATCGGCCACCACCTGCGCGCTCGCCCCCGGATAGACTGCGGAGACACGCACCGTTGCGGGCGCGATTTCCGGATATTCTTCGACCGGCAGCTGCTTCATCGCGATCGCGCCGCACAAACTGGCGGCAATCGCAATGACAAACGCAAAGCGCGGTCGCTCGATGAAAAACTGACTGAAGCTCACTTCGCCGCCTCCACTTTGTCTCCGGCGGAGACCTTATGCGTACCATCGATGACGACGCGCTCACCCACCTTGAGTCCGTTCTCGATGAACAGCAAATCCGTCGTGAGGTGGCCCCGCGCGACGGCCCGACGCTCCGCCGTGCCATCCGCGCCGACGACCCACACGTAGGCGCCCTGCGCATCCTGCATCACCGCACTCGGCGGTACGGCGCACTTCTGCACGCCCTCTTTGTTGCGCAACGTCACCCCCACGGTGCCACCTGGCTTGAGGATGCGCTCGGCATTGGGGAAGGTCGCAGAAACGCGCATCGTATCCGTCTGCTCGTCCGCCAGGTTCTCCACATATTCGATCGCACCCGCCTCCGAATAGGTCGTCCCGTTCGCCAGCGTAATCGCCACAACGCCCTTCTCCTTGAGCGTGCGGGCCTTTCCGCCGAACATCGTCAGATAGTCGCTGTTCGACACCGAGAACCGTACGCGGATCGGCTGGATCTGCACCACCGTCACAAGCGGCGTCGCCGGCGAGGCCGGATTGCCGCGCGTGAGGCGCGTCGATCCCGTCTTGCCGTCGATCGGCGTGATGATCTGGCAGCGCTTCAAATTGTATTCGGCCACCGCGAGATCGGCCTCGGCCGCCGCCAGAGCCGCCGTCGCCACGGCCACTTCGCTCTTCGCATTGTCGATGGCATCTTTACTGACCGCATTCAGCTTCACCGATTCGTGGCGCTTCAAGGTCGATTCGGCGTACTGCTTGCGGGCCAGACATTCGGCGACTTTCGCCTGCGCGTTCTTGAACGAGCTCTTGTATTTGACATCAAGCAGCTTGTAGAGGACGGTTCCCTTCTTCACGATGTCGCCGTTCGAAAAACAGACCTCAAGAATGTCGCCGCTCACCTCGGGCGTCACTTCGACACGCTGCACGGCCTCCACCCGTCCCGGGAAGGACTTCGCCTGCTCGTCCGCCACCTGCTTCACCTCGCCGACCGGCAACGTCACCGTCGCGCCCCAGCAGGCACCCGCCGTCATCGCCGCCATCAACCAACATGCTTTCATTTCCATCTCCTTAAATGAATTTCCACTCTGAGCCTATACCTTTTTCCACCGCTCAAATCGGTTAGGGATTATAGCAAAATAACATCCAAGGGTCCACGCATTTTTCGTTCGGGTTACAGTCCTCTCGTCCCACGTCGGACAGGTTTATGGTATAATAGGGACATGAAAAACAAGTTTCTCTTCAGTTGTACCGTCTGGGCCGCTCTTCTCTTCGCGTCGGGACTCTCCCTGGCGCGCGATCTCTCATCTCTCTCGTGGAACCTCTCGCGCTACGCCCGAAAGGACGGATCGATCATCACCGTCGACGTGCCGAAGGGACACGAACGCGAAGGCGGCAGCGCGCGCGTCGAGCTTGACCTGTCCGAATTCAGCGGCAAGTGCTTCACAGCCGAAATCGCCGCCCAAGGCGAGCGGATCACCGAACCGCCCGACCGCTGGAACGGACTCAAGTTCATGTTCCACTACACGGACGCGAAAACGGGCGAAGGACGGTGGCCGAATACGGCTTCGCGTCTCGGCGATTTCCCGCGGCAGATCATCTTCGTTTCAGACAACGAGCTGGACCGTCCGCTCGGGAAAGTCCAGCTGACGCTCGGCCTGCAGGACTCGAGCGGAAAAGTCGTCTTCGACCTTTCGACCTTCAAGATCTACACCACCCCCGACCTCTTTCCGCGCGTCAACAAGAACTACAAGGTCGCCTACCCGCCGCAAGTCGCCAACCTGCCGCCCCAGCGCGGCGTGATGCTGCCCGGCGGCGACTGCAAGGAGGACGACTTCCGCACGCTCCACGCCTGGGGCGCAACCCTCGCGCGCTACCAGATGATCCGCAATTGGCACAAGCAGAACGACAACCAGGACCTCGCGGACTACGACGCCTGGTTGAACGGCAAGCTCGACCACCTCGAACACGTCGTCCTGCCGCTCGCGCGCAAATACGGCATCCGCCTCGTCATCGATCTCCACGTGGCCCCTGGCGGCCGTCGCGGCAGCGAGATGAACATGTTCTTCGACGCGAAATGGGCGGACCATTTCATCGCCTGCTGGCAGCGCATCGCCACGCGTTTCAAAGGGCGTCCCGAGATCTACGGCTTCGACCTCATCAACGAACCCAACCAGGAACGGCGTTCCCCGACGGGCCTCGACTACTGGAACGTACAGCGCCGCGCCGCTGAAGCCGTCCGCGCCATCGACCCCGTCACGCCCATCATCATCGAGTCGAACGGATGGGACTCACCGGCCGCCTTCTCCTACCTCTCGCCGCTCGCGATGGACAACGTGATCTACCAAGTTCACATGTATCTCCCCTTCGCCTTCACCCATCAGGGCGTACACACAGGGGCCGACGGATCCTACACGAAGACCAAATATCCCGATTCCGCCAAAGGCTGGAATCGCGACTACCTCAAGAAACAGCTCGCCCCCGTGCTTGCCTTCCAGAAAAAACACAACGCCCGCATCTATGTCGGCGAATTCAGCGCCATCGCCTGGGCCGAAGGCGCCGGAAACTTTCTGGCCGACTGCATCTCCGTCTTCGAGGAATACGGGTGGGACTGGACCTACCACGCCTTCCGCGAGTGGCAAGGCTGGAGCGTCGAACACGCCGGCGAAAACGCCCGTTCCCTCGTTCCTTCCACCGACAATCCGCGCCGTCGCGCCCTTTTGAACGGTCTCGCCCGTTCGCGTTCCGACCAGAAGACGACGCTGCTGTTCTACGCGCCTTTTGACGGCTCGCCGAATGCCACACTGGCGCAAGGCATGAAAACGCCCAGCCGTGCAAAGGGACTCTCCTTTGTCGAAGGACATCGGGGACAGGCCCTCCATCTGGCACCCGGCCGAGATCACGCCCTCGCCTACTCCGCATTCGAGAATCTCGTCGGAAAACAAGGTTCGCTTCTCTGCTGGATGCGTGCCAAGTGGGCGGATCGCCCGCCGACCGAATGGCGGCACGTGGCCCTCACCTGGGATGAGAAAGGCGCCAAGGTCTACTTCGACGGGCATCCGGAAACCGCCACCGATGCGCTCGGCGGCAAGCCGCTGCAGCTCACCGACATCCTCGCCTTCCCGCCCGATCCCGAGTTCTTCTATGTGGGCGGGGCCAATGGCGAACGTCGGGACGACATCTACCTCGACGATCTGCGCATCTATTCCGCGCCGATGAGCGCCGCCGAAATCCGCCAGCTCGCACGACGTGAATCCGTCGCCGAAATCGTCCTGCAAAAAGCGGCGCTCTACGCCGACCAGACGACCACGCTCGATGTCCGCACGACGAGTCCCGCCAAGCTGGACCTCTCCGAGCTAAAGTACTGCATCCACACGCGCGACGGCAAACCCGTCGTACAATTCCGCCAGACCGTTTCCCATGATACGGTGAAGCTCCCCGTCAATCTGCCCGCCGGACTCTATGTCCTCCGCGTCACAGACGGCGACTGGTTCTACGGTTGTGCCCCTTTCATGGTGCGTCCCGCCGGAGAGGCCCCCGCACCCGTCGTCCAGGAAACCAAACCGGCGCGCGGCCTTCAACGCTTCTGGCACGACGTCAAAGCGTTCGACTTTGAAAACATGCGTCGCCGCTAGGCGCGCACCACGTGCGTCGGAAGATCGCACGCAGACGCGAGGTCGAACGACGCGAGGAAGGTCCTGAACGGACCATTCTTCGCCGTCGGCACGCAGTCGATCGCGGCGAGGGACAGTCCCTCTTCCGCAAGTGCGGCGCGGACCGTATTGAGCGCGAAATGCTCAATGGTGCGTCCCATCGCTCGACAGCTCATCACGAAGTCCGTGACATGCCGTGTTCCAAGGTCGACGATGACGTAGCAGACAAGTCCCATCTCGCCGAAGGCGTCCTTCACGCGAAACACCCAAACGCGCTTGGCGGGATCCTCCACGAGTGCCGCCAGTTCTTCGGCCGTACGCCGAATCGTCGTCGCATTGAACTGGTTCGTCTTCCCCGCCATTTGCGCGAGTCGCGGCACATCGGTCTGCGTGGCCCGTGCCGGCGTACAGACGAGTTTCAATGAATCCAGATAATCGTCAAGAGTCTCCGCCGCCGCCGCGAGATTCTTCCGCTTCGCCTCCTCGGCATACATCGTCGCACGCGCACGGTCCTCGGCGGTTTTTCCGAGATCCGCGAAGAACGCCTGCGCCAACCGACGCAGGAATTGCGCCGGAGACTGAAGATCGGCAGGGAACGGCGGCACGGCCACGGCCGGCAAGCTCGCCGCCATCTGTGCGCGCTCGTAGGGATTGTCATCGACAAACACCACCGAATCGACGCCGAGATTCAAGCGCTGACAGGCCACCAGCAGATTGCCCGCCTTCGGCGCCCAGTTCACCTGAACCTCCGCGAAATCGTCAAGTTTCAACGGCAGATCCGCACGCGCGAACATCCGCGTGATCGGCGCTTCGGGCGCCGGGGGATCGTTCTTCGAAAGGAGCACCAGGACAACACCGCGCGCACGCAATTCGAGAACGCCTTTTTGGAATTCGGCGAAAGGCGCGATCTCATCTGGATCGTCTTCTGAAACGATGCCATCCCAAAGCGTGTTGTCCGCATCAAGCGCAAGAATCTTCTTGGGGGCTGCGGCAAGTTGGAACTCAAACTCTTCTTCAATCGTTTTGATCGCGCGAAGAGAAAAAGGCATCGCCGCAAGCTGGCGCATGCGTTCATCCCAAAAGCCCGGCGTTTCAGACGCCAAGAGGGACAAATCGGGGGCCACGATGCGCGAGGCGGGGAACTGGGCACGCAACAACGCTTCGGCGTCAAGTCGGTTCCCGCCTTCCAGAATCAAGAGAATCGCTTCTGGCGCGAATGCGTGAAGGCCGCTCGTGGCATCCAACGCCGCCGCCTTCCAACCGTCAAAACCGGGCACAAGGTAGACCTCGTGTCCTGCGCGCCGAAAATCCTGCGCGAAAAAATCAACCGTGACATTTCCTAGAACGGCAATTCTCATGGACACACCACATACGGCGTAAAGTCCGCCAGCGTTTTCAGATTGGGGACCATTTCAAGTGGGATGGATGTTCCATAACGGGCTTCCGTTTCCATCACCAGGCGCAGATGCATCACGCTATCCCACTCGGGAATCGAACCGAAGGCCGTTTCCGCCGTGAGAGAACCAGACTCGACACCGAAAAGGTCAGCGGCGAAAAGCAGAAAATCGTCAAAGGCGTTGAATACCATCGTGAGCGCTCCTTCAATCGTTGATCTGGCACGAAGACGGATCTTCGTGCCGGGAGAGAACATCCACTTCAACAATGCCACGCCGGCATGCAGGCGGCACGACAAGCGACACGGCCGAGGCGGCGAGTCCGGCGCCAAAACCCGCCAGCACGGCCCATCCCTGCTCAAGAGGCGACGGATGCGCCGCCAGCGTGAGCGGAACCGAACACGAGCCGGGGTTGGCAAAACGCTCGCCGCTTGTCAGCAGTTGCGCCTCAAGCCGCAGCGACTTGGCCAGTTGGCGCACCATGTAGAGATTTGCCTGATGCGGCACGAACAACTTCGGGGACGGAACTTCGGCCAGAAAATCCCGAAGGAACTGCACGACCGGTCCAGCCACAAAACGGAACACGCCAAAGCCGTCCATTCGAATCTTCCCATCCGCGCCGCACCGCAAGACATTCGCGCCAGTACCGTCCGTGTAGAACGCGAAACAGGCTGGCGAGGCGGCGTCTTTCGGCGCGGAGACAAGCGTCGCCGTCGCGGCATCGCTCATCACCGCAAGAGTCGTCGGGTCGGTCCCATCCACATGCGCACTCTGCACATCGCCGTCAAGCAGCAGCACGCGCTTCCCCGTGGACGCCGCCAGCTGGCCGGCGACCATCAGTCCGTAGGGATAGCCGCCGCAGGCGAGCTGCAAGTCGAGCGCAGCCACCGAGGGGGACAGACCCAACGCCGCCTGAAGGCGGATCGAAAGGGCCGGGAAACGTTCGGGCGAAGAGAACGTCACCACGACGAGACCGCCAATTGACTGCGGATCGACGTCCTTCAGGGCGACACGCGCCGCCGCCAGCATCAGGTCGTAGACGGACCCGCCCGAGGGCATCGCACGACGCGTTGCGAATCCAGTCGACTTCACCACAGCGGCCGCCTTGTCCGGGCCCACAAGTTCAGACAGCAAGGCCTGATTGTCGACCGAATTATTCGGTACCGCGCCCCAGACGGCGTCCAGAGAAAATGACGGAAGTCTAATCACCGATCGGTTCCCTTGCCTTGTGGATCATTTCGCTCGACAGCAAACCCCACGAACCGCGTCTGAACAACGGGCACGTAATAGTCTTTCTCGAAATTTTTTTTCATCTGATTTTCCCTCTCCGCATTCATTATACCATAAAAATGCCTTAGCCGTACCAAAAGTTCACCGCGCCTTGTTGTCGGCTATGCGGTAGGGTGCGTTCTCCGAACGCGCCGCAGAGCTGGGGCAAAGAGAAACAACTGAAAGTGGCC
>JAKSOY010000140.1 GCA_024405255.1 Kiritimatiellia bacterium
AATGCAGGTTAGTCGAGCGCGGGGCGTCAGCCACACACTCGACTAACCTATTACTTTTCGCTCACGTTTTTATGTTGCGCATTCTTTGAGATTTTACTACAATCATCGCCGTCGAGTCAGGATCTGCCCACTTCACCGCCGCCACCCCTCAAGGAGATTTTCATGAAACCTGTTTCCAACGTTCTTAACAACGCCACGGCGAAGATCGCCGCGAGTTTTGTACTTTCGTGCTGGACCGCGTCAGTTCTACGGGCGAGTGATGTGGAGACGCGTCTCATTGATGCGCCGACATCAGTGTACGAGCGCGTGGCCGGAATCGAGATGCCCGAGGGGTGTCCCTTCGAGAAGTCTCGCGTATTTGCCGGCGTGGGTTTTACCAAGCGACACGCCGAATACACGGGAGCCGACACCTGGTATCCTTCGTGGGCGAAGGACGGAAAACTCTATTCACCGTGGACGGACGGAACCGTCAACGGGGTCAGGTGCAGCTCGGCCGGAGATCACGCAGCCACGGGACACGCGACGATTCTCGGAGACGATCCTCTTCATTTGCGTGTCGTCCAGGAGGGAACGTTCAAGAGTTCGCCCCGCCCCTACGCGTCGCGCTACCCTTGCGGCGGCCTCGTGGTCGACGGCGTGTGGTATTATGGCACGTACTGCCTTCACCCCCGGGGTACCGTCGAAAGGGACGGCATCAACTACGACTGGCCGTGGCTGGGTCCGTTTGTGGGCTTTCGCTGGTCGACGGACTTCGGCAAAAGCTGGCACGAGACGCCATGTACGCCGGCGGATCCGCTCTTTGGTGAACAGGCGCTCCAAGGCGAGAGCGTGCGTCTGGCCGTGCCGCACTTCGTCGACTTCGGGTGCGAGATGCAGCACTCGCCGGACGGAAAGGCCTACCTCGTCGTGCAGGGGTCGAGCGACGGCGTCAATCGCCGCTACGGCTACAACAGCTGGATCACGTCGGACCAGGCCTTCCTCATCCGCGTCAAGCCCTCCATCGAAAACATGAACAAGGCGTCCGAATACGAATTCTTCGCCGGACACGACACCTCCGGCAAGCCCCTTTGGACGCGGGACATGAAGCAGATGAAGCCGCTCCTCGAATGGCGCGACCACATGGGACGCGTGTCGATGACGTACAATCCGGCTCTTCGCAAGTACTTCATGTGCGTGACGGACGGACGCACGACCGCCGCGAATTTCACGACCTACCTTTTGGAAGCGGACGAGATGACAGGGCCCTGGAAACTGGCGGCCTATCTTCCCGATTTTGGTCCGCAGGGCTATTTCGTGAACATTCCCTCGAAGTTCATCTCGTCGGATGGTACAACGATGTGGCTTTGCTATTCGGCGAATTACAGAAAGGACTATCGCCAGATCAAACGGACCTTCCCCACCCATAGCGGCTATGCGATGTGCCTGAGGGAATTCAAGCTCCTGAAGGCGGATGAAGCGGCAGGTTTGTTGTCGCAGGCGACGGCGCGCAACCTCGCCAACGAAGCGCAGGTGACGGCGAGCTCGGTGTTCAATGGCTATTCAGTGGAAGGTCTCCGCGACGGTGTGGTGGGCGGCTATCCGGGTGACATTACCACCGAGTGGGCCTCGAAGTACGAGAGCACAACGGCGATGGTGCGGCTCGACTGGGATTCGCCGCGCACGGTCGCACGCATTCAGCTCTTCGACCGTCCGACCGAACTCGCCCAGATGACAGGCGGCTTGCTCGTTTTCAGCGACGGTACGACGATTCGCGTGGGGGCGCTCCCGGACGATGCGCGCAAAGGCCTGGAAATCCGCTTCCCGCCCAAGCGCGTAAAGTGGCTTTTGCTGGCCATCGACGCCGTAAAGCCAGGCACAACCAATGTGGGCATCAGCGAAATGGCCGTTTTCGCACGCTAAACAGGGGAGTTCCGCTTTATTTGTACACATTAAAGTTTCGCGAAGTCATTTCGTAGCGGTAGCGGAGAAATGACTTCGCGAAACTTCGGATTAGGCCGGCTCGAAATCTTCCTTGCCAACACCACAGACGGGACAACGCCAATCGTCCGGCAAATCTTCGAACGCCACGTTGTCATGTTCGGCGGGATCATACACCCAACCGCAGATCTTGCACACGTATTTCATATTATACCTCCTGTTCGTTTGGTTTGTCACTCGCCTTCCAGACGACGATAGCCGCACTTCGGACAGCCCCCGCCCTTCAGCGCAATACCGCACCACGGGCACCGATCCATCGTCATTTGGGACGGGAATTCGGCCGTCGCCGCATTGTCTCCGCTCGTGAAGGTGATCTTCACGATGTTGAGCTTGTCCTTCAGGAGCTCGTACACCATCTTGATGAACCCCTCGACGGTCATGGTCTCCTTCGTGACCACAAGCCGGCACTCGGGATACGCGGTACAAAGCTCCGTCTTGAACGCAAGCCCCTTCATCGTGTTCGTGGGCGTGCCCTCGCGGATGCCCTGCTTCGAATAGACGCCAAGAACCGCGTCGAGAAGCGGGTCGTCTTCACGCAAGATCAACGCGTGGTCGAAATTCTTGAGAATGTCCCAAGCGGTCTTCTTGATCTCGTTGCACGGAAAGACCATGTTGACCCCTGGATTGACCGTGTCCTCGACCTCCAGCGTCAGTCCGCCAGTATGCCCATGCAGATACTGCGCCTCGCCCTTGAATCCGTAGAACCGGTGTGCGTACTGGATATTCAGATGCGAGATCGAGCGGATCGTCTTGCAGCAGCATTTCGTATTCTTGTTCATCGTGCACCTCTTGTTTCTTTCATTTCGTCTTAAGGATTCCAGGTCAGTCCAGCCACACGGCCAAATCCGCCTTTTCTCCCGACGGCGCATAGTATGAACTTTTTTCTTTCCGTTGTCTGTTGGAATAACAACGAAATGCAAATTATACAATCCTTAGACTTGCCTATAACTTGCCTCAAAGTTATCCTCATTTACATTCCCGTGCGCAGCGCGGGCGGGGGGGCTAAAACGCGTCTGAGTTTTCCACACCTGTGAAATCCTCAGACGCGTCCATGGGGACTGTCCCCAAAGAAATCATCGTATTTACAGTTCCCGCCAGGACCTCAACTCAAAACCGCTCCGCAACTGACTTTTCTCGCCCCCGTAAATGACCGTCCGCGAAACGTCCAACCCAAACTGTGCGAACAGCCGATCCATCGTATTCGTCCAATCCGAACTGAACGTCGCCCCGCTTTTGATTTCATAAAGCCCCACTCGCCCGGCATTGTCGACAACGAGGTCGATCTCATTTCGATTTGAATCACGGTAGTAGTTGATGTTCCAATGCCCAGCGGCATTGGCACGTCGTTTCAGAAATTCATCCACGACCATCGTCTCAAAGAGGGCTCCACGAAGCGGATGAGCCGTCAGCTGTCCAGGTTCGGAAATGCCAATCAGGTTACAGGCGAGCCCCACGTCGTTGAAATAGAGTTTCGGCGCCTTCACAAGACGCTTGTTGAGATTCGCATGCCAAGGCTCGAGCAAGGTCACGACATAACTCGCTTCAAGCAACGAAAGCCACTCCGTAGCCACTTTGGGAGAAATCCCCGCGTCTGCGGCAAGAGATGAAACATTCAGCACCTGCCCCGTTCGCCCCGCCGCCAGTCGGAGAAAGATCGAGAACGTGCGCAGGTTCCGAAGATTCTCAAGATCCCGCACATCGCGCTCAAGATAGGTGGTTACGTAAAACGAAAGTTCATCCGCCGGATTGACGGAGGTCACATGCAGCTTCGGATAGAATCCGCGCCACATCACCTCCTCCACCGTCCGCTTCTTCAGTTTCGCCCCCAACTCGGCCATCGAAAGCGGCAACAGCGTACAAATCGCCGTTCGCCCCGCCAAGCTCTGCGCAACAGCCTTCATCATGGAAAAATTCTGTGACCCTGTCAAGATGAAACGCCCAAAACGCGAATCCTGATCAACAGACACTTGAATCTGCGACAGGAGTTGCGGTACACGTTGAATCTCATCAATGACGACCGAGGATTTTTCAAACTGCCGCAAAAACGCAATGGGATCCGTCGTAGCAAATTCGCGGTCAGACAGCGATTCGAGATTGACGTACGCATGACGCGGAAATTCCATCCGCGTCAACGTTGTCTTACCGCTTTGCCGCGGCCCGACCACCGTCACAACAGGGTAGTTCCGCGCGAACTCAGCCAGCTTGGCTCTTATCTCTCGTAAAATCATGCCGAGGATTATACCATGTCCCACGCCAACAGTCTATGCAAATTTTACTTACTAAGTCAAATTTGCATAGACTCTAAAGCCTTCAACATCCACAGATCAAAGTATCGCGACAGATCTGGGCGGTACGAATTCAGGGATCAGCTTCCTATCCCTTAACCATGTACTCAACCCAACCTCCGCAATGCTTTGATCGTAATTCCACTGGGTCACAAAGCCAGCAACGTCCCAATCGCAAAGCCAAGTGACCCCCAAAATTCCGGATCGCCTAAATCTAGCAGGGCATCCGATTCTTCTGTCCAACTTTTTACCGGTTTTCCGTCTTTATCAAAAATGAATCCCATGTCTGTATGACCATCTTCATGTAATATTCCATCCCACCAGAACCTCAAAATCAACTTATGCTCGGATAGATTATCCCCATCCCCATACACAACTCTGCCACCATCTATCGTCTGCACACTGAAATGTTTGACTTCAACTTTCTTGACAGTAACCGTTCCATGTTTAGCTTCAATACATTCTACTATGGAAGGCCTTGTGCTAGGCCACGCTGAAACCTCGTGCGTCCATTCGCGAATTTTATCCTGTTCATACACATCCAATGACTTCGTCTTTCGTGTACACGACGATGAGAATGCGCCACAGCGTGCGCATTCGCATTCCATGTTAGACTCATTTCTGAAAGTTCCTAAGTTTCACTAGAGCCAACATAGCGCGAACGCTAAGTTGTTTTGACTGTTCGGCCTCACCCGAGGCCGTAGGTCACGCCGATCTCCGCGCACCCGCGCGTGTCGGCCGACCCGCCCGATTTACATCGTGCGGTATGTCAAAGATCAGTTGTTCGGATGCACCGGATTGTAGATCGTCAATTCCGGATACAACGAACGGAAATCGTCTTCATTGCGGGTGATGAGCCCGCCTTTCGACAGAGCATAGGCCCCGATCATGACATCGGCAATCGGCCGCTTCGCAACCTCGCCCCTGCGCTTACGCTGAATATGGTTGTACCAAGCACGATGCGCCGCGAGAACGGAACTTCTGTCACTACCAAAATCAACAGCGACTCCCAGTCCTTCCAGAAACGCCAACTGCTCACCAACATCAGCATTGAATGCCGGTGCCAATTCCACAAAAGTAATGGGGGCAATAACAAGCCCTTCCCCACATTTGGCATCAAGTGCATCCGCCGAGATCTCTGCCAAACCAGGAACACGATCAAGAATATCAATGATGACACAAGTGTCAACGACCCACATCACTCTTTTTCCCCCTCACGCAATTCTCGCATCCATTCATCCGTCGTACGGAGTTTGTGAAACTTCGCCCCATAGCCAATCATCTCTCGTGCCGATTTACGTGTGGCAACAACAGGTTCAGGAACGGCATCGATCTTAACTACAATGACTTGATACACTCCGCCTTCAGGCATGGACAAAGGGAAATTACCATCTTCCGTTGTTACATTCGCAGACCACACCCGTTCAGCGGCGCTGACATTCGCCACCGTCTGGATCCAGTCGTTTTTGTCCATGAGTTTCGGCATTTTCGATTACCTCGTTGGCCGATATTTTAGCAAAACAAACCTTCTCCCGTCAAGGATGCGTTTTTCATTGCGTGGTTTTCATTGCGCCGGACGGGCGTCGTAACGCTTGCCGCCCGTACGGATCGCCTCATAGACGGCCCGCTCTTCCGCGAGACGCTTCTGATAGCGCGCTTCGCGCGCACGGTCGACCGTGCACGGCACAAAGCCGTCCATGTCGGCGCGCGGCGTCGTTTTGAGGCGATCCTTGCCCGTCTGCAGAATCGCGAGCGCCTCCGCGTAGGCGGCGGGCCTCGTTTTCACCGCGTCGAGGATGCGCGATTTTTCAGGACGCGTGAAGTTCAGCTGCTCGAGCTGGCGATCCCGGCTCCGACGCGCAATCTTCACCCCCGTAATCTCGCTCAGGCGCTTGAACTCGTCGCATGTAATCGGCATGCGCCCGCCGTGGTTCTCGGGCCAGGCGCATTCGTAGCACGGCCAATACGGCGCGTTGATGTCCATCCACGTGATGAGGCGGTCGCGCTCGTCGGCCGTGAGCTTCACATCGCCGTGACCGTAAAGCGCCTTCGTGAGCGGCGAGGCGTGCGCACCCCACGAGTAGGCCGGCTGCGTGACGGCCGGACCGGCACCGATGCAATGCACATAGTTCTTCGCCCAGAGGTCCACGTAGCTCGTGCAGAAATATGCACCAAGGTCGCCGCTGAGGTTGAGCTTCTTGCCCCCTTCCGTTCCGTAGTCATGGCACGCCACGCACTTGGCGTTGAAGATCGGCTGGACTTCCTTCTGGAACGAATAGAGGTGCGGCGGCGTGCCGCAGGCGAGTCCGCGCAAGTTGTAGGAGCCATCGAGCTTCGATGGCGCACGCGCCAGCGCGATCGGCTTCTTCTCCGCCTTCGGCACATCCCCCACGCGATTTTCGTGGCATCCCACGCACCCGTAGCGCTCGCCCGGTTGCACATAGGCGCCCGAGCGCATCGACTGCACCATCTTCCCCTCGGCGTCGAGCGCCTGGAAGTAGACGAAAGTGTTGCCCGGCACTTCGAAGTAGGCGCTCCCGTCCGCCTCTACCGGCACCGTACCGAGGATGCGCTTATTCTCAAGGGAGTGCCAGTTCATCACGGCCGCCTGTTGTCCATAGCCGCTCCAGCTGAGCGGAACGGTCCAGGTACGCTTTTCCGGGCTCTCAATGATACGCAGCGCCTTGATGCTGCCGGGCTTTACGCCCTTCATGTGCGTACCCACGTAGACGTTCTGCACGTAGAAGGACCCCGTCGCGTTCGGCGAGACGTAGTTCCGCTGCTCGCTCTGCACCACCGGTTTTTTCGTGACCCGAATCGGCATCGGCGAATGGCACCCCGGCCCATCGGTATGGAACGTGACCATGTTGCCGTGAAGGTCGAAGTAGACGATTCCGAGGGGTTTCCCCTTGCCCACCTGGCGCACGCAGAGGAAGTGATCGTCGTCGAGCGGGAAGGGATCGGCGAACTTGCGCACGATGTTGCAGGTTGAATCGTAGTCGTGCGGGCCACCTTCATGGACGCGACTGAAAAACTCCGCCGGCCAGGTGCGTACAATCGGCGTGCGCCCATCCACGCCCTTCGAGCGGTCGATGAGGCCGAGCGCACCCCAGGGGCGGTCATGGCAACTTCCGAGGATGGCGATTACCTTCGAAGCGTTCGAAAGGCCACGCGCGTTGATCACGGCGCCCGGACTCGTCGTGTTGTTGCCCCAGTAGATCGCGTGGCGCGTCCCGTCGGGATTGCACACCCAGAGCCCTTGCGCGTCGCCGAAATTACGGTCCACATATTCCCAGCGGTCGTAGAGCACGCGTCCATCGGCCAGCACCGAGGCATGCCCTTCGAAAAGCGTGGACTTGCCGATCTGGTGGATGTTCGCGCCATCCGCCTCCATGCGATAGAGGTTCGCCATGATGTGGCGGTTGCACATGCAGTACTTCGGCTCGCGCGTAGACGAAAAGACGATGCGTCCATCCGGCAGCCACGCGGGATCGATGTCGCTCACGCCCTTCGCGAACGTGAGCTGCTTGAGATCGGTGCCGTCCGTATTGACCGTGTAGATGTGGTAGTCGTCCGTACGGTCCTTGCGCATCGCAAAGACGATGCGCGTGCCGCTCCAGTCCACTTCCGGATCGCGAATCGTGCGGCCTTCGACTTCAGGCACGACATCGCGTACGCGCCCCGTCTTCACATCGAGCGCCCGCAATGCACCCTGCGTCACGTAGCGTTTCTCGTTGATCTCACCGCACTGGAAAATCGTCGCCGTGTTATGATGGTCCGCCCGCCACATCGGATGCGCGGTGTAGAGAATCTCGTGCGCGTTAACGAGCGGGTTTTCCCGCACGAGCATCTTCTGGAGCACTTTCTGGAACGTCGCGGAGTCAAAGTCCTTCGCCCGATGGTCGGCGAACTCGGCGAGGAATTTCGCCGCCGGATAGTTCGGGAATTTCGCGCCAAGCTCCTTGACGGCCGCCTCGACGCGCGCATACACGCCCTTTCCCTCCTTCGACAGCACAGCGCCTTCATTCCCCGCCACCGGTTTCACTTGCCTGGCATCCACTCGGACACCCATCAAACAGACGGCCAATAAAACCGTAATTCCAGCAATGCTTTTCATTTACAAGCGACCTTACTTCTGCAGCACGAGCGCGCTGCGCTCCGTGATCAGGCACGGGGAATCGTAGACGGGGATGTCGAGGAAGTGCACGCCTTCCGTCGTCTCCACCATCTGTTCCGGCGCGAGGGCGTAGACACCGCCCGTGAAGAGATCCACCCACACCGGCTCCTTCAGGGACTTGCCCGTGGTGTACTTGAACACCGCCGGACGCGTCTGGAACGAATTGCTCGGCCGCGAATAGCTTTTCAGGAACACCTCGCCCCCCTTCTTCTGCGGCTTGAGGCTCTCGCTCGACCCGGACTGGCTCCAGAAGACGAAGAGCGGCGCGCCCGTGTTCTTCACGTAGTGGTAGGTGGCGAGCGTCGAATCCGTCGTGCCAAAACCCTTCGCGAACGAGGACCCCTTCACGCGCGTGAGCGTATCGTCGAACACGCTCACCACGTTCTGCACCGCATAGTAGGCGCGCTTGACGGCGATCACGTTCCGCGCCTCGTCCGCGCGCAGCAGGCCCTTGAGATTGATCTCGCGCCCGGCGTGGTTGAAGTCGCAAATCGTGAACACGCTCGATTCAACGTCGTGCCCCAAATCGCCGAGCATGCGGCGCATATCCCACTTCGCCTGGGAGAATTCGCTCCACGGAACGCCAGAGAGCGCAAAGCGCCGGGCCATCTCGCTAGGGCATCCGTTCTCGCCCTGCCGCATCTTCGCCCCCGGGTGGTAGCGCGAGAGCACCTCCTTCAGCTCGACCACGCTCTTGTAGGTGCTTTCAGGCGAGTAGGCGTAGCCATGGTAGATGAACCAGTCGAAGAGCTTCACCTCAGGACCCAACGCCTGCAGGCACTTCTCGAAGTACGCAGGGCTGCTCGTGGCGAGCGAGAGGCCGGCAATGCGCGCATCCGGAATGACGGCCTTGATGGCCTTGGCCGTGCGGATGTTGAATTGAGCGATGGATTCCACCGTCTTCTTACTGATGTCCGGCTCGTTCCACATGGCCCAGTCGCGCACCCGTCCTTTGAAATGGCGCGCCATCGCGCCCACCCAGGCATCCCAGGCCGCGAGACCTTCCTCGGAGGACGGGAACCCGCCGCCGAGATCCCAGCCGCCGCCCCCCTTGTAGATCGGGTTGCCGTAGCCGGTTTCGAGAAGGATGTTCAATCCCCGCGCACGAGCCTCGTCCACGATGTGGTCGAGCCAAGCGAAATCGTACTGGCCTTTCTTCTTCTCGCACTTGGCCCACCCGCTCTGCAGGCGAATCGTCTTGATGCCGAGCGGCGCGAGATAGTCCTTGTATTCGTCGAAGTTCGCGAAGTCGCGGTCCAGCACTTCGCAGCCGAGCGTCCAGTTGGAACCATGGATTTCATTCACCGACCGCGGCTGCAGCGTGCCGATGCGGCGCATCTCGACCTTGAGCGGCGTTTTCACGCGGTCCGGCGTCTGGTTCAACGGGATATTGTAGATCCCCGCCTGGGCCGCCATCACCAGACCCAACACACTTCCCATAAGGAATCGTCCGCGCGAATTTCCGGCAAACGACATTCGAGAGACTAACGAGTTTTTCATTTCATTCTTTCCTCTGAGCGATTAAAGGGACATCGCAACATTTATCACATTCACGCGCTGTCATTTCGCGCGCAGCGTTTTAAGCGTCGCCTGGGTTCGTTTCAACTGCGCCTGCGGCGAAACCTTCTGGCAGCCGCGGTACCACGCCTCCCACTTCTTTCCGCGGCAGTAGTCCTTGCCGAAGGCGAAATGTTCAGGAAGCTCGCCGGGATGATCATGTTCATCCGCGACCGCACAAGCGCCTCCGCCACGCGCGCCATCGCCCCGTGGTTGACAACGTCGTGGTAGTAGGGATAGCCGTCGAACTCCTTCACCGAATAGGCCTCCCACCGTCCGTCCCGGGTCGTCGCAATGAACACATCGCCCTTCGCGGCGGAAGTCCCGCGCTTGAGTTCGAGGTCCGCCCCCGAAATCCGCTTCACGTCATTCGTCAGATCCACCGCCGCAAGATACACAGGCTCCGGCTCATCCGCACCCACCACGATCCGCGCCTTGGCGCTGTCCGAAACAAGCGTGAACGCCTGCGCCGCGTGCAATACAGTCAAAAGCAACCCGAAGGAAAGCATCGCCAAAGGCGTGGAATATTGTTTGTTCATAAATGATAACACAAACTGTCAATGGTCACTTTTACGTTTTGCGTTTTACGTTCTACATTCGAACGCGGGCTCGTCGATGTTGCGCTTCGCCGCGCGGTAGTTGATCCCAACGAGCGTCACGGGGCGCTTGTCGCCCTTGTAGGGGTCGGCATAGCCCTTCTCGCGGATCTGGCGGATCGCCGCCTTTGCGGACTTGTTGAACTTGAACTCGAACACCCACACGAATTTCGGTGTCTCGATAATCGCGTCGGCGTAGCCCTGCAACGAGGCGACCTCCGGCTGCGGATTCGCGCCGGCCATTCGCATGAACAGGAGGAAATAGCGTTTGGCTTCCGCCTCGTCCTTCACTCGCCACGTGGGCGGCAACTTGGAGTAGAGACCGAACAGCGACTCGTAGAGAAGCCCTTTGATGTTCCCCTCGGCTATCTGCCGTTTCGCCGTATCGACGAGCGCATCGAAATCGTCCGCCGGCACCTTCAGGAAACCGCTGAACCAGCCCGCGCGGATCGCCCCGCGCACCTCGTGGTTCGGCGCGCCGAGAATCAACTTCGGGTTACCGATCTCGTCCACCTCGGTCTCGCTGAGCCCTTTGATCGTAAGGTACCCGCTCTGGTACATGAGCGACTTCGCGGGCAGCTCCGTCGCCTCGCAGAGGTCGAGCTCCTCCACCGTCGCCGTGCAGCCTTCGAAGTCAGCGGGCGACTTGTTCGCGGCGGCGATGCGCTCCATCACCAGGGTCGCAGCCGCCGTGCCGACCCAGTAGCTCTGCAGCGCACCCGTTGCGAGCGCAAGGCCGATGGAGATCGGGTTGCAGACGCGCGCCTCCGAAAGGTTCG
>JAKSOY010000141.1 GCA_024405255.1 Kiritimatiellia bacterium
GGGGGATGGGGTTAGGGTTAATGAAAATCATTTCTATTGATAGAGCGAGTATGACAAAGATTGAAAAACAGATTTCGGAGTTGATTCGGGATACTTCCAGTTCGCTTCCTGAGGATGCTGAAAAGGCCTTGAAAAAGGCTTTGCGCCAGGAGGCTAAAGGGAGTAGCGCCCGCATGGTGCTGGAGACGATCCTGAAGAACGTGGCGATTGCACGTGCGGCGGGTACGCCCGTCTGCCAAGATACCGGCACGCTCACGTTCTTCGTCGACGAAGCCCTCCGTCGTAAAGTTCCCCCGAAGGCATTTAACGCAGCTGTTGCGTATGCCAGCGAACAGGGGTGGCTCCGGCGAAACACGATTGATTCGGTCAGCGGGAAATCCATCGACACCAATGTGTGCCCCGGCTCGCCTGTCATCCATTACGTGCCGACTTCGACGGTTTCCGCCGGCAAAATCCGCCTCATTATGAAAGGCGGCGGCAGCGAGAACATGAGCCGTCAGTTTTCATTGCCGGACGCCTCTCTCGGTGCCGGACGCGACCTTGAGGGGGTACGGCGCTGTATTTTGTCGGCCGCTCAGAACGCCCAGGGGTTTGGCTGTGCGCCAGGATTTCTCGGCGTCTGCATCGGCGGCGATCGCGCGAGCGGATTCGAAGAGGCCAAATGCCAGCTCTTGCGTTCAATGGACGATGTCAATCCGGACCCCGCCCTCGCAAAACTCGAGAAGCGCGTTCTCAAGGAAGCGAATTCTCTCAGGATCGGTCCGATGGGTCTCGGCGGGAAAACAACTCTGCTCGCCGTCAAAATCGGCGCTCGTCCTCGACTCCCCGCCAGTTTCTTTGTGACAGTCGCCTATATGTGCTGGGCCGCAAGAAGGCGAACTCTTTGCATTTCCTGATGGTCTCCGTTCTAATAGCGAATAGGTTGTAGGTTATAGTGAATAGGTTTGCTTATCGAGATCCCGAGAGAAGGACAGTTAAATGGTCAAGTTAAAATATCCCTTTGGCGAAGATGAGGTGCGGACGCTGAAAGCTGGCGAGGTCGTCAGCATCAACGGCAAGATCTGGACTGGACGCGACCGCTTCCATAAACATTTTGCCGACGGCGGTCGGCTCCCCGTCGATTTTCGTGATGGCGCCCTTTTCCATTGCGGTCCGGTTGTTGTCAAAAACGCAGATGGTTCCTGGCGCGTGGTCGCGGGAGGCCCCACGACCAGCGTCCGTGAAAATCCCTACGAACCGGCCTTCATCGAACAAACCGGCATACGCCTTATCATCGGCAAAGGCGGAATGAACGACCACGTGCTCGACGCCTGCCAACGTTGTGGTGCCGTTTATCTGCAAGCCGTCGGCGGTGCCGCAGCAGTGACCGCACAGGCCATCAAACGCGTCACTAATGTCTACTTCCTAAAGGAATTCGGCGCCGCCGAAGCCTGTTGGGAATTTCTCGTGGAAGACTTCCGTTGCGTCGTCGCAATGGATAGCCACGGAGTTTCGCTTTTCGATCAAGTGAAGCGTGAATCCGAAATCCGCTTCAACGAACTCGTCAAGTGATTTACGCGAGACCGCGCTGACGCAGCAGCCCGACCAGACGCTGCTGGAAAAGCTGCGCGTCGGCGGCACTCGGCTGATACCCCTGAGGGCAGTTTCCAAGGCCCAGTCGTCCCGACTGGTCCAGATACCACTTGCCCTTCGTACCATCTGAAAACGTCACATCGCCGCTCGCATAGGTTCCCGGAATGGTGATGGCATCGATTTCAACCTCAACATCCGGCTTGGGAATTCCCTGATCGGCATCCGGCGCGTCCAAATCATAGCGCGTCGGGCGATTCTTCGCCGCAGCCGCGGCCATCGTCGGTCCGACCGGCGCGGCCGTCTGTTCCGAACCGTAGTCCGGCATCCCCGCCTCCTCGGAATAGCCAGGCGGAAGCTCATCCATTCCCTGCGGATCGTATGCGGGTTCAGCCGAAGCAGACGCCGGTGCGGCGGTCTTCTTCGGCTCCGGTTCCTTTTCAACCGGCTGCGGCAGATCGGCCACCAGAAGACGCAAGTCGAGGTAAGTCATGTGCACATCGAACTCGGATCTGAGGCGCTTTTGAATCTCATCCAAAGAAGCGCCTGCGGCGAACCAAGAAGCAACCGATTCCGTCTGCTCTTTCGACAACTGCGACATAACTGACCCTCACACCTTAATCAAACTGATGATAGAAGAGGATGCGCGTCTGGTGCGGACGACGATCATCCACCCATCCGGTCATCTGGTCTCCCTGACGCCCATCCGGACCCGTCGACGTATCGCTCGTCGCAACCGGGTTGCGCCACACGAGAGCCACAGCACGCGCGCCCTTCTGCGCCGGGGTTCCTTCACCCGGACCGCCGATCGCGCTCGATTCGGCACGCACGAAGATCAGGAACAACTGCTGCTGGTTCCCGAAGCAATCGCGCCAATACGAATTGAGGAACTTGCGGTCGATGCCATAGAGCGGCTCATCCAGCTTCGTACCCAGGAACTGATAGAAGTCAGGGTTGTTACGGTCCGGCCACCAATTGAGCTTCTGATCCCAAATGTACTTCCACGCATCGGAAGTCTGGTGCGAACCAACCTTGCCCTTACCTTCCTGGAGGAAGTTCTCGTTCCGGAAGGCACTCTGGATCACATTGGCAATATTCTCAAGTTCCTTGTAGCGGATACGCGCCTGGCCATTCTGGCTCTTGTTTTCGCAGAACGCATACTTGAGACCTTCCGTCGACGTCTTGATCTTCGGAAGCTCCTTGTCGCCCAACCGGCTCTTGAGTTCATTTTCCTCGTCGAGCGCAACACCCGCAGCCCAGTAGTCGCACGGCGTATTCGCCAAGGCCGCCATCAGGATATCACGTTCCGGCGTGTACGGGTTGACAAGACATTCATTCGACGTCGAACGCCCAATGCCCATCTGATTCAAGGCCTCGTACATTTCGAAATTCATATCGTAAGTGGCCCAGGCACAGGCCTTATTGGCAATCTCCTGTGCACTTGCACGCTGACGACCATCATATCCGTTGGCCGCCTGGCGGACCGCCAGAAGAGGAATGCCGTTATTGTAAGGGTTTGTCACGCGCGGCAGGAACGCGAATTCACCGAGGGACTGGAGGAAGCCCTGGTTGGAAACCGCACAGAAGATATCGTAGTCGCACCCATTGTTTTCGGCCTGGGCAGAATCAAGGTAGTTGTGCGTCTTGTCAAGCCACTTCTGGTACGTTGTCATGCCCGATTCGGTCACATACCAGTCTTCCGGCGCCCAGTTATAACGCGGGTCAACGACCGAGAACGAAGCCGGCTCCCAGGTGGACTGAGCCGCTGCCGCCTGGCTATTCACCATATCCGCATACGAGAACTTCGCACTACCCGTGAAACGGAGAAGCGGCCCGTCCTGTCCCTGAAGCAGGTATTCGGAAAGAGCCGGCACCATCGTGTTACCGTTATTCAGCTGCTGGTCGTCTTCCACCACGGCCGGAACAAGATCAACCGTCTTGTTGTCGCCATTGATGATACGCATCCACACGGCGATGTAAGGACGCAGAATCGTGTTCGCCGTGGCATTGAACTGGGCCTGCTCGATCACCTGACCGACCTGGAACATCGGCCTTCCGTCAAGTCCCAACGGCGAAACGTTGATCGTATACTTGTAGACGTCCTTCTTCGTCGTCGGATCCCTCTCCTGAACGCGCGTCACGAGCGGAACCTTCTGGACATTGCCCAATGCACCGATGTTAATCGGGAACTGGAGCACGCCACCCGCCTCTTCTTCCGTACGAATGTTGCTCGGAAGCTGCACGTTCTGTTCATTGAGAACGAGCGTCAGACAGAAGACGTTATTCTGGTTACCGACCTTGAACATATCGCCCTTCTGCTTCCACTCGCCGTCATTCTGAGGACGCAGAAGCTGTCCAAGCCCCTCCGCCGCACGCATCGAAAGACCTTCCGGCGCGAGGAAGATACGTACAAGCGCCTGCGCCTTGAAGGTGTCGTTGCGATCGGCTTCATTACGCTTGAAGGGGAATGTCCAGACCGCGCTCAGCATGCCCGACCCCAACCATTGGTTCGGATCGAAATCCCACGTGGTCTGTTCCGGGCGTCCAGCTGGCTGGATCTGAGGCACATTCACCTGGAACGCAGGCTCGATCGCCGCAAGCATCGGCACGCGTTCAACGCACGGCCAGGCGAGAGACAACGGGATGTCGTTGTGGTCAAGATAGTCGTACATCACGGCGGCGAACATGGAGAGGCCCTGGAGACCGTTCGCAAACTTGATCGTACTCTCGGTCGTCGTAGCCGGCTTGGTCAACGGCGCGAAGAACTTCGACGACGCGGCCTTGGCGTTAACCTGCATGAACGACATCGTATCCTGAGCCACTTCCGTATCGAACGGCTGCCCCTTCTGCTTCTTGCCGTTCGGCGCCTGGTAGTAGGCAATGTCGACTTCATACGCCTCATTCGTCGCAACGGACTCCGTCACGAAAGGCTGGCGACCGGCAGCCTGAAGATTCGCATCGCCCGAGGTGTAGAACACCTTGTCGACACCCTTCTGTTCAATCCAGTTGTAGAACAGCGACGGCATCACGCCGGAAATGCCGTTCTTCAAGCTCAACTGATAGTCGAGCATCGAAACGAACGGTGCGTCCTTGCCGACCGGATTGTTGTCATTGCCGCCCTCGCGCTGGTCATGCACCAGCTGGTCGAACTGCTTGGTCGAACCTGTCTGGAAGCCATCGACACTCGTGCTTTCGCCGCCGGTGTTGTTCATCAGCGGACGGAATCCCTGGTCCAGCAGATACGCGAGCGAAATGCGGCCGTCGGCATTCGATGTACGCGGCTTGTCCGCATAGAGGCGGTTGACGTCGAAGTAGTCGGACACATTCAACGCCATGAAGGCGAAGCGTCCGGCGTCGTACGGCAGATTTTCCCATGCAGCCGTCCAGGTCGAACGCCCCAGGAAGCGAGCGTCGTTCACCAACGGCGGCGGCACATAGCCGAGGCCTTCGATCGTCAGCACGCTGACCGTCTGGGGTGCCGGCGCGTAATAGCGCTGGTTACCGCTGTAACTGGGATTCGGCGGCATAAACACGCGACCCAGCCAGTGGTTTTCCGTGTCGCCTCGGGGTTGATACCCCTTAGAATCATTGTCGTTCAGACCGGGGAACGGCGAACCACGCACCGCATCGTCAATACGGGCAATGGCTTCCGCCAAGGCAGCCTTGGCAAGCTGACGCGTCGCAACCGTACGGCGCAAGGCCGAAGACGGCAGACGTTCGGCGCGCATGTAGATCGAGAACGCAACGGCCGAGACGATCATGAACGAGAGAAACCCGAGCACGATCAGCAGCGCACTGCCCTCTTTTCTATTCTTAGCCATGAAATTCACCTTGTTCATTTATTAGCCGCCTCCAAATCGGTCGCCGGACGGCGGTTGTAGTTCGGAAACATCACATAGCTTCCCAGCGTGTTGTTTCCCTTTTCTCTCGGACGAATCGTGCCCTTGCGAATGGTCACATAGAGCGGACGCTGCCACGGGTCCAAGAAGTTACCCTTGGTATCCGGATGTCCCTTGTAGAGAACCGGAACTTTCTTTCCTGTGAATCCATTTTCTCCATCGCCCAGGATGAACGACAACGTGGAGACCGTCGCCACAACATCGTTCAACTCCTTGAGTTCGCCGTCCTTTGCATAGTTTTCATACGCAAGGATGGCGTTTGTCATTTCCTGGACTTCTGCCGTGCAAGCCTGGATTTTCGCACGCTTGTTAGCGCCTGAGATCGATGTCGTGAGCGCGGCGGCGAGAAGCAGGAGCATGCCCACCACCACGAGAAGCTCGATCATCGTGAAACCGGATTTAATCTTCTGCGAAATCATGGTTATTCGACCTCCAACGGCCACGTGGTGATATCATCCTCGGTATCCCGTACGCCATCAGGTCCCCACGAATGGACGCCGACGACATAGGACTTGGAGGAACCCTGCTGAATGGAAGCCGAACAGGTGAATTCAACCCAGGACGGCACGTTCAACGTCTGTTTGGCACTGTCGAAATCATTGAAACTCGGGGTCGTGAATCCATTGTCACCCGGCATCTTCGAAACAGCACGCGTACGGATGGTTCCGTCAGACTTCCAGGCACTGCCGATGCAACCGACAGTCGACGCGCTTTTCGGGTCGACGACCGGCAGCAGATTGTCCGCCCGATACTGGGCGAGCGAAAGCTGACGACGCATCGACGACAACTGCGAAATGCCGGCCTTACCCGTTCGCCAGGCAATCGAAGAAGCATTGAACACCATCGTCAGAATCGTCACGAGCATGCCCATCAGCAACGACGCGACGAGCATTTCCAACAGCGTAAAACCGCTGCGAACGGAAGGTTGTATCTGTTTCACTGGTTCGCCTCCATCTGATCGCCCTGGAAATGGATTTCCGTGAGGAAGATCGGCTGCGCAAAGAGCGAACCCGAGTTACGCGAGACGCGCATGCTCAATGTCACACGGGAATGATCTTCCTGATAGTTTCCGCCCCCCAAACGGGCAATTCCCCACTGCGCGACAAGCGCGGTGGTCAAATCACTGTCAACCGGCCATTTCGCACTGCCGCCCGCCTTACCGGCCTTACTTGTCAGCGCCTGGAAAACCTGACGGGAGATGCTGTTGATTTCACCCTTCTTCCTCGGCGCATAACCCTGCGCGGTATTGCAGAACTTGGCCCAGCCGCCACCACGGCTGCCCACGTTCGCACCTGTCACATTCACGGCCGTACGCACGCTGCTCTCCCAATCCTGCCACGTCAGATTACGGGCCGAAAGCGCACCGGCGATCTGATTGAATACTGCATCGGCATACGCAGCCGCCTTCACATCGTCTACGCTCTGCTGATTCTCGCGATAGCCAAGCGGATAGAGCGAGACCATCGCCAAAACACCAGCCGCCATGATGAACACGGCCAGGTTCACCTCCATCAAGGTGAAGCCGAGTTTTTTTCTAAGATTCAGTTTCATGTCTCGAATCCTCAAATCTAAATTCACGTCCTTCGCCCGACCTTAGTCCTGATCACGCAACACACTGCGATCGACCTTTCCGACCTCCACGATGTCCTTGCCTTCAACGTCGTTCAACATCGAGATCAGCACATCCTGAGTCGAGAATTCATAGGCCTGAGAACTCGTCACCTTCTCCGGCCAGAAGACCAGAGCCTTGACATCCGAAGGCGGTTCCAATTTCGTATCCTGAGGAGCCTTCTTCCCGAAGATGTAGTTCTTCGGCAACGTGAACTCGGCGATCTGCGTGCCGTACGCATCGCCGATCTGCCAGCCCGACGGTCCCAGACCGTCGTTTTTCTGGTGGAACGGAAGACCCCAACGATAGGCATTACCATTCGGATAGGCCGAAGAGCCCGTATTATCGGCCAATCCGTAGGTCGAGCAGAAGTCTTCAACTTTCTGCCGCGCCCCGACCATATACTCCGAGTTGAAACGGTCCAAGGACGCGTAACCAACCCAATTGTACATCAGCGAACTGCACTTGTTCAGACCGTTCTTGAGCTCGTTTTCACTCTGCATGCGGAAGATTCGCGTCGAAAGCGCTTTCGCCCCCGTCGTGGCTTCATGCGAGTAGGACTGGTTCCAATCCGCGAACTCGTCCACCAGCATGCCGCCCGTAACCGTCGCTCCCTGCACGGAAGATCCGCCGTTGGCAACGTACGAAATGCGTCCCGTCATACGAATGGCCATCGCACGCCCGTAGGCGTCGCCGCCATTGTTGGCGCGGTCCGTCCGGTAGTTGTAGAACAGAACAGCCGTCGGCACCTGGTCGATCAGACAGGTCTGCATGGCGAAACGAATAATCGACGCCGTATCCTGAATGCAGCCACGCGCCGCCATACCACGCTGGACGGCGAAGTATCCGCTTGTCGAGATGGTCGCCAGGAGCGCCATCAAACCGATCACGACAATCAGTTCGACGAGCGTAAAGCCAGCGCGTACACGCCGCCCGAAATTTGAGTTGCTTTGTACTCTCATGAGATTGATTCCCAAAACTACTTCGTCACCGTGACATGGTCCGAATCACCATTGTAGATGATTTTGAACCGGCTGAAACGTCCACTCGAATTCTGATATCCGAAGGCCATTTCCGAAACTTTGATCTTCGCGCCGTGACGCTTCTGCTTCTTGATGGCTTCGCGGAATTCCACGCCCCAGGAACCATTGCTGCTCTTCGGCGCCACAATCAGGCCCGTCACGTCGAGCATCGGCGTGCCGCCCGAAGGATTGATCGATTCCTTGACGACTTCCGTCAGAACCTGATCGTATTCGGCTGTCGTCAGCGTATAGGTATGCTGGTTGTTCGGCAAACCGTTCTCGGAATACCCCTTGATCGCGCCCGGCCATTCACCCTTCTGCGAACGGAACGTTGCAATACCGCTCTGGACGATCTGCAGACAGGCCGAGGCCTTGTGGTCGCGCGCATGGCGGATCGCCGTCATGGCAGCCGACGTGACGAGTCCCAGAAGAACGGCGATAATGCCCAGCACCATCAGCATTTCGACGATGGTGAAACCTTTACGAAGAACACGGTTCATTTGTTGAAGACCTCCTGATTACGACGCCAGCTGTAGACATTATCCTGATTTTCCTTCGTACGCTTGTGGTAGGACGAACCGAGCTTGCCGTCCGCACCCGCACACCAGACGATCGCGTTATCGCGCACTTTCACATTTTCGCCGCACACCTTCGCCTCGACGATACCGTCCATATCCGTGTCGATCGCATAGTAGATGATGTGGTCGCGAATCGTCCCGCCCGTCGGAACCGGCGTCGCCGTGCTGGCCGACTGGCTGCGCTTCAACACGTTCTGCGCCCACGGACTCACGATACCGAAGCGGTCAACGCCCTTGAGCACGCCACCCGAGACGTTGATGCCGAGCAATCCCTTGTCGGCAAAGACGCGCGCAACGTTTTCAATGCAGCCCTTGCCGTTTCCGTCGGATCCGCCATAGAGCTTCAAGGCATTGTTATAGTTCGACGGCCACACGCCATTCGTCTGCAACATGAGGCAAAGCGCCGTGTGCACGTTGGAGACAAGCTCCTGCGCGCGCGCCTTCTGCGCGGCACGCGTGACATGGCTGAAGCCCGCCAACAACGCACCCATCAGGATGCCGATGATGCAGAGCACCACCAGCATTTCAATCAATGTAAAACCTTTATTCGACTTTTTCATAAGGCTATCCAAAAGTTACTCTTGAAGTGAAGATTGAAAAGAGACGTTCGAAATCATCAGTTGCTCATGTGCACGACGTCGTCTCCGACATAACCTTTAATGGTCGAGATGTCGGATGCCGAGAACTGGCTGAGATCATACCACGGCGGAAACGTACGGCGATTCGGGCCGGCCGACCAGAGACGATAGCTCTGATACGGTGCATCCGAATAGTAGTAGAAGTCCATATGCCAACCATCGCGAACCGTCTGACAGTTCAAGATGTAGTTGTCGCCGCCAGCTCCATTCGAACCCGCGTAGCCGGTACGCGTCTGGACATGAAGCTCGCTATACTCGATCCCATCGCCCGTAAAACTCGGAATCTGGAAATAGGAGTCGTCATTTTCCGAACAGTAGGTGTTGACCCCGTAATAGGTGCCGCCACCCGTGACGATGCCCTGCAGATTCGGCATCCAGCGCGCACAGACGCTCTGGCTCGTCAGGTTCGAAATCATGCCCGCATCCTGGTCGGTAATGCGGCCGTCGCTGTTGTTGCCGCCCATGATCTGGCGGATTTCTCCCCAGCCCGCAAACGGCACGCCCGTATCGAGACGGCACGGCAGCTGGTTGTTGGCACCCCACTGGTTCTTTCCGCCGTAGGAGGTATAGAAGCCTTCATTGCCCGCAAACATGAAGAAGTAGCGCGGCAACAGGAACGACATTAGACCGAACTGGAACAACTGGACGCTGTCCTTTCCGCTCTTCGATTCGCCCCAGTTGAGGTTTTCGACATTGATACCACCGGCGTTCTTGATGACTTCGAACTTGTTCTTGTACTTCGTCGACTTGCCATGGTAGTAGGTGCAGGCCTCGGAGAGCTTCTGCATCGACTCCGGCCACGTGCCATTCGCACGCGTCGGATAGAGCGCGGCGACCGGCTGCGCACGGCAGGCGTGGTGAATCCGCAACGGACTCAGCGTTCCCTGCGTTTCATTGCCGCCCGACTGAACGCCAAACGTATCCACTTCCGTGTAGATACTGCGGCTGCGACCCTGCAACGGCACGGGCGGATACGACCCGTAGGCCGCATAGTAGCCCGAAAGCGCGTTCTCAAGACACTGCATACGACGAATCGTAATGGCACGATAACGATTGTCGCCTCCGATGTTCGCCAGACGGAAGACGACTCCCATGAGCGTGACAATTACGACTGTAACGATCAACAGCTCAATGAGCGTAAATCCTGTTCGTCTCAAGTTCATTTTCTATTCCCCGTTTCGGATTTGGATTTCACCGCCGGTTGCGATGAAATCCGGTTCCCCATACTTTGACGGAACGACCTCCCTTCGCCTTAGGTGCTGGCACCAGCGCCCGAGACCGAGGAGATGATCTTAATCATCGGCAAGAACATGGCGATAACAATCGTACCGACCACCACGGCGAGGAAGATGATCAACGCAGGTTCAATGGCGGCCGTCATACCGGCCACGGCGTTGTCGACTTCGTCGTCATACGTATTCGCCACACGCGTCAGCATGTCCGACAGCGCACCGGTTTCCTCACCGACCTGCACCATCGACACCACCATCGGCGGGAACACGCCGGAAGCCGCGAGAGGGTCGGTCATGGATTCACCTTCCTTCACCGCGTCATGCACCATCTGAATGGCGTTGCGAACGACCTGATTGCCCGTCGTGTCGCGCACAATGACGAGCGCCTGCAGAATCGGCACGCCCGAAGAGAGCAGCGTACCAAGCGTACGCGAGAACTGCGAGATGCAGGTCCGGCGGATCAGCGTACCGATCACCGGCACGTTGATGCGCAGACGGTCCAGCTGATAGGAACCGACCTTCGTCTTCGCAAAGACCTTGTAGAGCACATAAGCCGCCGCAAAGCCGATCAGAATCTGCAGACCATTGTGCTGCACGGCTTCGGAAAGCTTGATGACGAATTCCGTGATGGCCGGCAAGGACTGGCCGCCGAGAATGTCGTTGAACACCTGCTGGAACTTCGGAATGACGGTCACGAGCAAGAAGCCCGTGATACCGATCGCGGCGAAGAGAACCACGGACGGGTAGATCATCGCGCCCTTCACCTTGTTCTTGATCTTCTGCGCCTTTTCGGCGAA
>JAKSOY010000142.1 GCA_024405255.1 Kiritimatiellia bacterium
GGCCAGGTCAAGGCCAACGAGACGGCGATCGGCAACATCCCGTTTGCGAAGGACATCGACCTCGCCAACAACGACGAGACGGCGAAGTTCCACGTCGTCAAGGCCGACCTCGAGGAAATCCTGAAGGTCGACGTCGAAGGCTGGAAGAAGGAAATCGCGACGGTCGGCGCTTCGTACGACGAGTACGATGCGAAGGCTTCGAAGGATACGACGGTGAAGTCCACGACGGCCGCGCGCGTGCCGAAGGCTCTCCGCCAGATCCTCGCGACGGTCACGGAAGCGCTGAACAAGTAAGTTCACTTCTCGTGAGTCTCAAAAAGACGGCTGCGCTTTGGCGCGGCCGTCTTTTTTATTTACAAACGGCGGGGAATTGGCTACAATAACGTCTATGAAAATACGAATGGTAGTTGCGTGGGTGTTCCTTGTACTGGCGACAGGACTGTCGGCAGCGGAAAAGCTTGATGACTATGGCCTGCCGGAAGGTGCCGTAGTGGCGACGCCTGTGGGTTATGAGAAACGCGTCAAACTGGATACGGGCGAAACCGTTCGCATGTATCCCGACCGTCTGGACCATGACTCTCTGACGAATTGCCACGCCGTCCTGTTCAGCATCTTGAGTCCGGATGCCGTTCGCGGCAAGTATTTCCTGTACAATGACAGTGGGTGCGGATGTTACATGTGTCATCCCTTGGATGTGATGACGAACCTGTTTGTCATCGGAAGACACTACACGTTTACGTCCCACTATCTGGTCACCAACATTGTTGCGGCAGCCTTTGACTTGGGGCGCCCCGGCGAGCCTTATATGAATCGTTGTTGGGGCGACCAACTCTATTGCAGTACACGTGAAACGGAGGCACGCCTACGGGAAACGGAAGCCCGTGCCGTGTCGTATTCAAACCAGTTGCATCGTCTCAAGGCGGAACTCGAGAAGTATCCGAAACTCAAGTCGGACGAGGAAAATGGGGACTGGAAAAAACTTCGTTCCTACAATCTGCATCGGCGGAATCTGCTGGGGCGAATCCGTTCCCTTCAGAACTGCCTGTCAAACAACATTCCATTTGTGGTCGAATATATCCATCGACGGCGCGACTGGCTACGTGCCCATGGCGGGGCCATCACCAATCGGGTCGAACCGGATCGACTGTGCTGGAACGATCGTATTCGAACCTTGGCCAATTGTCGATTGCCGGCGTTGTCGTATCACGGGGCGACGCTGGACGAGATTCTCGCCGACCTTCGGCAACGGGCGATGGCGAAGGGGGTCGATGAATTTGCTCTCATCTATGTTTCGAGTCTGGACATCCGTGGTTGTCCGAGCAGCGTCAATTGGACCCGGAAATACGATGTGGAATTTCCTTCGGGGTCGTATCAAGACATGCTGCTGAAGGTTGGCGAACTACCCGATGTCTCCATGAGGGTGAATCGCAAATACGATTCCTGGAGCGTGGCCTATTCTGTCCCGGGCGATTCGCCATTTGCCGATTGGAGTACGAGCGTGTATGCAACGAATTGTCCGCCGGTAGAACTCAAGGACGTGACCGTTGCCGAGGCGATGGCACCGATTGAAAAGGTGATGGAGGAAAGGAATGAGCGTATTCGTTTCGATTCTCGTCTGAAATCCAAGGTTCGACGGTCGTTCTCGTTCAAAGGCAAGACGGTGCGTACGGCCCTTGCCGAGATTGAAAAGGCTTTTGGCCTTGCCTGGGATCGCGAGGGAGCGCACTTGTTCGACCCGCAGGATGTCCCCGTTCTGGATCCTGAAATCCGGCTTGTGAAGACCGAACGGTCGGTGTGGACCTCCGAGCGGGCGATTCGTCGATCGCTTCCGCTGTCTGTCGACCAGGTAGGGATGCTGAATGTGATGATGGGCCGTACCGTCGCCGCTACCCGGGATTTCGTCTGTTGCGAGTATTATCTCCTGGATGGCGATTCTCCTGAGAAATGGCAGTCATATGGTCTTATCGTAGATGATGCGTTGGGCGAGGTCCAGGGGTTCGATTTGGGGAGTCGTCCCGGGCGCTCGAGGTTGACCGATTCGCGGCAGCGGCATTATGTTCGCCTGCTGAAGAACGAGGATGATCGCCGTAAACTCTACTCCTTCTTGAAAGTGGAATTGCAGAAATGGTGGGAGTCGACCCAAACCCGGATCGAACTCGAAACCCAGGTCAAGACCATCAAACATCTGCACGAGGTCATACTCCCGGAGTTTGTCCTTGCACCCACGAACACGATTGAGGACGTTGTCCAGGTGGCTCAGCGCGCGATGGAGAAGGACAACGAAAAGAACGGCGCCCATGTGAAAATCATCTGGAATGTCAATAAGCCTCGTAATTGGGAAGACTCGGTGCAGAATGGGGATTGCCGGGCAAGTGAAATTTCCGTTTACGATGCGGTGAAGCTGGCGTGCAAGGTGAGGGGATATCGGTTCGAGGTGAAGGGGGCCACTGTCGTCATTACGCCCAAGAGGGTCATTGTTGAGGACTACGGGATGCGCACCTATATGTTGCAGCCTAAAGAGCCGCATCGGGATTGGAACAAGTACCTTCGTGACTGCGGGGTCAAGCTGCCGCCCGATTCGAACATCACCTATGAGGAAAAGAAAGTCGGGGTGCTGCGTGTGGTCTCGACCCAGGAAGGATTTGTCCAATTCGAAAAAGTCCTGGACGAATTGATTCAGGCTTCCGAAGTCCAGATGCTGGACGACGGGGGCGATTGGTAGTTTGACGGTGGGGGCCGAGTTTGATAGAATGGTTCCATTCCATGGAAAGGAAAAGATGATGAACAAAATCTGTTTGGTGGGAATGCTCGCATTGGCGCTCTCGGCGAACGCGGGCGAAGCTTTTCGTTTTTATCGGTTCAAGGTTGACCGCACGCAAGGTGGGGCGGTGCAGATCAACGACGTGAAATTCTTCCAGGGTGCGCGGGAGATCACGAAGGCATTTACGAAGGTGGCCTGGGATACGACCACGAAGGCGCCGAACGGATTTGTCGTGCGTCCGACCTACGAACCGACGGCGGCCTTGGACGGCGATCCCAAGACGAAGTGGTACGACGACCGCGCGAGGAACGCAAAGACCGTCGGTGCCGCCTGGTTTATGCTGGAGGCGCCGCAACCCGTCGAGGTCACGCGCTATGAATGGTCGACGGGCTGGGACACGGAGACATACCCCGACCGCAATCCCGAAGCATGGCGGCTGCAGGCTTCGTCCGACGGCGTGAACTGGCGCGATCTCGATGTGGTGGACAACGCCTTCCCGATCACCCGGAACAGCACGCGTGCCTATGTGTGGGAAAAGGGCAAGGCGCGCACGATTACGAAGGCCTACTCGCTGGTGACGCGTGACGGACGTCGTCTCGTGAGCTCCGATGTGGGCGGTGAACCGTTCTATCAGCTGGTACCGCTGGCTGAGCTGCCGGCGAATCTTCCGCCGGTGCGCGAATGGAAGATCTATTGTCTGACGGCCTCGCACACGGATATCGGACTCCACCACCCGCAGTATGTGCAGCGGCATGGTTCGGTCGTCCGCACGGATGCCGCGCGCAAGCTTGTGGCGGAGGATCCCTACGATGCCGATCCGGCGGCCTATCGCTATACGCTGGAAGGTTACTGGTTCTTCCACAACTACCCGCACGAGAAGGGCGTGGCAGAGACCCGTTCCCTCGTGGCGAATGAAATGATGCGTGACCGCCTCGGCGTGTCCGCCCTCTGCGCGGGCAACATCCTGCAGGCCTACGGGTTCGAACAGATGTGCCGCAGCGCCTATACGCGCAAGTATTTCGAAGAACGCTGGGGCCTTGCGCCCAAGACGATGATCATGGCGGACAATCCGGGCCTCTCGTGGAGCATCGTCCAGCCCTATCGCGAAGCGGGCATCGAGAATCTCGTCTTCCTGCCGAACCAATGGAATCCGCTGCCGTCGACCTGCATTCCCTACGACCGGACCAAGCGCGGACACGTCCACAATCCCGACGCCCAGGGCGGTGGCGCCCGAGTCGACGTGCGGTGGGATTCGCCGTTGCCGATGCTGTTCTGGTGGGAGGCGGCCGATCGCGACTCGAAACTGCTCGTCCTCGCGGGCAACCACTACACCATCACGGCCGGCGACTTCGGCATTCCGTCCTTCTGCGGGATGGAAAGCCTGATGCCGGCGCAACTCGCCAAACTGGAAAAGCGCTATCCGATCGACGTGTGGCTCACCTCCTTCTACTGCGACGATGAATGGCCCAATCCGCGCGTCAGCAAACTCTTCCGCCAATGGAACGCGAAGTGGCGCTGGCCCGAGATGCACACGGTGGCGAATCCGGACACGGCCTTCGCCGCGCTGCGCCAGTCGAAGGGCGTGGAACAGCTGCAGACGCTGCGCGGTGAAATGACGAGCGGCTGGGTGCAGTTCCTCCACTCGATGCCGGAATGCCTTGCCCGCAAGCTCGCGGCCGATCGCGGACTCGCCGCGACCGAGGCGGAGCGGTGTGTGGCGGCGACGAAGGGCGCTTCCTATCCGGCGGAGGACTTCCGTCGCGCCTGGTGGGGCCTCGTGATGAACGACGAACACAGCTATGCGACGCCGGCCGGCTATCAGGGACGGCGCGTGTTCGAAACCTGCATGCAGCATTTCGAATGGGTCGAGAAGGCGGAGCAAACCGTTGCGCGGTTTGCGAATGTAAAATGTGAAACTGAAAACATGCCGAATGTAAAATGTAAAGTGGAAAATGGAAAATGCGAGGAGAACCGCTGGTATCGTGTGACCCAGAAGAACGGCGTGGTCACTTCGCTCTACGACAAGGAGCTGGGACGCGAACTGCTGAACGGCGCGGTGGAATTCCGCTATACGAGCGACAACCACAAGACGTATGCCGCCGATCCGGCGAAGGCGCTCGACGCGGAAATCATCCGTACGGTGCGGCTCGACCCGAACGCGAAGCGCGTGTGGGTGGAACTCGAGATCAAGCACGCGCGCAAGCTGCGGTGCAAGAGCAATGAACGCTATCAGCGCTACGGCTATATGGCCTTCCCGTTCGACGTGCCGGAGGGGACCTTCTACGCGCAGCTGAACGGTCCGGTGATGCGTCCCTACCTCGACCTCACGGGACACAGCACCGACTCCTACGTGGGGGCGCGCGAATGGGTGGGCGTCGAGAATCGGGACTTCGGTATCGCCGTGGTGCAGCTGGATTCGTCCCTGTGCGAATTCGGCGAAATCCATCCGGACAAGACCTGCTACACGGGTCGGGCGCCGAAGGGCAAGAGCGCGATCTATCCGTGCCTCTTCAACGATTGGCTGGTGGAACACAAGCCCGATGGCGACAGCTTCAACTTCCGCTTCCGCTATGCGATCACGAGCTACAAGGGTTCGTGGCAGGCGAACCATGTGCCCGCATTCGCGGCGCGGACGGTCAATCCGCGGTTGGCGTCCGTGTCCGATCAGTACGTGAAGACGGATGTGCCGGGCGTCATCCTCTGCGGACTCAAGGCCGCCGAAGACGGTACTGGCTTCATCGCGCGCTTCCGCGAAACGGAAGGCCGCACCGTGACGGCGAAGGTGCAGCAGCAGCTTGTGCCGGGTGCGAAGGTCGCGCGCTGCACGGTGCTGGAGAAACCCTGGAAGGGGAAGACGGACGTGCTGGAACTCAAACCCTACCAATATGCGACCGTGCGCATTTCGAACGGCAAGAAGATCGCATTCGCGAAACCGATGGAAGACGGGTTCAAGTATACGGGACTCATCACGACGCCGCATGCGACGCACGGCGAACGGCTGGGACAGCTCTATCTCGAATGGGGACTCGATCCGTCGCCCGACTTCAAGCACTGGGAACTCTACCGCAGTGAAACACCGGACTTCCCGCGCGATGCGGCGCATCTCGTGCGCACGGTGACCCCCGAAGTCCACAAGGGCCTCGCGTTTGCGGTGAACCGCGTGGACGAACGCAATCTCAAAACCCATACGCGCTACTACTATGCCATCCGGTCCGTCCACAAAGACGGATCGAAGGGCCCGTTCTACACCTTCAGCGGCCTCACCCGCGACACCCCCGAGGGCGTCATCACGAAGGAAAAGCAATGAGCGATATTGTTATTAGGTCTGCGGCTGTCGGCCTGATGGCCCTTTGGGGCGCGGGAGCGATTGCGTCCGACGAATTGCTGGACGACTGGATTTCGCAGGATGCGGGGTTGGGCGTGCGGCAGGTGGTGACCGACCAAAACCGGGCGGCGCTGCTGACGCGGGCCGGGGCCCAGCTGGGGCTTGCGCGCCGGGACGGCGAAGACGAGGCCGCGTGGATCGCACGCTATCGGGCGGCGTGTGTGGCGCGTCGGAAAACGCGGCTTGCCGGCGCGGCGAAACTCGCGCGGCAGTGGGTCTATGCGCGCCACTATGTGATGGGCGGTTCGTATTGCGCGTATACGGAGGCGCTCTCCGACGCGGCGGCTGAACGGTCATGGGGACCCGTGGGCGGTGGACTCTATCTGGCCGAATACACGCCAGACGGTTTTTGGCGCGAGACGCCGCTTCTGGAAACCAAGACCGGCTGTTTCCGCGATGTGGACGTGTCGCTGGACGGAACGCGTGTGCTGTATGCCTACAAGGCGAACGATCGCGAGGATGACTTCCATCTCTATGAACTCGACCTCGCGACGAAACAGACGCGGCAGTTGACGTTCGGTCGCGGCGTGGCGGACTATGAGGGTTGCTATCTGCCCGATGGAAACATCCTCTTCAGTTCGTCGCGGTGCTGCCAGATCGTCGACTGCTTCTGGACCGAAGTGAGCAATCTCTACCGCATCAATGCGAAGGGCGGCGAGCTGACGCGCATCACCTACGACCAGGTGCACGACGTCTATCCCACGCTGAGCGACGACGGCATGGTGCTGTACATGCGTTGGGACTACAACGATCGTTCGCAGATGTTCCCGCAGATCCTTTTCGGCATGGCAAGCGACGGGACGCGCCAGCGGGCGGTGTACGGCGAGAACTCGTGGTATCCGACGACGATGCTGCACACGCGCCGCGTGCCGGGGAGTCCGTATTATTTCACGGTCGGCACGGGGCATCATACCTGGCAGCCGGGCGAACTGCTGCGGATTGATCCGCGCGCGGGCCGTCAGGAAGAGTCGGGCGTGTGGGAAATGGAACCGTTGCGGAAGGGCAAGCCCGTGCGGGTCGACGCCTTTGGACAGGGAGGCCGCCTGGCGCTCTATCCGTATCCGGTCGACGAGTCGAGCGTGGTCCTGTCGTTCCTGCCGGAAGGCTGGGGCAAGGGGCGTTCACGGATGGCGCCGTTCGGACTTTACTGGACCGACGTCAACGGCGGACGCGAACTGCTCGTGTCGCGGCAGGGTAAGTTCCCATGTGGACGTCCGGTGCCGGTGCGCGTACGGACAATGCCCGTGCCGGCTTCCACGGTCGACCGGTCGAAGTCGACGGGCGTCTTTTCCGTGGCGGATGTCTACAAGGGGCAGGCGATGCAGGGTGTGGCGCGCGGGTGCGTGAAGAGTCTGCGTGTCGTCGAAATCGTCTATCGCCATGTGGGCATCGGGCATACGGAACATTTGGGTCCGGGCGGACTGGGTCTGTGCAGCACGCCGCCTTCGCTCGGACGCGGTGTGTGGGATATCAAGAAGGTGTGGGGCGAAGTGCCCGTGGAAGCCGATGGCAGCGTGGCCTTTGAAGCGCCGGCGAAAAAGCCGCTCTATTTCCAGCTGCTCGACGCACGCGGACGCGTGGTGCAGACGATGCGCAGCTGGACCACGCTGCAGCCGGGCGAAAACCTCGGGTGCGTCGGATGCCACGAATCGGCCAATGAGGCGCCGTCCACGCAGACGGCGGTGAAGGACTGGTCCAAGGTGCGGTATGGTGTCTTGAAAGAGCCGGCGCGCGGCTTCAGCTATCCTCAGGATGTGCAGCCGATTCTCAATCGTCGCTGCATCGGGTGCCATGATCCGGCGAAGCGTCTGGGGGTGCTCGATCTCACGGCGAAAAAGGTGGCGGATCCGCTGGCGAAGCGGTTCTGGTATCAGAGCTACATGACGCTCACGCACGGTCCGCTGCAGCGGATCTGGCCCAACAAGCCCGATTCGATCGGCGCGCGCGGCGAGCCGGACCATGTCGATCTCAACTGGATCAGCGCGGCCTCGGTGCCGACGCGGATCCGTCCGGGTTCGCGCGGGTCGATTGCGAGCAGCTGGTTCTCGGCGCATCTCGACCGCGGACATTGTCCAGCCCTCACGGAGGCGGAGTTGCGCACGCTGGCGTGCTGGGTGGATCTGGGCGTGCCGTTCTGCGGTTCGTATGACGAGGCGAACAACTGGACGCCCCAAGAGAAGGCGCGCTTCACGGCGACCGAGGCAAAATTCAATCAATGGAATGTCGATCGGAAGGATAACGGAAAATGAAAAAACTGATGATGGTGGGTTGCTTCGTGGCGGCCCTGTCGATGGGTCTGGCGGTGCAAGGGGCGGAGGCGGCGCAGAAGGCGAAGCCGTCCGAACCGGCGGCGGCAAAGGCTGAAAAGCCGAAGGAGATGACGAAGGCCGAGAAGAGGGCCGCGCGCCGCGCGCACGAGAAACTACTCGACAAGCACCTGGGACCGTTGCTCGACAAGAAGTTCAAGGTCGTCGACAAGATGGAGCATACGGCAGAGGCGACATACCGCAATGCGAAGTTCGAAGGCGTGAGCGAGAAGGAGGCCTCGAACGAGGCGCGGGCGATGATGAGCACGATCTTCGCGGAGGCGATTCCCGTGCTGGAAGCGGCCGTGAAGGATCTGCGTGCGGTTCAGGTGCCGGCGGAAATCGAAGCCGACCGCGTGAAACAGCTTGCAGAGGCGGAAAAGACGCTCAAGTGGGCCAAGGAAAACCAGGCGAAGCGTGCGAGCGCCGAAGCGCAGGCCGAGACTGCGCGGCTCGTCAAGCAGGCCCAGGAGCGCAAGGTGCGCGTCGAGGCGAAGAAGGCGCGCAAGGCGAAGCTCAAGAAAGAATTGCTGCAGCCCGCGCTCGCGCCGAAGATCGCGGCGTTCAACAAGATCGCCGAGGTGGGCGACCAGGCCTACAACAATGCGAAGGCCGAAGGCGTGCCGGAAAAGGAAGCCGACGCCGAGGCGCGGGCCGTGGTGAGCAAGGAATTCCCGGCGCTGCTGCCGGCGGTCGAGGAGACGCTCAAGAAACTGCACGCGATCGAGAACGTCGAAGAGCTCAAGGACGACGTCGCCAAGGAAATCAAGAGCGCTGAAAAGTCGCTCAAGTACATGCAGGACCAGATCAAGGCGGTCACGGACGAAAAGACGGCGAAAGACATCGCCACGCGCCGTGCAAACGCCGCCAAGCGCAAGACCGTCAAGAAACCGTGATTTTCGCAGACGGAAAACTGAATGAAGAGAGGAAGACGAGAATGAAGAAGATTCTGATTTGGGCGTGTGTCATGGGAGGTGTTGCCTCGGGTGCGTTTGTTCCGGCGCCGTATGGCAATGTGACGTTGAAGGGTCCGATGGGGACGCGACTGGAGACGATGCTCAAGCATCATGTGCTTGCGACGGATACCGAGTACATCACGGCGCCGTTTCTTGAGAAGACGGAGCGGCGCGGCTGGTGGCAGACGGAGTTCTGGGGCAAGTACATGCACTCCGCGATGCCGTTCTGGACGTATACGAAGTCCGCCGAACTGCGGGCGAAGATCGATGCGGGATTGACGAACATCCTCAAGAGTCAGGAACCATGCGGCTACATCGGCAACTATCCCGACGACGTCCGTTGCGGCGAAGGGTGGGACGTGTGGGGCATGAAGTACACGATCCTCGGCCTCCTGCACTATTACGACGGCGATCCGGCGAGCGAGAACGGACAGAAGGCGCTCGCGGCGGCGAAGCGTCTGTGCGACTACGTCATCCAGCAGCTGGGGCCGAACGGCGCACGCGGCAAGCGGCTCTACCAAACGGGCAACTGGAGTGGGTTTGCAAGTTCGTCCATCCTCGAGCCGGTCGTGTGGCTCTACAAGCGCACGCAGGAGAAGAAGTATCTCGACTTCGCATCGTATCTGGTGGAAGACATGACGAAGGCGGAGGATGGTCCGCGGCTGCTGGATCTGGCGCTCAAGGGCATCTCGGTGGCGGATCGGAACGGCTACGGCAACAAGGCGGATGCGAACGGCCACTACTCGGGCAAGAACAACCGCTGGAAGGCCTACGAGATGATGAGCTGCTATCAGGGCTTCCTCGAGTACTACGAGGTGACCGGACGCAAGGATCTGCTCGACGCGGCGGTGGCGTCGTGCGACCAGATCATCCGCGACGAGATCAACATCGCAGGCGGCAGCGCGTCGAGCGAGGCCTGGTTCCACGGCGCGGCACGCCAGCATCTGCCGTACACGCGTTTGCAGGAGACGTGTGTCGTCACCACGTGGATGCGCTTTGTGGAGAAGCTGCTCGCGATCACCGGCGACCCGAAGTATGCGGACGAACTCGAAAAGTCGTTCTACAACATCTATCTCGCATCGCTCAATCGCGCGGGTGACGAGTTCGCGGCCTACACGCCGCTCAACGGGTATCGGTATCGCGGCCATCATCATTGCTTCATGCATACGAACTGCTGCAATGCGAATGGTCCGCGCGGCTTTCTCGCGTTCATCCGTACGCTCTTCGGCACGGACGGCGAGAAGGTCGTGATGAACTTCTACGCGAGCGGCAAGCAGAAGGTCCACCTCGCGAAGGCGAACAAGGACGTCATCTTCGAAAGCTATGCGGCCTATCCGTGTACGGGGATGGTCCGGCTCACGAACCATACGGTCGAGAAGGGTCCGTTCACGCTCGCCCTGCGCATTCCGGCCTGGAGCGAAAAGACGTCCATCAAAGTCAACGGCCAGACGATCAAGTCGGTCAAGCCGGGCAGCTATTGCGAAATCGCGCGCGAGTGGACCATCGGCGACATCGTCGACATCAACTTCGACATGAAGCTTCAGGTGCATCAGCTCGACCATTTTGTCGCGTTTTCGCGCGGTCCGATCGCGCTCGCGCGCGACACGCGCTTCAATGACGGTCCGATCGACGAGGTGTTCCGTCGGGATTGCCTGAGGATGGGCATGGGCGGACGTTTCCTGCCGGTGCGTTCGCCGAGCGAAGACATCTGGATGAGTTTCTCGGCCCCCTTGCCGGTGGGTTCGCACCACGAAAATCCCGAAGGCAACAATTGGCCGCAGATCCATTTCTGCGACTACGCCTCCGCCGCCAACCTCTGGGAACCGTCCAACGCCTGCCGCGTGTGGTTCCCGGTCGAATGGACCCCCGACGAACGCTAATGAATGAATTGTCCAGTCATGCCGCGG
>JAKSOY010000143.1 GCA_024405255.1 Kiritimatiellia bacterium
ACGCCGTCAGGCGGACGGACTGGCCGTCAACGCCGAGGTTTTGCAATTACCTCTTCTTGTTTGCGCGCATGGCCGAGTGGGCGGGAAAGCCCGATTGTGCAAGTTCTTTCCGCATGCGGAGCTGCCGGTTGGGCCAGGGAGAGGTGCTCGTGCGCGCTTCCGCGCGTCCGAGATTTTGCAATCGCCTCGGCTTTCTGGAAAAAACAGACAGTCTGGGAAGTCGGGCGTGTTGCGGCACTAAATCGGTATTTTTGGGATTTCGTGCCCAGATGGCATTGACTTTCGCTAGGCGAATCTGATATAATTTGCTTGTTGTTTTGATTTTTCCATTAAAAGGTCTTGATATGAAATTTGTCGGCAGATCTGAAAATCTGGCTCAACTGATGGCGCTTTGGAATAAACGAATGTCATCATTGGTGACCTGTCAGGGAAGACGGCGAATCGGGAAAAGCCGTCTGATTGATGAATTTGCCAAGAGAAGCGAATGTCGTTACATCAAACTGACCGGACTTGCACCGCGGCGAAAGATGGTCAACGCTGATCAGATTCGTTATTTCTGCCAACGGCTGTCACGTTGCGCCAAAACGAAGGAACCCGTGGCGTCAGACTGGATCGAGGCGTTTGAGGCGCTTGACCGTGTTTTGTCCGAGAGTGAAAACGAAAGGACGCTTGTTCTTTTGGACGAAATTTCGTGGATGGGTCGCTACGATCCGGATTTTCCTGGTTATCTGAAAGACGCCTGGGACGACAATCTCAAGAAACACGACAATCTGGTGCTTGTCCTTTGCGGATCGGTTTCCTCGTGGATACAGAAAAACATTCTGGACAGCACGGGATTCGTCGGACGTATTTCGTTGGAAATGGTCTTGTCTGAATTGTCGGTGCGGGAGAGTCTGCAGTTCTGGCACGAGGGTGTTTCGTCAAAGGAAGTCTTTGACATGCTTTCCGTCATTGGAGGCGTGCCGCGATATTTGGAGGAGATTGATCCGTCGCTGACGACGGATGAGAATGTACGGCGACTTGCGTTTTTGAAGGGCGGTACGCTGTTCAAGGACTTCAAACAGATATTCAACGATGTTTTCGGCGATCGGTCTAGGGAGAAAGGGGAAATCCTCAAGGCGTTGGCGTTCGAATCGAAGACGCTTTCCGAGATTGCAGAGGCGATTGGCAAGGAACGGAACGGGCATCTGACAGAAGCGCTTGACGAGCTCGAGCTTGCTGGATTCGTGGAACGCGAACGGGGACTCAATCCCGCCACCGGGGAGTTGCAGAAGATAGACGCCTACCGCATACGCGACAACTATACGCGGTTCTATCTTCGTTATGTCGAACCGTATTCGGTCATGATCAGGCGCGGCGCCTATTCGTTTGTCTCGCTTGAAGGGTTGCCGCAGTGGGGAACGGTTTTGGGGTTGCAGTTTGAGAATCTCGTCCTGAACAATTTGGAAGACTTGATTTCGCGCCTCGGGTTGAATCGGTCGCTCGTGTTGTCGTGTGCGTCGTATCGCAAGCCGGCGGGCCGCAATCGTTCCAAGGTGACTTCCCAGGAAACAGACCGGGGGTGTCAGATTGATCTGCTGATACAGTTGAAGCAGGCGATGTATGTCGTCGAGGTGAAGCGCAAGGACCGAATCGACGCCGATGTCGTGGAAGAGGTAAAGCGGAAGATAGATCGGCTTCCGAATCCGCGCGGGGTGTCTGTTCGGCCCGTTCTCGTCTATGACGGTTGCTTGTCGCCATCCGTGATGGAAAGCGGCTACTTCGTTTCCGTAATCAAGGCGTCCGATCTGCTGATGTGAGCGAAACGTAAATGTGTCGCCCTGCAAATATCACGCTTGCCAACGAAGTCTTCACTTCACTGCGTCTGAAGCTCGGCGGTAGGCGGTCATTGACTGGCCGTACTGCCGCTTGAAGGCGTTGGCGAGATGCTGGAAAGTGTGGGGGTGGAAATGTTGCAGAGGATTTCGTCATTGTCCACGCCCAATACCGAAATCTGTTTGGGGATGTCGATGTTGAGATTGTTGCAGAGGGAAATGACTTCCGAGGCTCGAACGTCGTAGGCCGCCATCACGGCGGCCGGTTTGGGAAGGGCCGTGAGGAAGTCGGTGAGGGGTGTTTGACCGGGAGTATGGACGGCGATTGAACGCTCGGACAAGAATTGGCTGAAGCCCGCGAGGTTGCGTTATGTGGCTTTCTTGACCGACCGAACAGGGTACGACTTCTATCGTGGTCAAAACGGAGAATACTTACATTCGCAATTCAGCAATGATAACGCGCAACATGTCTGGAACAGAACCAATGAGGTGGCTAATCCTTCGGTGGATGTCATTCCTGATGGCGACTTTCAAGTGCTTTGCTATGAGATGGCCATTAACGCCTGCTCAGACACCTTGGCAATGGATCGTCCGGGTGATGGCACACCCCAGGCCAATTACAATGGCGGTAAGCAGATTTCAGAACTGATTCTTTTCGATTCGGTCCTGTCGGAGGCCGATCGCCTGGCGGTGACGGAGTATTTGCAGAAGAAGTGGGGGGCCTACCAGACGGCTTTCGTTCCGCTTTATGTGAACGTGCCCGAGGGCCAAAGCGTGGTGAACACCGTGGCCTTGGAGGGCCACTTGAAGCTGATCAAGGAAGGTGGGGGAACCTACAATGCCGTCCGGCACGGACAGACCTATCGCGGTGGTACCTTGGTCAGGGCCGGCACGGTGACCGTTCCGGTGAGTGGCCCAACGGCCAGCGTCCATTCGCTGGGTTATCAACAGTATGGGCTCACCGGCAATAAGGTTGTCGTCGAGACGGGCGCGACGTTTGACACCAAGGGTAATTACGATGCGTACGTCTATGATTTCGTGCTGAACGGCGGCATTCTTGCCAACACGGGTTGCAAGCAGCAGAATTACAACAAAGCATGGTCCTGTGGCGGCAACGTGACGTTGACGACGAATTCGCAGTATTGCGTCAACTATTGGACGGCGCATACTCACGGACAGGTTGATCTTGGCGGGTATGAACTCGAGGTGGTGTCGTCGTCGCCTGACGGCATCCTGGTCTTCTACAAGGTAGCGCCGACTAATGGTGTCATCAAGACCTGCGGAGACTCCTATCTCCAGTTCGAAAGCAACGCGGCCATGGACCTGCGCACGGTCGATCTGGTGCTCGGCACGGCCGTCTTCGTGCTGGACTCCGACATCAACGTGCGCAACCTGACGACAGTCGACTACACGGGTGAGGGGCATGTCGGTCCCAGTGGAAGGCAGCGGCATGTGAACATCCATGGCATCTACAAGCCATTCACCGACTATGCACACTACTTCGCCCTGCAGGATGGTGCAACCATTGACCTTTCGGAGCGGATGACCGAACTTGATCTCACGAACAAGTCTTTTGTTTTTGCCCCTGACGCGGAGATTCGGATCAACCTGGGCAACCGCAGGGTGCCATCAACGGAATGTCTCATCAAGTGGGATGCGAAGCCGGAAAATGTGAAGTTCCTGTCGATGCGAAATGAGTCGGGATGTTTTGAATCTCGCGCGGATGGATTGTACCGGTTTAGGGGTTTGACAATCTACATTCGATAAACGCGAAGACATCAGAGGGTGTAGTTGGTGTCAGCGCAGCGGTCGATCGAGACGTAGCTGAATACGAAGTGGTCCGCGAAGTGAAGGATTGAAGAAGTTTCTGGGATTGACGATATGGATGAGATGATGTATAATGTCTGTATAAATCATTTTAGAACATGCAGATTGGTTACATTATGAAGACAACGTTGGATATACCTCAGGATTTGTTGAACGAGGCCATGCGGTCAGGAGGGTTCCCGACGCGTACGGCAACAATCATTGGTGCACTTGAGCAGTTGATTCGCTCGGTCCGCCTCGAGAAATTGCGCAATGCGCGCGGCGCGCTGCCGAGGTTCGACCTTGATCTTGACACCCTTCGGAGTCGGTGATGGATATTCTTGTCGATACATCGGTCTGGATCGCGTTCTTTCGAAATCAGCGGAACGAAGCGAAGGTCTGTGACGCGCTGGATTATCTGTTGATGGGTGATGAGGCGGTGTTGAACGAGGTCGTTCTCACCGAATTGTTGCCGTCGATTGTCCATCGCCGGGAAATGGAGATTGCGACCTGCCTGCAGAGTGTTCGAAAACTAGATATGGAAATCGATTGGGAGGATATTCGTACCATGCAGGTCGTCTGTCTTGCCAACGGGATCAACAAGGTCGGCGTTCCAGACCTGATCATCGCGCAGCAGGCCATGAGGCGTGAAGTGCCATTGTTTTCGCTTGATGGGCATTTTCGGTTGATCGCCGAAAAAATGCCATTGAAGCTCTGGCCCAATTGATGGGGTACTGTATCATGAAGTCGGCCAATGTCTTACGGCGGAAAGGCGGAAAGAAATTTGGCGAGTGGGAATGTAAACCGAGCCGTTACGTGATGTAGAATTTTAAAAGGAAGTGAGGATTTGACAATGATGAAGAAGTTTCTTGGATTGGCGGTGTGTGCGGGAGTGACGGCGGCGTTTGCCGTACAGCCGGCGACGAGCAACCTTGTGCAGCGCACGCAGGCGAAGGCTGCGCCGGCCGTCGTGGGGCGCGAGGCGATGTTCTGGCTCGACGCGAACGATGCGGGCGCGGTGGGTGCGGAACTCGACGTATGGCACGACCATCGTGGCCCCGGCTACTTCATGGCGAAGCGTTCGCTGCCGGTGAAACCGAAGGTGATTGCGGTCGAGAAGGGCCCCCTCGCGGGCAAGAAGGCCGTTTCGTTCCATTCCTTCGGCACGCGATCGGACATGGACTTCACGCGTCAGCGCGTGGAAGAGGCGTTCTTCGTGATGGAGATGGATCGTCCGGCGGACGACTCCAACTTCTACCTCGGCGATGCGCGTCAATGCATGTTCCACGGTGGCTATAAAACGGGAACGTTTTTCTTCGAGGCGGCGCAAGGCCGGGTGGCCCAGTGCCAGATTTCGCTCGACGGCCAGTTGATTGAAAAACCGCTCACCACGTTGATGCCGGAGAAGGGGTACCATATCTATTCGTGGAACGCGGGACCCAATACGACGCCGATCTACGCGGGCCGCATCACGCGGGACCGCGACGTGGCGGAGCAAGTGGGACATCACCGTTACGGCGGGAAGCGTCTGTGTGAACTCATCCTCTTCAACCGGGTGCTGACGGCGGAGGAACGGCGGTCGATCGAGGCGTATTTGAAGGCGAAGTGGTTTGCGAAGTGAGGATGCCGGCGCGATGAAGACACTCCTGGGATTGGCGGCGTGCGTGGGTGTGGCGGCAACGGCGTTTGCCGTGCGCCCCACGACGATCTACCTCGTGCAGCATACGCATACGGACATCGGCTATACGCGGCCGCAGGCGGAGATTCTCGGCGAACATCTGCGCTACATCGACTTCGCGCTCGAGTATTGCGCGCTGACGGACGACTATCCCGACGAGGCGAAGTTCCGTTGGACGTGCGAGGCGGTGTGGACCGTTTCCGAATACCTGAAGACGCGTCCGAAAGAGCAGGTGGATAAACTCCTCGCGCGCATCCGCGAAGGACGCATCGAAGTGACGGCGATGTATTTCAACATGGCCGAGGTGGCGGACGAGACGGCGCTGCGGTATTTCCTGCGTCCCGTGGGCGACATCCGTGCGCGTGGCATCCCGGTGCGCCTGGCGATGCAGAACGACGTGAACGGCGTCGCGTGGGTGCTGGCCGACTATTTGAAAGACCTCGGCGTCGAATACCTCTGGACAGGATCGAATTCGACGCGGTCCGTGATCCCGTTCGATCGTCCCACCGTCTTCCGCTGGGAATCGCCGTCGGGACAGGGCGTCGTGTTCTATCGCGGCGAAACCTACGCCATCGGAAACTGGTGGGGACTTCCCGACTGCGATATGGGACGGTTCGAACACGCGATGAACGCGTTCCTGAATCGCATCGATGCGGCGGGCTATCCTTTCGATGCGCTGGCGATTCATTATTCCGGGTTCCTTGCCGACAATGCGGCGCCGTCTCGGGCGTCGAGCGACTTCATCCGTCGGTGGAATGCCGCGAAGAAGCCGGTGAAACTCGTGAACGCAACCGCCTCGACGTTCTTCGACCATTTGAAGAAAACGGGCGCGCTCGACGGCGTGCCCGTGCAGCGCGCGGCGTATCCCGACTGGTGGACGGACGGTTTTGGTTCGGCGGCGCGCGAAACGCTCGAATCGCGTACGACGCAGGCCGACTTCGCCCAGGCGGCGGCTCTCCTTTCGATGGCGCGTCTCCAGGGAACGACGCTCCCGGCAGGGATCGACGAGCAGCTCGCGTCCATACAGAAGGACCAGCTCTTCTATGCGGAACACACCTACGGCGCGTCCATGAGCGTAAGCGATCCGACCTGCTGGAACGTACAGGTGCAGTGGGGCGACAAGGCCGCCTACGCGTGGACCGCGAAGCGCAACGTCGGTCTTCTCAAGGAGACGGCGGGCGGCCTCTTGCAGGCGCAGCTGCCGCGTGGCGACAAAGCGACGCTCACGCTCTTCAATCCGCTCGGCGAGCGTCGGAGCGGCTACGCGACCGTGTTCATCGACAATGCGGAACTCCCCCACGACGGCGGGTGGCGCTTTACGGGTCCGAAGGGCGAAACGCTTTCGGCGATGCGTCTCAATCAGGGACACGGCGGGGCGTACTACCGGCTTTTCGCGAAGGACCTGCCGCCGTTCGGCTATCGTACCTATACGGTTGAAAGCGCGCCTCTCGCGAAGGTGGCTGCGGGTGCGACGCTTACGGGCAATGTGTTCGAGAACGCGCGCTATCGCGTGACATTCGACCTCGAGCATGCCGGCATCTCGTCGATCTACGACAAGGCGCTCGCACGTGAACTCGTCGATCCCAAGGCCGAGTACGCGCTCGGCGAAATCATTCACGAGACGTTCAAGGACCGCTGGCGTCCGGAAGTCGGCGACCACACGCGGGCGCGTCCCGTGCGGGCGCAGCTCAGGCGCGGGACCGATTGCACGCTCTACTCGAGCGTCGTCCTCACGGCCGAGACGCCGGCGAGCGACGCGGACGCCTTCTCGATGGAGGTGCGGCTCATGGCGGCCGAGCCCATGATCGAGTTCGCCTATTCGATCTCGCGCAAGCCCTCCACGGCGATCTCGGGCGTCTATGTGGCGTTTCCGTTCGCGGGCGAGCGCATGGCGTTCGACGTGCCGGGTGGCGATGTGGTACCGGGCGTCACGCAGATCGAGGGCAGCGCGTCGGACTGGAATACGGTGCAGAACTATGTGGCGGCGTTCTCGAACGGCGGCGCGACCTACCTCTCGATGCGCGAGACGCCGCTCGTCCAGTTCGGACGGATGTGGAATGGCGTGTTCAACCCGAAGCTTCGTCCTTGCCGGAACGCACACGTCTATTCGTGGGTGATGAACAACTATTGGTTCACGAACTTCCGCGCGTCGCAGGACGGTCAGTTCAAGTGGTCCTATACGCTCGCCTCGGTGAAGGACGCCTCGTGCGCGGCGGCGCTGCAGTTCGGCCGATCGGACCGCACGCCTTTCCCTGCGCGCCTGATGCCGAAGGGACGTCCGAACGGCAAGCCGGTCGAATGGTCGGGACTTGCTGTCGAAGGCGCGGCGATGATCATGGGCGTGCAGCCGGCGCGGTGCGGGAAGGGTCTCGTCATCCAGGTGCGCATGCTTGAAGCCGGCTCGTTCGCGATCCGCGGCCCGAACGGGAAGCCCCTCACGCTCCGCCGCATCGACGCCGCCGAGAGTCCTCTCGGACCTGCCGTCCAGCGCCTTTCGGCCCCTGCCTACGCGAACTTGATCGTGCTGGCCGAATGAAATCTGTCCTGCCGCCGTCGGAACTTTCTGACAGTTTGGTAAAATTGTGCTATACTATCGACATGATGAAGTTCATTTCACTTCGGATGGCTTTTGCCATGGCCTTGTTCGGCATGTTGCCCTGTTGGAGCGACGAAGGTGCGTTTTGGTTCGGTGCACAGTTTTCGTCCTATTATCTGGGCGAGGTGCTGTCGAATAAGGATGTCGTGGGGGGCGGTTGGTTGCAATGGACGTCCTCGACGAGCGTCACGAATGTCGGCGCGGGGGCGATGCGCATTGATACGACGTCGACTACGGAGGATCCGGCGGTCGTCTTCGCCGCGCAGGCGGCCGCGGGCGAGGCGGTGTGGTCTGTCGATGTTCGCATGAAGCCGGAATTGGCCATGCCCTTCGGTGTGGCGGTCGATGGCGGGTGCTGTTCGGTGACGTTCGTTGACGGTGAAGGGAACGAAGGGGTTGATTTTGCAGGTGTCGTCGACGGTCGTTGGTATCGTCTGTTTGCGTCCGGTGTCGCGCCCGTGCTCAACGAGTGGCACGAGCTTCGCATGGAAATCCGCCGTTTCGACGGGGCGCCGTTTGCCGGCTTTTCAGTGAAGGCGGGGGAGGCGTGGCTGCCGCTGGTGTCGAAGGAGAAGATGCGTTGGTTCCCGGTGCGGGAAGAGGTGGTACGCGCGGCGCATGAAGTCGCCATCGGCGGGCGTGGCGAATTTTCCGATTTCGCCGCGCGCCGCGGCACGTCGTCGGCGGAGACGTCCGCGCTCGTGTGGATCGGCGGCAGTGCCGGCGACTGGTCGGACGGCACGAAGTGGGCGGCTACCGCGGGCGGGGCGGCGCTCAATCGTGCGCCCGCGCCCGGGGAACTCGTGAAGATCGGCGGGGTGGTGGAGCTGACCCTCAACGGCGAGACGGCGAAGGTGCGTGATTTGATGGCGCGCGTGGGTGCGGATGGAACGGTTGAATTCCTTGCCGGCCACGTGGTGCCCACGGTGTCGCTTAAAACCACGCGGCCTTCGGTGACGAAGCCGCTTGAGGTGAAGGTGGCGTCGTTCAACGGCGCAACGCCGGACGTGAGAGTGACCTGGCAGCGCTACGACCTCTCTCATTCGCGGTCGGCGCTTCTCAGCACGTCGCCCACGCTCACGCTTGCGCCGGTCGACTACGAACACTGGATTCGCTGCACGGTGGAGGACGAGGATGGTACGCGCCTTCTCGAGAAGGAATTCTATTTCTCGAAACTGCCGGTCTTCTATCTGACGACTAATGACGGCCGTACGCCGAGTCCCAGCAAGGAAAAGCATGCGGGCACGCTCTATGTGCAGGGAAATGCCGAATGGAAGAGTCCGTATGGCGATGGTATCGGCGAAGGCGGCGCGATGGAAATCAACGTGCGTGGCAATACGACCGCCAATCAGAACAAGAAGCCGTGGAAGATCAAGCTTGATAAGAAGACGGAACTGTTCGGTTTCCCGAAGTCCAAGCATTGGGTGCTTCTGGCGAACTATTTCGACGAATCGAATCTCCGCAACAAGCTCGCCTACGATTTCGCCAATGAAATCGGTTCGAAGGGAATGAAGTCCACGTGGGTGGAATGCTTCCTCAACGGCGAATGGCAGGGACTCTATCTCCTCTGCGAACAGATCCGCATCGACAAGAACCGCGTGGAGATCTTCGATTGGGAAGGGGCGGCGGAAGAGGCGGCGGACGCGATTGCGGCCGCACACGCGTTCAACGATGCGGATAAGGCCTCCCTTGAAGAGGCGATGACGACGAACCTTGGCTGGATCGATTCGGGGAAGGTGAACTTCAAGGGCGTCACGTTCCGTGTCGATCAGGAGTGGCCCGACTACGCGACGGTGGTGAGCGATGTGACGGGCGGCTATCTCTTCGAGTTCGACTGGTCGTACGACGAGGTGTCGCGCTTCCACATCTACTCGGGCAATCTCCAGCTCGATACGATGCTCAAGTCGCCGGAATATCTCAAGACGAGTCCACGCCTTCTGGACTGGTGCAAGGCGTTCCTGCAGAATTATGCCGATGCGATTACCTCCCCCGACGGCTACTCGAAGGAGGGACTCCATTATTCCCAATACGCCGACATCGATTCGATGGTGAGCTACTTCTTCGTGATGGAGATGTTCGGCAACGACGACGCCCGCTACAAGAGCAACAACACCTACAAGGATCGGGGCGGGGCGCTGATGAAATTCGGTCCGGTGTGGGACTTCGACTGGGGCGTGGGAAACTATCAGGTGCCGTATGCGCCCGAACGGTGGCTCGTGAACCACAGCCTCAATTCCTTCTTCCGGGAATGGTCGGACGATCCGTGGTTCTGCACGCTCCTCTGGACGCGCTATCCGGCCGTGCGCGAACGGTTCGTGGAGATCATCCGTACCGGCGGCCTCATCGACCAGTATTACGAGTATCTGCGCGAAGCGGGTGTGGCGAATGCCCGGAAGTGGACGCATCACTACGGCTTCTCGGGCGGCATCTACGGCACGGGGTCGCATCCCGGGCTCAAGGCGTTTTTGACAACGCGCCTCGCGTGGCTCGACCAGCAGTTCCGCGACGTGCCCACGCTCATGGAGTCGTTGAAGGGCGCCACCTCCTATGTGGTCGATGCGAATCACGACGGTGGAAACCCGCTGCAGACATGGCCGTACGTGGCTTCGGCGACTCTCCTTCCGATCAGCTTTGCGAATGCGCCGTCGAACCGGCTGTGCGACGGGCAGTCCTTGCGCATGGCGTTCCGGCTCGGCGTGGGCGGTGTGGGACGGCTCGGCGTGTTCGTGAACGGCCTTCGCCTGGGGAATGTAACCGTTCAGGCGGATGGCCAGGTGGAGGTGGTCATCCCGTTTGAGAAGCTCACGGTGCCGATTGGCGATCCGAACTGCGTCTCGCTCATTGCCTACAATAGCCTGGGGAATGTGCTCGCGCGCAACTACGCGCTCGTCACAGTTTCGGATTGGACCGATCAGGACGCGACGCAGCCGACCTTCGCGGAGGACGGCCGACGCGTGCCGCCCATTCCGCATGAATGGATCCGCAATGCGGCGCTCGCCGTGATGCCCTCCCTCGCGTACGCGACGCCGGATGAATTCGCCGTCGCCGCCTGGAGTCGTCCTTCGCCATGGGGCAAGTCCACGGCGTTGTGGGAAGATTATGTGGCGGGCACGAACCCCGATCCTGCCGGACCCGACAGTACCTTCCGCATCACCTCGATCGTCGTCACGAACGGCGTGCCCGCGCTCACCTGGTCGCCCGACCTCGGTGCGGCCCGTCGCTACATCGTGGAGGGGAAGGTTCGTCTTGACGACAAGAACGAACCATGGCAGGCTCCGCTCCCGTCCGGCGCCCGGTTCTTCAAAGTGAAAGTAAGTTTGCCCTGAATAGGATCGCGACGTGTTTCAAGAAGGC
>JAKSOY010000144.1 GCA_024405255.1 Kiritimatiellia bacterium
TTTTCAATTTTCCATTCGGCAATAGCGGCGGATCGGACAATCCGCGCAACGCGGACCGCGCGGGGCGCAACGGGTCTGGCCGAACGAGACGAGATGCGAGTTCCAGGTCTTCCAGTATTTCACCGGCACGATTTCGCGCAACTTCATTTCTGTCTCGAATGGCGTTTTCGTTTTCAGCAGCCCAAGACGATTGCAAATGCGATGCACATGCACATCCACGCAGACGGCCGGCAGATCGTAGCCCACCGCCACGGTGAGGTTCGCCGTTTTGCGTCCGACGCCCGGCAGCTGGCAGAGACGTTCAACAAGATGGTTGTAGCCCGCGACATCCTTGAGTCCGTCCGCCGCATGGTCGAGTCCTTCGGGGAAGAATTCGACCAGCGCCTGCGGCAGAGCCTTCAGATGGCGCGCCTTGTCGTGATAGAACCCGACGGGGAAGATGAGTTTTTCGATCTGGGCGACCGACAGCTTCGCAAGGTCCTTCGGCGTGAAGGCCGCAAGCCGGTCGCCCTCCTTGCCGGCCGTGCCGAAGAGACGGCGCACCGCGCCGGCGGTACAGGCGTCCTTCGTCCGGGCCGAGAGGATCGTGCCCACCAGCACGCAGAACGGATCGTGCGTCTGCGCTTCGATGAGTTCGATGATCGGCGCCGCATGCGCAACGAATTCCTGCTTCAGCAGGCGATCGACAACGGGAATGTCCTTGACGGTCATGAGAAACCTCAGAATTCGTAGCAGTCGCTGGGCTCCTCTTGCGTGAGGACAGCGAGCTGGACATCGGTACGCCCGATTTCCTTCAACGCCCGCTCCATCGACTCGCGCGCCAAGTAGTCCGCATTGCATTCCTGCGACAGATGCGCCAGCAGAAGCGTGCGCAGACGGCTCGGCTGCATCTCGCGCACGGCATCGGCAGCCTGGTCGTTGGAGAGATGTCCGCACCGGCCCGCGATGCGCTGCTTGAGCGAGAGCGGACGCTCCGAGGTCTGCAGCAGCACGGAGTCGTGGTTCGACTCCAGCACCGCACACGTGCAGCGCGCGAGCGCCTCCTTCGCCGCCACCGTCATCACGCCCATGTCGGTCCCGATGAAGAGTACGGACTCCCCTTCGGCCTCTTCAAAGACGTACCCGACGGAATCGGCGGCATCGTGCGGCGTCGAGAACGTGTTCACGGAAAGTCCGCCCACTTCGAACGGTTCGGTCGTCTCGAAGACGCACCACCCGTCCTCGACGCCCGTCACCGCCGCAATCGCATCCGCCGTGTTGCCGTTCGCATAGAGCGGCACCGACGGATACTTCTTGTGGAACGTCTCCAGTCCGCGATAGTGGTCGACATGGTCGTGCGTGAAGAACACGCCGGCGATCTCGGTGGGATCGAGGCCGCAGGCCTTCATGCGCTTCGTCAATTCGAGGCAGGAAAGCCCGCAGTCCACGAGCAGCAGCTTGCCGCCCCCGCGCACGAGATAGCAGTTGCCCTTTGAACCGCTGCCAATGGCGCGAATCTTCATTCGTGGATCTTCGCGTTGGCCTTCGCGACCTTCGCCGCGAGTTCGGCCTTGTGGGCACGGAACTTCTCCCGCAGACCGGCATCGGCCGTGCCGAGGATCTGCACCGCCAGAAGCGCCGCATTCGTCGGGCCCGCACTGCCGCACGCCACGGTGGCCACCGGCACGCCGCTCGGCATCTGCACCGTCGCGTAGAGCGCATCCAGACCATTCAGCGCACCGCCCGCCACCGGAATGCCGATGACCGGCAGCACCGTACCGGCCGCCAGCACGCCGCCGAGATGAGCCGCACCGCCAGCCGCCGCGATCACCACCTTGAGGCCGCGCGATTCCGCCGTCTTCGAGTACTCGATCGCCACCTCCGGCGTACGATGCGCGCTGATCACGCGCGTCTCATACGGCACGCCGAACTTGTCGAGCGTCTCGCACGCCTTCTTCACGAGCGGCCAATCGCTGTCGCTGCCCATCACAATGCCCACGAGGGGTTTTTCGCTATCCATTTTTCAATCCTTTCTCTAAATTCCTTGGACGGATATTATACCACATCCGCGCATTCTTTGTTATGTTCCACACTCAAACAGGCTGGGGGAATGGGGACGGTAGACGAGAATAGGGTTGGTCGCCGTGAGCGTGAACGAGGTGGCGTTCGTGCGATTGAGCGTCCCCCGCCAGAGCGTGTCGAACACAACACCGGCTAGCGGCCAGACGAGTCCCGTCGACGTCACTTCGGTCTGCGGCGTCGGCGCGAAGACGGACACCGCCTCGCCCGCTTCGCACGCATACGTGCGCGTACCAACCACCATGGTAAACACGCCCGCATTCGTCACCAGCGCCACCTCGGGCACCTCGTGGGCAAACTCCAGCAGACGGAACACATTCCCGAGGAAGTGGTCGTCGCGCAGGCCATCGGCGCCCAAAATGACCAGTCCCTCGGCACCATACCGAGCCACCGCCGTACGGAACGCCTTTGCGAGGTCGTTCGTCTCCTGCTCGGCCACCGCCACAAAACGCGCACCCAGCGCCGCCTTCTCGGCGGCGGAAAGCGAATCACCGTCGCCGACGACGAGATCCGGTTCGCGTCCCAACGCCCGCGCCTTCGCACAGGCGCCATCGCAGCACACGAGATACGCGGCCCGATGGAACAACGCCACCGCCTCCGCCTGCCGCGGACACTCGCCATTCGCGAGAATCACGACTCGCGCGTTGACATCCCTCATCTCACAAACATCCTTCTTCCCCTACGGGAAACCTTTCAAAGAAAAAACGGGATAAGGGCGAAACTCCACCCTTATCCCGATTTCCTGGAGACGATGAGGCGATTAGGCCTTCGTCACCTTGCCCGCCTTCAAGCAGCGCGTGCAAACCGTCTTGCGGCAGGTGTTGCCCTTACCGTCGGTCACACGAACCGTCTGGAGGTTCGGCAGGAAGCGGCGCTTGGAAATACCGGTCGTATGAAGACCGATGCCGCCTTTGTACTTCGGCGAACCCTTGCGGATGATGGACCGACCAGCCGCCGGGCCCTTGCCACAGATTTCACAGACTCTGGACATTTTGAATACCCTTTCTTTAAACGTTTACTTGGTCTCGGCTTCGCCAGGCTGCCACTCGACGCTGCCGAACGCATCGTCGAACGCCGCACCGAGAGAACCGAACTGCTCGCTGCCGCTGGTCGAACCCGAGCTGGTCGTACCCGTCGTCGTCGTACCCGCGGCCTCGGCCTCGAGATCCTTGACTTCGTCTTCCGACATGCTGAGCGCCTTGATCGACAGGCCGATACGACGCTCGGCGCGATCGACCTTGACCACGCGGGCTTCGACTTCCTGACCGATCTGGAGCGCGTCCTTGACCTTCTCGATGCGCTGATCGCTGATCTGCGAGATGTGCACGAGGCCGTCGACGCCGTCTTCGAGTTCGATGAACGCACCGAACGAAGCCGTCTTGAGGACCTTGCCCTTGACAATCGAGCCCACCGCGTACTTGGACGCGATGTCCGCCCACGGATCGTTCTGAGCCTGCTTGAGGCCGAGCGAGATGCGCTGATCCTTGGCGTTGACTTCGAGCACGATCGCCTCGACCTCTTCGCCCTTCTTCAGGCACTCCGACGGATGCGACGGACGACGCGTCCAGGAGAGGTCGGTCACGTGGATCATGCCGTCGATGCCCTCTTCGAGCTCGACGAACGCACCATAGGTCGTGAAGTTGCGGACCTTGCCCTTCACGCGGCTGCCGACCGGATAACGATCCGTGACGCTGTCCCACGGATTTTCCTGCGTCTGGCGGATGCCGAGCGCGATCTTCTGGCCTTCGGCGTCAACCGAAAGGACCTGAACCATGATTTCGTCGCCGATGTTGAGCATGTCGCTCGCACGCGCCACGTGCTTCGTCCAGCTGAATTCGCTGATGTGCACGAGACCTTCGATGCCAGGCGCGATTTCGACAAACGCACCGTACGCGGCGAGATTGACGACCTTGCCCTTGACGCGGCTGTCGACCGGGAACTGCTCCGTGATCGTGGTCCACGGATTCTCCGTCGTCTGCTTGAGACCGAGCGAGATGCGCTCCTTGTCCTGATCCACATCGAGCACCATGACGTCGAGCTCCTGGCCGACCTTGAGCATTTCGCTCGGATGCTTGATGCGGCCCCAGCTCATATCCGTGATATGGAGCAGGCCGTCGATGCCGTCGAGGTCGATGAACGCGCCGAAGTCGGTGATGTTCTTGACCTTGCCCTTGCGCACTTCGCCCTTCTGCAGGCTGCCGAGCAACTCGGCCTTGCGCTCAGCCATCGTGCCCTCGATGAGCTCGCGGCGGCTGACGATGATGTTCTTGCGATTGTTGTCGATCTTGATGACCTTGAAATCATAGGTCTGCCCGATGTAGGGCGTGAGGTCGCGCGCCGGCGTGACATCGACCTGGCTGCCCGGCAGGAACGCCTCGACGCCATCGACATCCACCAACAGACCACCGCGAACGGCACTGCGGATCGTACCCTTCGCCACGCAGCCTTCCGTGTACTGGTCGAGCACCTGCTGCCAACGAATCTGATCGTCGGCCGCCTTCTTGGAAAGACGCACCATGCCCGTCTTGTCATCCTCGAGCTGCTGGAGCATCACCTGGAACTTGGCTCCCGGCTTCACTTCGGCACCCTCGCCGAATTCGCTGAGCGCAACAATGCCCTCGCTCTTGTAGCCGATGTCGACAAACACGTCTTCCGCCTTGACGGACGAAACGGTGCCTTCGATGATCGAACCGGGTTTGAACTGCTGATCCTGAACCGAAGCCTGCTCCTTGAGGAAGTCGGCGAACACACTCGACTTCTCGGCGGGCATCGTGGGTTTACGAATAGCCATTGTAACTTAATTATTTAGGTTTGTTTCTGAACGCGGTTTTCTGCCGTGCCCTCCCCGTAATTGGGCGAAGGAATGCGTATTGTATCAAAATTGGTGAAATGAGTCAATGGGGTTTCGGTTTTATGCGAAACCCATCGCTTGCGGCTTAACGGAGGAAGACCGTCAGGCCGCGGAAGACGTAGAGTCCGTCCGCCAGGGGCACGACCCGGTAGCCCTCGCGGCGCGTGCCCGATGTGGGCACAAAGGTTACGCCCTCGGGCTTCGCCCCCCAGACCACCACGCGGTCGCCGTTGCGCAGCTTGCGGCCCTTGAGCTCGACGGCGATCGTCGCCCCGTCGGCGAAGGTCACCGTGTCCACACCCATCGACGAAGGACAGCGCACCGGCCACTCGCCCGTCTGGTGCGTGAGGTCCAGCGTCGCCCCGTTCCTGAGCGTGCAGCCATACCACTTGTCCGAAGCCGGCGTGAAACGCCCGTTCACGTACATGTTCACCACGCCGAGGTAGGGCTGCGCCGATTCGCCCGCCCAGTAGTCGCGCACGACCATCTCCGAGCTGCCCCACAGCGCCGCACCTTCCAGAATGAAGTCGACCGTTTCCATATAGAGGGGGGCGGCGGATTTCACATAGCCGTTGGACAGCTTGATCCGCACCGCGCCATCCGCGAAATAACCGCCCAACGCGATATTCACCCCTGGCTGCGCAAGGTCGATCGTGAACGTCTGTCCGTTCAACCGGTTCGTGAAACTGCCGTAGTTGAAGATGGTCTGATAGTCCGTCGCAAACACGGTGTTCGTCTGCAGCTCGAAGTTGCCGAGGCCACCCCAGTTCGTCTGCGTCATGTCGCACCCCGTGTTGGTCGGCCGACCGCCCGCCAGCACAAGACGATAGACGCCCGCATCGTAGTTGCCCTGGTTGTCCAGCGTTCCGCCCTCTTCCAAGGTGATCGTGCTCCCCGTCGAACCATAGTAGGCATACTTGAACGAGTGGGTCGAACTGCCCGACCCGCTGAAGAGCGTCGTGATCGTACCGGCCTTCACCACCGTACCGCCCCAATACGACTGGTACTGCTTGTTCGCAACGAACGTGCCCGCACCTTCCTTGACGAAGCATGCCGAACCGTCGAGCGCGACCGTGTCGTTCTGCGAGGTCTCGCCTTCCGGCACGTCCATGTGCAGCTCGCCCGGTACGCCCACGTTCTCGCCTTCTTCGATCAGCGGACCCGCCTCGAACTCGCCCTCGCCTGCATTCATGTAGAAACCGCCCGTCACGCGGTCGACCACGCCGAGCTTGCCGTCCGACCGGCGCCGCGCCGGCACGAAGTTGCGCTTGAGCGTACCGTCCGCCCCGTAGACGCGCAGATAGTAGAGCTTGTAGCGGCCCGGATGCGCCGGCGAGCTGTTGACGTTGCCACCGCCCGAATAGGAGTAGAAGATCGTGAGCGGACCACCCACCGTGTAGGCCCCGCCCGAGGCCATCTTCGTCGTATACGAAATGTCGTTAATTGTCACCACGCACGACTGACCGTCCGCAATGATCGTGTAGTCTTTATTGGCAACAACCGTCGGTCCAAGCGTCGTTCCCTTGTTGACGTGGTCGAAACGGAAACTACTTCCCAGCATGAACGCCGTGAACGTGTTGTTCTGGTCCGTACGGGCACACCACAGCGTGTGGTTGCCGTTGATCTCGTTGAAGTTGACGCCCATCTCGATGCGGTCGTTGTACGCCGGCACGAAGTTCGTGTTGATCCACTGCGACTTCCCCGCCGCGGTCTTGGTTCCATCCGTCGGTCCTGTCGACTTGAGATACGAGAGGAAGTCGTAGCCGGCGACGTCGAAGATGCGCGCCGTGCCGCCGAGTTTCGACACATACAGCTTGTGGCCGTCAAGGTCGATGTCGCCCGCGAGCGCCGTCGTGTCGAGCCCGCGCCAATCACAGTCCGCCGTCAGCTTGCACATGCCGAACGTCACCTGCGCCGGTGCGAACGTGCTTCCCGCCGGCACCTGCAAATCCACATTGCCCGCGATCGTCACCACCGACTGGTCGCCCGGCACGCCCGTCACCTCGTTGCCGGCACGGTTCGCACAGAACCAGTTGGCCGGGTTCAGAACGTTGCCGTCGCCCGCTTCGCCCGTCCACCTGGCCGTCGCCACCACAGGATCGTTCGCCGGCATCCCGTAGTAGAGTCCGATCGGCGTCACCACAGGCGTGTAGCCGTTCTGCGCCGTCTCGTCGTCGAAGACGAACTGCACGCCCGCCGGCGGCATCACCGCCCAGCGGATGAGCATGTCGCCTTCCGCGAGCGTGCGGCCCGCCAGGTTGATCGTGATCGCGCCCGGCACGTTGTCGGGATTGAACCAGACGTCGCCCGATTTCGTGTAGGTCCGCACCCCCACCCCGGACGCATCGCCCTTGGGCGCTTCGCCGTTTGCGTCCCACGGACCCGTCATTTGCGAAAGGTCCACCGTGGACCCGCCCTCGAACCGCAATGCGGGATAGAGCGCCCCCGGCCGCATCGTGCCGTACACCCACACGCGCACGCCGTCGGACACATCGGTCTGCCAGGCCGCCCCCTGATAGTCGAGATCCTTGACCTTCAGCGAATGGGTGAGTTTCAACACGGCGTCGGCATCCACCTTCACATTCACATTGGACCAGGCAATGACGTCCTGTATCTGCAGCCGGCCGCGCACCAGCTCAAGCGTGCCCGTATCCAGCACCGGACGATCTATGAGCGTGATGAGATCCTCCGATTCCACCCGCAGCGTGTGTCCGTTGAACGACAACGCCCCCGGGGAATTGCCAGGTGTGCCCCACGCATAGTAGTTGCCGCCAAAGGTGGCGTCGCCCGTCAACGCCACCGTGCCGAAGGATTTGGACGCAATCGTCCAGGCATCGTGCGTCTGCGTGATCGTACCGGCGGTCTCGAAACGGTAGGCCGTGTTCGCCGTGTAGTACTCGTTCATGTCGATCGTCGTCCCAGCCGCCACCTTCACCGTACCGACGCCGAGCGGATCCTGCGCCGCGCCGAAGACGACGCGTCCTTCGCGAATGTCGGCGCCCAGCAGATTCAATTGTTTTTCGACGCTCGGCTGGTAGGTGCCCAGGCCTTCCTTGACGAGCGCGAAATTGCCCGCGAAGCGCACGCCTGTGTTCACGGCCACCGCCCCTTCCGGCACATCGAGACGCAAGGTGCCCGTGGCGCCTTGACGTCCGTATTCAAGCTGCACGAGTTCCATGTAGCCGTCGGTGGCGTCCTGCGGGGCCGAAATCGTCAGACGATAGTAGCGGTAGGCCACCGTGTTCTCGAAGGTGTAGCGACGGTAGTCGTGCGTGGACCAGAAGGTCTCGTCCGTGCGCACGTCGAGCTGGTCCCAGGCGGAACCGTCAACCGAACCTTCAAGCACCCACGCCTTCGGCGCGCGTACGAGCTGGTCGTTGGGCCCCACCGTGACACCATAGGCATCGATCACGGTCGGTTCCTCGAAATCGTACGTGCAGGTGAACGGCAGCTTCGAATTTGCCATCAGCACGCGATAGCCGGCGTCCGTACCGTTGCGCGTGAAGTTGTCGTTGAAGAGATTCGCCGCCGTACCGCTCTGGATTTCGCTCGGACACGTGATGCGCGACGCCGCCGTGGCGGCATCCGTCAGGTCGAACGAGTTGTCCACGATCGCACCGGTCCCATCCACGCCCGCACAGCGCAGTTCGTGTCCCTTGAGGTCCAGCGTGCCCGTCACCTTGATCGCGCCAAGACCGCGCCAGTCGCAGTCCGCCGTCAGTGCCGCATCGCACACCTCGAATGTCGCGAAGGTCAGTACCGTACCGGGCGGCGCCTGGAAGGCGACGTCGCCTTCGACGCGGATGATGGAAGCCGGTCCGGGCAGCGCCCCCTCGAGGGCCTGTCCCGCCGGATTCCGGCACGTCCAGTTCGCGGGATCGCTCACGTTGTTGTCACCCTTCTCGTTCGTCCAGCAGGCGAGATCGACCAGCGTCTCCGCCGCCGCGCCACCCACGAAGACGCCCGTTTCGCTCTGCACGAGGGTGATCCCCTGCGACGCCGAGTCCGCATCGGGGACGAACGTGACATTCTCCGGCGGCGTCGCCCATTCGATCAGCTTTTCGCCGGACGCCACCGCACGCCCCGCCAGCTTCACCGTGATCGTCGCATTGGTGGCGAAGGTGATCGTGTGGAACACCTCCGCCGTACCCGCCGCAAGCCCGCGCGTACGGAAGAGACCCGTGCGACCGCTCAAATCGAGCGCCGCGCCGTCCTGCAGCGCATAGCCGCGGAAGTAGTCCGTGTTCGGGCGTAGCGTCCCGTAGACGAGCAGCGGATTCGGATAGCTTGCCACCGCCCCCGCAGTATCCGCCTCCGCCGTATTGACGACAACATTGCCGAGCAGCACGTTCGCGCAATTCGAATTGACGCGCAGGAAACCGTTGACCACCAGCGTCGACGCACGCAGGTCGCTTGGATCGTGATAGAACTCCAGCCGCCCGTCCTGCACGATCGTGCCCGCGGTCGTCGTCGTATTGGCTAAATAGAAATTGCCGGCCATCGTCGTGCGAACGGCAAGCGTGTGTCCGCCCAGGTCGATGAAGCTCGGCGCATATCCCCGCGAAATGAGGCCGTAGTACGTGTCGCCGATGTCATAAACCGAGTCCGCCGTCACGCAGACATTGCTGATCATGTGCTTTCCCCATGCGGAAGCCGGCGAAATGGCGTTCGTCAGCGTACCGCCGTCGAGCTCGAACGTATAGTCGAAATCAATATGCGAATAGGTGTCGAACGTGGCACCGGAGGCGATACGCACCACGCCGTTCGTGGTTCCAATCGACACGAGGCTGCCCTCGTACCCCGTACGCGCGTAACCGTTGGCGATGACAAGCCCGCCCGTGAAGAGCTGCCGTTCCCGCCACAGGCACAACATGCCCTCGCCCTCTTTCACAAGCCGGAGATTGCCTTGGATGTCGACGAAACGGTTCGTCAAGCCCCGCGCGAGATCAAGATGGAGTTCGCCCGGATTGCCCGTGGAGGTGTCGGTGATCGACGCCGGCGGCGCAAGGTAGGAAACCGTCAGCTTGTGTCCGTTGAGGTCGATGGTCTTGCCGCGCGTGGCGGCTTCACCGAGATCGCGCCAGTCGGCGTCTTCGCTCAGCACGACCGTCTTCTGGGGAACGCCCGGGATGAACGGGTCGTCCGCCTGCGTCGTGAGATAGGTCTTCGTCTGCGTTTCCCAGAGGCCGAACTGTCCCTGCGAACCTTCCGGCGCCGATGTGTCGCACACGGGGATGTATTCACGCAGCAGCTTGCCGTAGCAGTCGTAGACACGGAACCAATAGAGGCGATAGCGCGCAAAGTTGCCCATCGTCCCGGTTTCAAAGGTGTACGAACCGTTGTGCGAAGCGAAGAGCGACATCGGGCTCCCCGCCGGGTAGGTTGCGTCCGGCATCAAACAGATTTCTTCGCCGTTTGCCGTGACCCGGCCCGTTGCGTAGTCCGCCACGATCGTACAGTCCGTTTCCTCCTCGAACGCAAACGTCGAGGGCGTCGTCGCTTTCTTCTTGTCGAAACGCGTCGAACTGATGCCGGTCGTTCCCCAGATAATGAAGCCGCACAGCGAGTTTTCCTGGCCGCTCGAACGCGCGCAGTAGAGCGCCTGCGTGAACGGAAGCTGTCCTGCGGGCACATTCAGTTTCAGTTCGATGCGATCCGTGCACCGCGGGGCGAAATGCGTATGGATCCACTGCGACCCTGTCGCCTGGATGTACTCCAATCGCGTATAGCCGTCAGGCAGCGTCACCTCGTCCGCACCGGCAATCAAACCACAGCAGGCCGTCGCCACCAAGGCAACCCACATTTTCATTTTCATAAACATAACAGACTCCCTCTTACAACTTTCCACATTGCGTATTCTATCAAACCCAAGCGCATCTGTCTAGCCCACCGGTTTAATGGCTGTAAGGGGCTCAAATCCACCCTTTTGCCTCGGGCGGAACCAAAATCTCGGGGGACAGTCTCCCAGAGGATCTGCGTTCACTTTCTCATCGCGTCAACTACAATCCCATCAAGGCACACCACACGCACTCCCGGGAATTTCTTGAATCCCGCCCTCACGGCATCATACTCCATTGATATTTCCTTTGGAGAGTCCGAACGAAAGACAAATCGATCAGGCAATATGGGCGTCCTGGAGAATAGGCTTTCCAGCCTACATCCCAAAATGGCTCGTCCATCGTCTTTCGTCAAGCTGGAGATTGTTCGATAGGTCTTTATTTCAGGCTCTTCAGGCATAACTGTGGGTCAATTCGTGCCGCATAAGTTCATTTGCCCCCAGTGTTTGCGGGCCTGTTCCGTCTTCTCC
>JAKSOY010000145.1 GCA_024405255.1 Kiritimatiellia bacterium
TTTCCAACAGCCCCGGGCGCGTCGTTCCCATCGACGGCTGGCACGCGATTGTGGAGCCCACCGCGCCGAGCGGGAAGGTCTTTGTCGAGGCGCGCTTCAACGACGACCCAATCCAGCCGTGCTTCGTGCTGCCGATTGTTCAACCACGAGAAATCCCCGTACGGGCGTTTATTGTGAATCCACCGCCAACGGATGACGGAGGTGCCATCAATGTAAGATTTAGACCTTGGTCGGATGCTGAGGTGTTGGAATGGTTGCGACTTGTGAATAAGATCTATTTACAAGTTGGAATTTCTTTTGGATTAAATCATCCTGTAGAAACGGTTGGTACGACAAATGATTGGATAGTTTCGCAACACGATATACGGACAAATGTGGCAGGCAAAGTGGAGTGGATCCCGGGAAATTCACGCCAACTATTAGACCTCGTCAATCACTACCAGGCGAATGATAGTGTTGAATTGTATTTCGTAGGTGATTTGACAAATGGAAATGCTGTGGCGGTCTGGACGCCTTTGGGGATCGTGGTTGGCAGGAATGCTAATCCAAATTCATTAGCTCATGAACTGGGACATGCGTTAAAACTCTTGGATTGTCGTTTTTTTAAGCCATCGGTAAGTGATCCCAATTATTTTGTCAGCATAGTTCCCAGGTCCAAGTTAATTGATCGGATGGACTTTAAGCCGATTTCGGGTGACTGGGGAGATGAGACCGGTCGAGGATTTTATGGGAAAACGGATACGTTTATCGGTATTCAAATGAAACTGTTGATGTTTGGTGGAAAAGTCCCAGGGAAATGTGATATTCCCGATTGTCAAATGCGAGGTACCGATAGTTTCTATAGAGAAGGTTTTCCGCCGATAGGAGCCTCAGACATAACAAATGATGCAGAGAGGATAAAGTCGAAATGAAATTCAGGATTGTGCTTCTAGTTGTATTGGTCATGGTCGTAGACGTTTTTTCTCATTCTATTGAAGAGAAGAAGACTTTTGTTGAAAGACTCTTGGAGAGGACTCTTGCCGTAGAAGAAATGGATGTACCAGATTGTGACGGACTCGTCGGTAGCTTTATGAAAGAATGGCCGTCGACATGGTCGGGATTTTTAGTGGAAACGGATACGAACGGATGGACCATGGCCGAAAAGAAGGACGCCTTCGGGTGGTATCTCTCGACGGTTGCCACGAATGACTGTATTGCTCTTCCCGAATTCGAAAAGGAATTGGTTCGCGTCGCTCTCACGCAGTGCAGAGATTTGAACTATGTTGAAGCCTGCGATCATTTGAGGCGGCTGGCCTTGAATCCGAAGGGAATCTATCGGGATGTTGCCATCCCTCTAGTTGTCAGGTTCGGTCCCGTCGATGACGCGATGACCGATTTCGTGGAAATGATCGGCACGAATGTCGCTTCGTACAGTTATACCGAGAGAGGAACGTATAGTGCCTATCAGAAACGCCTTGCCGCAGTAAGCGCAACGAACACCCAGGAGTGCGCCGTTCGCGACCGGGCCGTGCGCCGCTTTTACCAGCATCGCTTTGGCCCGTCTGTCGCGGGCGCCGTTTCGCGCGATTTCCTTTTCCGCGACTATCTTGCGGGATATGCGCAGAGTTCAAACCGTCTCGAGTTCGCCTGCTATGTCCTCAGTACGCAAGAAGGACGGATGAATGATGAAAAATATTTCACCTCCGTTACCAACCAGCTCCTCTCGGCGGGGCAGCCCCTTCAACAACTGAATTTTGAAGGGAACGAGCAATGATCGACTTGTCAATCCTTCTCGCTTCTGTACTGTCGACGCTTTCGCTCACGAACGAGCCGAGTTCGTTCGATACGGATTCGGAACGGACGTTCGCATGTAAAATGTAAGATGGATAACGTAGAATGTGTGCCGCCGAACAGTATGGGGTTAAAGTAAAACGATGACGTGGGTAAACTCCGGTTTTGAACGGTCCGCAGAATTATGGTATAATAAAATCATCGAAAGGAACTAAAATGAAAAAGACGGTAATCTTGTTCGGGTTGTTGGTTGCGGTTTGCGCGGGTGCCGCTCAGGTGCGCGAAAACATTGAATGGTCCATCGGGTATGGCTTCCATATGACGGATGCGAAGAAGAATCTGCCGCGCGTGCTGTTGGTCGGCGATTCGATCTGCAATGCGTATTGGCATGGCGTGCAGCGTCGTCTGGAGGGCAAGGTCAATGTGAGCTATTGGGTGAGCAGCTATTGCTGTTCGACGCCTTCGCATGCCCGGTTGCTTGACTTCTATCTGGGCGAGGCGAAGTACGACGTCATCCATTTCAACAACGGACTTCACTCGTTGGGTACGGATCCGACGACATGGGCGAATTCGCTGCGTCAGGCGCTGAAGACCATTCGCGCGCGCCAGCCGCAGGCGAAGATCGTGTGGTGCACGTCGACGCCGCTCAAGGATCCGTCCAAGACGGCGGTGGTGAAGAAGCTCAATGCCGCCGCGGCCGAAGTCATCAAGGACCCCGCCCTGGGCGTGGTGGTGGTGGACGACCTCTTCTCGCTGCTGGATCCGCTCGACCGCAAGGCGAACTGGAGCGACGTCTACCACCACAAGCCGCCGACGGTCGACAAGGAGGCTGCCCAGGTCGCAGCCAGCGTCCTGAAGGTGCTGGGCAAATAAACACGGCACCTTTACCAGGGGGCGTTGGCACATTGTCCGGTTAAAAGAGCGAGGCATGAGATGAAGACCCGATGTGGATGGAAGGCATTTGTCGTCTGTTTGTGTGGACTCATTGTTACAGGGGCGCCTCTTGCATGCAAGGCTGCCGGCGAGCCGCCGGCAGGACTTCTGCCGCCGCTGGTGGGACGTGGCTGGGTGAACGGCTGGATTCAGAGCTGGGAACAGCCGCCGTCCGGCCTGGAGGTGCGCGATGCCTACGAACCGCTGGCTCCCGGGTTTACGCGTGTGACGCGGCGTTGGACCTGGCGGGGCAAGACGCCGCTTGAACAGGTGACCTTGGCCGTGCGTATCCATGTGGGGGGCGCGCGGCTCAAGCCGTTCATTCCGGGCATTTTGATGTACGGCAATCCGTCCAACGCGGGTCGCACGGATGGACGCGTTCCTGTCTATGCCGGCGCGCCGGGCGAGTTCGCCATTTTCGAAGACCATCGTCTGCCGATGCCGTTCGTTCTTCTGGAAGATGCGACCGCGCGCAATTTCACGGCGGTGCACACTGTACCGTCGCCCGTCCGGGGGGCGAAGCGAGAGGATCTCTGGTGGAGCGCCGGCGTGGAGAAGTCCGTCGGCGACGGTGCGGACATCGTGCTGCTGTCGGGTCCGGTGGGCTACAATCGGCGTCATTCCGTGGTCAAGGCGCTGCAGCGCGGCGCGATGGCCTACGACGAGACGTACATCACGCTCATGCCGGACCAGGTCGTCGAGAAGATCTTCTACGTCCAGCACGGCACGGCGACGGATGCGGCGTTCGGATTCCAGCAGGCGCTGGCGAAGACGCTGGAACTCTACTCGCCCGCAAACATGCCGATTTATGCAGATGTCCGTGCCATCGCGAAGGCGAAGCGCGACTATGCGATGACGCGCTGGATTGACAAGAACGGCATGAGCGGGTTCAACATGTATGGCTCGCAGCAGAACTATCGTGCGTTTACGATGGGATGGTGCGGTTGCGCGGCGACGTGCGGATGGGCGCTGCCCGTACTGAACTTCGATCCCGCAGATGTCGTCAAGGCACAGAAGTCGCTTGATTTTCTGGCGGACACGATGGGTCCGCATCTGCGTCCTGACGGACTCTTCCCCGTGACCTTCAATCCCGATACGAAGCGTCTGAGCGGCGGTGATCCTGTTTCGTGCGGACAGGCGTTGCTCTCGTTCATGCGTGCGATTCGCCATGCCGCGAAGGATACACGGCTCAATGCGACGAAGTGGCGTGCGTTTGCGGACAAAGCTGCCGGCGCGATGGCGGAGGTCGTGTTGAAATCGGACTGGAAGACGCCGCAATCGACGGCGATCGGTTTCTCTGTCGCGCCGCTCGTCCTGGCGGCGGAGACCTTCCAGAAACCCGCCTACCGTGCGGCGGCGGAGAAGATCGCGACGCATCTCGCGAAGACCTACATCGGCTATGAGCGCGTCTACTGGGGCGGTACGCTCGATGCGTCCTGTGAGGACAAAGAAGGGGCCTATGCGGCGTTTCAGGGGTTTGCGGCGCTGCTTTTCGATGCAGTCCGCCGCGGTGACAAGGCGGCCGAGGCCGTGTGGGCGCCGCGGGCGCGTCATGCGCTGGATCTGACGCTCACCTACACGATGGTGTGGGACGCCACCTATCCGGCGGGACGCCTCTCCGACCACGCGTTCAAGTCCACGGGCTGGACCGTGGTCTCGGCGCAGAACCAGCATCTCGATGCCTTCGGGGTGCTGATGACGCCGGAAATTTCGCGCATGGGCCGCTACCTGAAGGATCCGCGTCTTGAACGGCTGGCCCAGGTGATGTATGCGAGCTGCTTCCAGCTCACCTCGCCCGACGGGTCGCTGGGCGAACAGATTCAGCATACGAACTTCGCCCAACAGGGCGCGATGAACGATGTCCGCAAGCTGCGTGGCGGCTATTCGGAACATTGGGTCGTGTTCTGGCTCACGGCACACTTCCTGAATGCGGCGGCGAGTTTCGAGTGTCCCGAAGATTCAATGTGAATTCAATGTGAAAGGAGAATGTGATGAATACGCTGTGGGAGAAGTTCAAGAACGTCGTTTTTGCGGTTGCGGCATTTGCCGGGGTCGGGGCGACATTTGCGGTGACGGAGCCGCCGGAGGGGTACAAGCGGCTTGAGTGGATTCGGTCGACAGGCGCGCAGTATATTGACACGGGCTACGTGCACAAGGAGTCCGATATTGTCGACGCCGTCTGGGAGGCGCCGTATCATCAGCCGAATGTCTATTCGATCGCTTTCGGCGCGTCGAAGGGCGATGACAAGTCGAACCTCTACTACGTCGGTCTTGCCTTCCAGAACGATGGCAAGTATCGTTACAAGCGCCATGGTACGTCGGTGGCGAATACCGATGAGGCGTTCTACGATCAGCCCATCCGCGTCCACTGCGACGGCTTGAACATGAGCTGGAAACCGGTGGCGGATGCCACTTGGCGTGAGACGATGACGGTGGGGGGAAGTTCCGGCGACGGGGTGTGTACGATGTACATCTTCGCCCACAACTCTAATAACCTAGTCGACGTGCGGGGCGCGATGAAGCTCTTTTCGTTCACGATTACGTCCGCTGTGGGTCCCGTTGTTCGCGACTATGTGCCGGTGCGGCGGCTGTCGGACGGTGAAGTGGGCCTGTGGGAACGCGTGGAAGGGCGTTTCTTCGGGAATTGCGGGGCGAGCCGTTTCTATGGTTCGGACGAAGAGGCGGTTCTGCTCAACTATGTGGAGTCTTCGGCTTCTCAATATGTCGATACGGGCATCACCTTGACAGACGCCTCGCGCATCGAGGCCTCGTTTCGTCCGTTGGCGGTGACGGGCTGGGGCGTCTTCTTCGGCGCGGTGGCAGCGGATCGGTCGAGCGACGGCGTGTTGTTGCGCTACTATGGTTCGACGGACCAGTTGACGGCGTGGTTCTGCTGCGCGTCGAGTGTGAACGGCCCCACGGGCATGCAGGGGCGGGAGGTCGAGTTGACGCTCGAACGTAACAACCTGACGATCAACGGTGAGACGACGACTTTTGAAACGACGGGCTACCCGTTTGCCGGCAGTGCGTACGTGTTCGCCGGCAACAATAACAATGCCGCTTGGCGCAACCAGGCGATGCGGCTCTACGACTTCAAGATTTCCGAGGTGCAAGAGACGGCCGCCACGCTCGTGGGCGATTTCATCCCCTACCGTACGGCCGAGGGCGATGTGGGGCTTTTGAATCGCGTGGACGGTTCTTTCCACGGCAACAAGGGCAACAACTATCTTACCTATGGCCTTGCCTTTACGATGGACGGTACGACGAAGCGTCTGGTGGACGGTTCGCTGACGGTGAGTGACCTCGAAGGCGTGACGGCGCTCGTGAAGGCGACGGTGAATTCGGTTTCGCTCGATACGCCGACGCTGGGCGTGCCGCTTACGCTTCAGGAAGGCCGGCTCGTCGTGCCGCAGACAACGGCTGGTACGGCGTTGACGCTCACGGGCGGTGCCACGTTGGCGTTTGACGTGGCGGATGGCGGAAATGGTTCGCTGACAGCCTCGGCGGTGACACTTGCCAATGCCACGGCGGAAACGCCGGTGAAGATCGAAATCCGTCGGCATGGTCTTGCTTCGCTTGCGGCGAAGCGTGTGTTGATCGGCGGCGGCACGCTCGCGGCGGGCGACCTCGTGAAATTCGCGTTGACGGAGGAAGGCCCTTATTCCCTTGCCATTCAAGACGGGAACCTTGTCCTTGTGCCAAATGCCGCGCCGGTTGCGGAAGCGCCGCTGCCTGCAGGGTATATGCGTCTTGCGTATGTGGAATCCACGGGTTCGCAGTGGATCGACACGGGTTTCACCCACGGCCCCGACACCGTGGTGGATCTGAAAATGGCCTTCACGAGAATGCCGGCGGCCCGGGCCTGGTTTGGCTACTACGGCGGCCGCACGGGGTCCCGCTCGGCGGATCAGCTGTCCGGATTCATTTTCAATGACAACATCGTGCCGGCGCATTGGGCCGCGATGGGCGAGAAGGGATTTACAACGGATTTGCCGGTTGAAGTCGACCAGCCGTTCCTCGCCCATCTGGAGAACGGCGGACCTTCGTCGATCGACGGCAAGGTGCTTGATACGGGTACGAGCACGGCGTGTACCTACAGCGACTACATTTTTGCCATCAACCAGTCCGGTACGGCGAGTTTCCCTAGTCAGATGCGCCTCTATTCCTGTACGATCGCCACGAAGACGGCGAACGGCCTGCGCCTCGAACGCGACTTCGTACCGGCGCTGCGCGAATCCGACAACGAGATCGGACTCTACGACCGCGTGGGCAATCGTTTCTACGGTCGTGGCGCCGGCATCCCGCTCCTTGGCGGTTACGCGCCGATGTTGACGGGGATTGACTTTGCCAAGAACAGTGCGGACCGTGAAATCGTGAACGGCGTCGTGTTGACGGGCACGCTCACGCTCGCGGCGGGCAGCCTCGAAGTGGCCGAGGCGGCTACGCAGGAGATCCGGTGCGGCGCGCTTGCGCTCGCGGGCGGTACGCTCGCCTTTTCGACGCTCGGTCCGGGCACGCCTGAAATCAAGGTGGCCGGTGCGGCGACGGTGACGGGGGCTGTGACGGTGACGGTGCCGCCGGTTCTCGGGCCGGGCACCTACTCGCTCGTGTCGGCGGCGTCCTTCAGTCTTGCGGGCGGTACGGTGACGCTTGCGGCGGAGAGTGCGACGGGCGCGGACGGTGCGACGCGTACGCTGGAAACGACGGAGACGGGGCTCACGCTCGTCGTCGGTGAGCGGACGCTGCCCGCCGGCTACACGCAGCTTGAAGGCCTGACCTCGTCTGGCACGCAGTGGATCAACACGGAAACGGAAACGTGGGAACTCTCGTCGATCGATCTGACGCTGTCGAACAATCTCTATCTGCACCAGACCACGTTCTTCGGCCAGGATGCCTGGACGAGTTCGCGTTGCCTGCTCAACCAGCAGTCGAACCTCCTCTACTTCCATGACATCGACGGCATCAAGATGGGAGCGCCGCCTTCGGGGCCTTGCCGCGTTGTCATCGGCGTGGACGGTTTTGCGTCCGTGATGCGCGAAGGCGCAAGTCCTGAGTCCTACCGCGTCCGCAATACCTTCGGCGGCGCCGACCGTACGCTCTATGTGTTCGCGGCGAAGGGTGGGCTCTACCCGAGTTCTTACACGCTCCATCGTCTTCGCATCGCCACGGCGGGGACGCTCGTACGCGACTTCGTGCCGTGCCGCAATCCCGAAGGTGAGGCCGGTCTGTGGGATTTCGTCGAAGGGAAGTTCTTCGGCAATCAGGGGCGGGGGCGTTTCGCTGCGGCCGACGAGACTGCGGCGCGGCTCAACTATGCGGCGTCGAACGGCAAGCAGAAGGTGAAGCTTGACTATGCGATGGACGAGAACACGACGATGGAATTCCATTTCGGCCATCCCGTCTATGTGAATGCCACGGCGTTCTTCGGCCTTAACTGGAATGGTTATTGCTGGCTGTTCAACCAGCAGAGTAACATCTTCTACTTCCATGGAAATTCCGACAAGTTTACGTCGATGGGCTTGCCGGAAGCGTCGGCCCGCTATACCTTCACATTGGGGGATGACGATATCGCCATCCTTAAAAAGGAGAATTCGAGTTTGGTCAATTCCCTGCAGACGTCACGGTCGATCACCAATTCGAAGTCCGATCCCTATCTGACGGTTTTCGCCTGCAATACCGATGGGCATGCGGCGTCCTACCGTTTCTACTCGATGGATCTCGGGAAGGCCGAGGGCGAACCGCGCACGGTCACGCCGCAGCGCCAGTTGCGTCCGTATCGCGATGAAAACGGCCGCGTGGGCCTGCGTGACGAACTGTCCGGCACATTCTATCCGGGCGTGGGTACGGAAGGGTTGACATACGGTTACGCCTACAACGAGACGGCAAACGGCATCGAGGTCTACGACGGTCTCGTCGAGACCGAGGACGCCTTTGCGGCGCAGAATGTCGTCAAGCGCGGTCGCGGCCGGATCAATATGGGCGCGGTGACTGAATTCACGTCGCTCAACGTGGCGGAGGGATTGCTCGATCTCACCGACGGGGTGGCGCGTACTCTGCAGGTGGCGGGCACGTTCACGCTCGCGGGTGGTACGACGCTCGTCTTCGACGTGCTGCCGGGTGGCGCGGATGACATCGACCCCATGAGGATCGACCTGTCGGGCGCGAGCGAGGAGAACCCCGTGCGCATCAACCTCATCCAGCAGGGTGCGGGCGCGTTCAGCGCCTCCGGCCGCCTCGCGCTCGTCGCACGCGGCCTCGTGGCGGGCGACGAGGCGAAGTTCCGCGTGGAGGGTCTCCCCGCGACGCTTACGGTGGAAGATGGCGCACTCATCGCTACTCTGCCGCCGAATATCCCCTACACGGCCATTTGGACGGGTCAGGGCGATCGTACGAACCTCGCCGATCCGGCGAACTGGAACTGTCTCAACTTCGCGGGCCAGACGCTCGAGGGCGTGATTCCGACGGGTGATTCCGCCATTGTGGTGGGGGCGAACACCACCTTCGCGTGGCCGAGGGGACAGTCCCTCGCGCGGCGCGACATCATCTTCGAGAACGTGGTGACGCTGGCGGACGATTGCGACTGGCGCGGGATGGACGTGCCGATCGACTTCACGGTGGCATTGAACGGCCACAAGCTCTATCTCTCCGCCTTCAACGGCACAGGTGCGATCATGGACGGCAATGGCTATGTGCCCGTCGAGTACATCGAGTCGAGCGGAACACAGTACATCAACACCGGCTATACGTTCCAGGAGTCCGACATCGTCGACACGGTCATGTATGCGTATCGGACGCAGCCGAATGGTCAGTCCTTCGCCTTCGGTGCGGACTACAAGGACGATGCCACGAAGATCATCTACCTGGGCGTCAAATACGGCACGGAGGGCAAGTTCCGCTACAAACGTAACAGCACCTCGGCGGCCAGTACGACGGCGGCATTCTATGGACAGCCGATCCGGGTCCATTGCGAAGGGCGCAATATGAACTGGAAACCGGTGGACGATGAAAACTGGTACGAGACGCTGACGACGAGCGGACTTTCCGGAAATTGCCCGTGTCCGTTCTACATTTTCGCCAACAACAAGAACAACGCGTCGATTGAAGGCCGGTCGGCCATCCGCGTCTATTCCTTCAAGATCTCTTCGTCCAATGGTACGCTTCGGCGCGACTACGTGCCGATGCGAGAAGTGGTAACGGGTGCGCTTGGACTTTGGGATCGGGTGGAAGGCAAGTTCTATCCGAACAACGGTACCGGCACGTTCATTTCGGGACGGATCCTGGCGGAGACGCTCACATGCGGCGAGGTACACCTTGACGTGCCGGCGGGTGCGACGGTCGCGAACACGTCGGTCAAGCTTCAGGGTGCGCTGAAGCTTGTCAAGGACGGCGAGGGTACGTTCAGCGCCGAGTGTAACGACCAGGCCTATGCGGGCGGCACGGTGGTGGCGGCCGGTACGGCCACGACGCCGCTGAGCGGATCGCAAGCGAGTACCTATGCGGCCAAGTACTTCCAGTGGGGGTATGCGGGGGCCACGATTACGGTCGAAGAGGGGGCTACTTTCGACACGAAGGGCAACTACGACTACACCAACTATCCGTTCGAGCTCGCGGGCGGCACGCTCGCGAATACGGGATGTTCCATGAGCAAGTCGCTGGCCGACGGTTGGGGCGGCAACGGTGCGCTCCGACTGACGACGAACGCAACGTATCGGGTGGCCTATGATACGCGTCATACGCAGGGCGTGTTGGATCTCGGCGGGTACACGCTGACGATGCCGATTGCCGTCTCGCGGTACTTCATTCTCGACGGTACCAGCGTTTTCGCGAATGGCCATGTAGACATCACGAGCGGCGGCTGGTTGACGGTGATGTCCGGCGAAAAGGACATGCGCACGGTTGACTTTACGCTCAGCTGTGCGTTGTCGGTTCAGACGAACATGTACGTGCATAATTTGACGATGCTCTTCGAGGGCAATTACGCGATGGGCAGCGGCCAGGTGTTCATCGGCGGTGTCTTCACGCCGTCGCCCACGAAGAACTATTCGCGCAACTTCGTGTTGCAGAACAAAGCGACGTTGAACCTTGAAGGACAGTCCGTGCCGTGGTCGCAGAAGAGCGCGTTGTCGAACTGCACGCCGGTGACGTTCGCCGAAAGTGCCGCAATCGGCATCCGGGTGGGTGCGCGCAGGCTTCACAACCGCGAACAGCTCGTCGCATGGCCGGCGGGTGAGGGCCCGGGCGCCACCTTCACGCTGGTCGACAATTCGCGCTTCCGTTTGGTCGTCGAGACCGACGGCGTCTATTGCGACTCGAACGGCACGATCGTCTTCCTCCGGTGATGAAATGAAGGGTTTTTAATCCGAACGGCTTGTTCGAAATGCCGTGCAGATTACGTCCCCGGCAATGCGACTAAACGTGCGATCGAGAAGCTGATTAATCTCTGCCTCATCTATTACCGCGAAAACGAGTATTGCATTTTCAATCCATTTTTGATCGAGTGGCTCAAACGGTA
>JAKSOY010000146.1 GCA_024405255.1 Kiritimatiellia bacterium
GCCCGAAGGGATCAACAGGAATTCTCGTCCTTGGGTGACGGAGTGACTGAGTGACTCAGTGACGCCGCTTCAGGACGTAGTGACGTAGTGACTGAGTGACGTAGTGACCCTTGACTTTTGTGACGGAGTGACGAAGTGACCGGGAATTTGCTGGGCGCGAAGCGAATTCAAATGATTCTCTGGTGTGCGGCGCGTTCGGAGAACGCACCCTACCATTGGATTGGCAAATGATGTGGTACTTTCGGCGATCGCAACTGGATGCGCGGCGAGGGACGAGCCGCGCAATTCTGTAACCTTGCCGCGTGAAATATGCTATAATTAATTCCACATGAAGCTTTGCTGGTGGACATACTATCCGACGACGAATCAAACGGCGATTATCCAGGCCTTGCGCGCGCAGGGCGTGGATGTCGTCGTTTGCTACTTCTGTCGCTACGACAGCTACCGGCGCGGCATGGGATGGCGCGAGGAGGAGCCCGAACCTTGGGAGCACTATGCGCCCACGATTGCCGCCGCCCGCCGTGCGATTCCCGATTTCGATTCGCGCATTCAGATGGTGCCCGGCTACTCGAAGGCGATTGCCTGGCGTTTGATTCTCCGCTGTCTCTGGCGCCACCAACCTTGGTTCATTGTAACGGAAGGGACCCGTGGACGCTGGTTCATGCGTCCGCTTGTACGCGCCTTTGCCTTTTGTGCGAATCGTGCGGCCCTTGCGATGTTCTGCCATGGACAGCGTGCACGCGCGCAATATCGTTCCTTCGGTGTCGCGCCGGAGAAGCTCGCGTGGCTCGGCTATGCGTTGTCCGACACCTGTTTTCTTCCGTCCACCTCGCGCCCGCCGTCGGACACGTGCCGCTTCATCTATGTCGGCGCGCTTTCAGAACGAAAGGCCGTCGATATTCTCGCTGCGGCTTGGCGCGAAATCGCCGCCACCTATCCGCACGCAGTTCTACGTCTTGTCGGCGACGGCGAATTGCGGGACGTCTTTGACGGACTCCCCCGCGTCGAACGTCGCGGTGCCGTGGCGCCCGCGCAGGTGGGGAGCGAACTCGCCGAGAGCGATGTACTCGTGCTGCCCAGTCGCTACGACGCCTGGGGCGTGGCGTTGGCCGAAGGTGCGGCCGCTGGACTCGCCCTGATTGCCACATCGACGACCGGCGCGTCCGAATTGATTCGCGACGGCGTCAACGGATTTCGTATTCCGCCCGGTGCGGTGGCGCCGCTCGTTCAGGCGATAGCGCATTTTGCCGCGGATCCGTCGCGGGCGCGTGCGTGTGGCGTCCACGCGCGTGTCGCCGCCGAGCGGTTGCGTGCGTCGCATCTTGCGACGACACTCGTCCGGACCTTGACGCGCGCCCAAGAGCGTTCGAAGGAATCCATCGTCGCGTCCTTCTGGGAAGAACACTGTACCGAATGCGGCGAACCCGCCTGCTATGCGACCTGTCCTCACTTTGAGGCGGGGTGGGGCGGACGCTGCCGCCGCGTGAACGGTGCCGACGGGAAAACCCTCGTCGAAACGATCACCGGGTGCGGACCCGTTCAGTTGCGAACCTGGGGCAAGCTCGAGCTGCTCTTCCATGGACGTCTCACGTCGTGGTCCGGAGCCCTGCGCCGTCAGGTGTGGACGCGTCGTTTCGCCTGGGCGCGCCGTCTTTGGGCGCGTCTCTTCCGCAGTCTTCGCTGGCGGGCGGCGCTGGTGGGGGCTTCTCGTGGCACGCCCAACCGTTGGCGCTTGCGCGGCATCTCCTCTTGCGACGCGCAGCTGGTCGCGAGTGTGGTCGATGCGCAATTGACGGAACTTGCCCGCTGGCCGCTCGTGTTCAAGACGGACGAAGCATTTGATTTCTCCCTTGAACTGCCTTCCGTCGAAACGGGGGCGCTCTTCCGTCTCTTCGCGCTGAACGGCGAACCGACGGGTGTGATCGATTTCACCGAATGTGCGCTCGTGCGCGTGAGTGAAGACAAACCTGCGCCGTTCGTGAAGTGTCTGGCCTGGGACCTGGACGGGACGCTCTGGGATGGAACCCTCGCCGAGGACGGGGTCGAGGCGCTCGTGCTGCGTCCCGACGCGGTCGCGCTTGTGAAGGTGCTCGATGCCCGCGGGGTCGTGAATTCGATCGTGAGCCGCAATGAACCGGCGGAGGCGCTGGCCGCGCTGAAGCATTTCGGACTTGAGGACTACTTTGTGTTTCCGCAGATCGGCTGGGGACCGAAGAGCGACGGACTGAAGCGTCTCGCCCGAGAGATGAATGTCGCCGTCGAGGCCGTGGCGTTTGTGGACGACCGTCCGGAGCAGCGGGGGGAAGTGGCGGCGAATGTACCGGCTGTTCGCGTGTTTGCGGTGGACGAGATTCCGACGATGGCGGGGCTCGCATGTTTCAATCCGCCGGTGAGTGCGGAAAGTGCGTCCCGTCGTCTGCGCTATCGCGAGGAGATGGCGCGTCGAGGGGCGGAGGCGGCGTTCGCGGGTGATGCGGCGGCGTTTCTCGCGCAGAGCGAGTTGACGTTGACGTATTTCGATCTAGCGGCGGCGTCCGAGGACGCGTGGGCGCGTTGTTGGGAGCTGGTCCAGCGCTGCAACCAACTGCATTTGACGGGTCGCCGCTACACGCCGGAGGCGCTGCGTGCGCGGGTTGCGGCAGGGCGTGGCTGGGGCATTCGCTGCCGTGACAAGTATGGCGACTATGGAATTGTCGGCTTGATGGTGCTGGCCCGTCCAAACACCGAGGACGGTGTCTGGTCGCTCGTCGAGTTTGTCATGAGCTGTCGCGTCGCGAAGAAGGGATGCGAGCGTCAGGCCGTCGAATGGGCGCAGCGCGAAGTCAGCGCCACGCGCCTGAAGATCGAGTGGATCGACACCGGACGAAACGCCCCGCTGCATGACGCGTTGATGGGGTGACAGGCGTCCCTTCGTCACTCCGTCATTGAAGTGGGCGTCACTCAGTCACTGCGTCACCCCAAGTCAAGGGTCACTCCGTCACTGCGTCACTGAAAGGGGTGTCACTCCGTCACTGCGTCACCCCAAGTCAAGGGTCACTCCGTCACTGCGTCACTACGTCACTACGTCCTGAAGGAGCGTCACTCAAGACACTGAGTCACTGTGTCACTCACAGACGAGAGTTCCTGTAGGGTCCGTCGGGAGAAGCAGGAACAGGACGAGCGCCGGGTCCGTGGAGGGAATTTGAGGAGCGCGAAGCGAATTCAAATGATTCTCGGGAGTGCTGCACGCGACTGATTCCTGTGGGGTCCGAAGGGCTCTACAGGAATTCTCGTCCTTGGGTGACGTAGTGACTGAGTGACGTAGTGACGCCGATTTAGGACGTAGTGACGTAGTGACTGAGTGATGTAGTGACACTTGACTTTGAGTGACGACGTGACGTAGTGACTGGGAATTTGTGGGGGATGCGTTAATTCAATATATGTCGGTTTTGCATTTGGGCTGTCAAAATGATATAATATCAGCTATGAAAATTATTTCCGTAGTGGGGGCTCGTCCCAATTTCATGAAAGTGGCGCCGTTCTGTCGTGCGCTGAAGGCTTATCCGCATGTTCAGCATGTGCTGGTACATACGGGGCAGCACTATGACGTGCGGATGAGCGAACAGTTTTTCCAGGAGCTCGACATTCCGGCGCCGGACATCAATCTTGGCATCGGCAGCGGTTCCCATGCGGAGCAAGTCGGGCGTACGATGATCGAATTCGAAAAAGTCGTGCGTGCGGAAAAGCCGGACTGGGTTGTCGTTCTCGGCGATGTGAACGCGACGATTGCCTGTTCCGTGACGGCCAAGAAAGAACACGTGAAGTGTGCCCACATCGAAGCGGGACTTCGGAGCTGCGATATGGACATGCCCGAGGAAATCAACCGTCTCGTTACGGACCGCTTGAGCGACCTTCTTTTCACGCCCGATCGCCTCAGCAATGCAAACCTTGCCGCCGAAGGCGTGCCGGAGGCGAAGATCAAGTTCGTTGGCAACATCATGATCGACACGCTTGAGCGTGAACGCGCCAAGGCGACCGCGCTCGATCTGGGGACGATCATCCGCGAAAACGCCCTTGAGGGTTCGCTCGGCGCCCAACGTGCGTCATTGACCGACGACCACTATGTGGCCATGACGATGCATCGTCCGAGCAATGTGGATCAACCTGAAACGCTGGTGCCGGCCATGCGGTTTTTCCTCGATGAAGTCGCTCCCGCGCATCCGATCGTGTGGGCCATCCATCCGCGTGCCCAGAAGATGCTGCAGCAGTTCGGCCTGTGGGACGAGGTGCTGGCTTGTCCGAACATGGTTCTTGTCAAGCCGCTCGGTTACCACGCGATGCTGCGTCTCAACATGGGCGCCCGTCTCTTCATGACGGACTCCGGTGGCCTGCAGGAGGAATGTTGCGTACTCGGTACGCCGTGCCTCACCATGCGCTGGAACACGGAGCGTCCGATCACGCTGATGGAGAACGGCGGTGCGTCCATTCTGGTGGGCAATGCCGTCGAGAAGATCCGTGCGGCCTATCAATCGCAGATCAATGCCGAGCGACGGGCGATGCGTCCGGAACTCTGGGACGGTCATACGGCGGAACGGATCGCGGAAGTGTTGGCGGGCGTTTGAATTTCAAAGGGAAAGTGTCATGAAGCAGATTCTGCAGAGTTTTAAGACGGGTGAAATGTGGCTGGCCGAAGTGCCGGCACCGCTTTGCAAGGCACGTGGGGCCGTGGTCGAGACGTGCGCGAGCTTTGTCAGCGCCGGTACGGAGCGCATGTTGGCCGAATTCGCCAAGAAGGGTTTGATCGGCAAGGCTTTGCAGATGCCGGACCAGGTCAAGAAGGTGTTGCGCAAAATGAAGACGGAAGGCATTTTCGCCACGCTTGAGAAAGTACAGGCGAAGCTCGACCAGCCGATTCCGTTGGGGTATTCGTGTGCGGGGATTGTCCGTGAAGTGGGCCGTGAGGCCGGCGACCTTCGTGTGGGCGACCGGGTCGCCTGTGGCGGGGCCGGATTCGCGAATCATGCCTCGTTTGATTTTGTGCCGCGAAATCTGATCGTCAAGATCCCGGACGGCGTAAGCTTCGAAGATGCCAGTTGTGCCACGGTGGGTTCTATTGCGCTGCAGGGCGTGCGTCAGTGCGAAGTGCGTCTGGGTGAATGCGTGGCCGTGATCGGACTCGGCCTGATGGGCATTCTCGCCGTGCAGATGCTCAAGGCCAGCGGTTGCCGCGTGATCGGTTTCGATCCCAATCCGGGACGCTGCCAGCTCGCGCGCGAGCTCGGCTGCGATCAGACGGTGAGCGATGCCTTGGCGCCGGCGGCACTTGCGTTTTCGGGTGGCATGGGGGTGGATGCGGTGCTCATTACCGCCGCGACGAAGAGCGATGAGCCCGTGACGGTGGCGGCGGAGATCTGCCGCAAGAAAGGACGCGTCGTGGCCACCGGACTCGTGGGCATGAATCTGCCGCGAGACCAGTACTACAAGAAAGAAGTCGACTTCCGCTTGAGCTGCAGCTATGGTCCGGGACGTTACGACCCGGTCTATGAAGAGCAGGGCATCGATTATCCATACGGCTATGTGCGCTGGACCGAACAGCGTAACATGGCGGCGTTCCTGCAGCTTGTCGCCGAAGGCAAGGTGACGCCGTCCAAACTGGTGACGCATCGTTTCAAGTTCGATGACGCATTAGACGCCTATGCGCTGATGCTGAACCATACGGAACCGTATCTCGGGATCGTTCTCGACTACGGCGTCGACGAGACGAAGCGTTCGGACGTGCCACGCCGTCGTGTCGATTTCGCCGGCGTCCCGACAGGGGCGGGACAGGTGGCCTCCGTCGGAATTTCATTCGTGGGATGCGGCAATTTCGCGAAGGCCGTGCTGTTGCCGGCCGTGAAGAAGCATGTCGGGACGGATGCGTCCTTGCGTGGCATTTGTACGGCCAGCGGTATGAACTGCGGCGAAACCGGCAAGAAGGAAGGGTTCGCCTTTGCGGCGACCGACCAGCAGGAGGTGCTGGGCGATGCGGCGACACAGCTCGTGTTCGTGACGACGCGTCACGATCTGCATGCGGCGCAGGTGAAGGCGAGTCTCGCGGCCGGCAAGTACGTGTTCACGGAAAAGCCGCTCTGCATCAACGAGACGCAGTTTGCCGAACTGGCGAAGCTCGAACCTGCGCAGCAAGCACGCGTGATGGTCGGGTTCAATCGGCGCTTCTCGCCGCATGCAAAACTGCTGAAGGACTATTTTGCCAAACGGACGCTGCCGCTTGTCTTGCACTATCGGGTGAATGCCGGTTCGATTCCGCGCGATGTGTGGATTCAGGATCCGGCAACCGGCGGTGGACGACTCGTGGGCGAGGGATGCCACTTCATCGACTTCATGAGTTTTGTCGTCGGTACTCCAGTGGTCAAGGTGCAGGCCATGTGCATCCAAACCGCCAATGCAGCGGAAACCCCCGAAGATTCGGTGAGCCTTAATCTTCAGTTCGCCGACGGCAGTGTGGGAACGCTGGAATATGTCGCGTTGGGCGATACGACGCTGCCGAAGGAAGTCTGCGAGATTCACGGCGAAGGGTCGACTGCACTGATGGAGAACTTCTGCACGACCATATGTTCGGGACGTCTTGGCAAGCGCAAGCTGAAAGGCAAGCAGGCCAAGGGATTTGCCGAAGAAGTCGCTGCGACGATCGCGGCTGTGAAGGGCGGTTCGGCGATGCCGATCACATGGACTGAGATTGCCAATGTGACGGCCACGACGTTTGCCGCCTTGAAGGCCCTGCACAGCGGTGCGACGGAAAGCGTGTGAGGGGGGGGGCTACGCCTATGAAAATTCTGTTTTTCAGCCACTATTACAGTCCTGAGGGAAATGCACCGGCAACACGCGTGAGTGCCTTGTGCGAACGCTGGGTGAAGGCGGGGCACGACGTGACCGTCATCACCTGTGCACCGAATGTGCCGAACGGTATCGTCTACGACGGATATGCGAATCGGCGCGTGGACGAACAGATCAATGGCGTGAAGGTGGCGCGAGTCAAAACCTATCTCGCGGCGAACAAAGGCGCAATCAAGCGCATGTTCAACTTCGTCAGCTACTTTCTCAGTGCGCTCGCAACGGCGCTTTTTCAGCCGAAGCCGGATGTCGTCATTGCCACCTCGCCGCAGATATTCTGCGGGTATGCCGGTGTTTGGTATCATCGGTTACGCCGTGTGCCGCTTGTCGTCGAAATTCGCGACATCTGGCCCGAGTCGATGAACGCCGTCGGTGCGAAGATACCCGGACCTGCCTATAAGGCGCTGGAGTGGATCGAGCGTGCGCTCTACCGCAGTTGTGCGAAACTTGTCACTGTCGGCGAAGGGTACCGTACGCGTCTCATCGAGAAGGGTGTGCCGGCGGACAAGATCGGCATCGTCATGAACGGTACCGACCTCGCCGTCTACAAACCTCAGCCGCCCAATGCCGAGCTGTTGAAGAAGTGGTCGCTTGACGGCAAGTTCGTTGTGAGCTACATCGGTACAGTTGGCATGGCATGCGGACTCGAAGTCGTGCTGGATGCCGCGGAGAAATTGAAGGACGAAAATGTCGTCTTCGCGATTGTCGGCGACGGTGCCCATCGCGCCACGCTCGAGGCCGAGGCAAAACGCCGAGGACTTGGCAATGTCGTTTTCACGGGGCGTCAACCCAAGAGTTCCATGCCTGACTGGGTGGCTTCGAGCGATGCGAATCTTGTTCATTTGAAGAAGACGGAGCTCTTCACCACGGTCATGCCCAGCAAGATCTTTGAAAGTGCCGGCTGTCAGCGTCCGATCATCATGGGGGTCGACGGGTTTGCGAAAAAGCTTGTTCTGGATGCCGGTGCCGGATTGGACATGACACCCGAAAGCGCCGATTCGCTTGTGGCGTGTGTGCGTGAACTGGTGAACGATCCAGCGCGGTGTGCGGCGCTGGGAGCGGCGGCCTATAAGAACATTGCCTGTGTTCACAACCGCGATCGTCAGGCAGAAGACTATCTTGCCTACTTGCAAGCGCTCGTATGAACAAACTTCTGCTCGTTCTGCGTACGGTCCGCTATCTGAAGCCCGTGCAAGTCGTCAACCGCCTGTGGCGGAAGCGTCCTCATGGGGCGGTTTCGCATGCGGCGTGTCCTGTTCGTCGAGCTGGTGCGCTTCGCGTGTCCTGGCCGACCTACTTCACTTGCTGGGACGGACATCAGACGTTCACCTTTCTCAACGAAACGCATGGCTGTTCTTCCGCGGAAGACTGGAATGCGGGAGACCGAAAGAAGCTGTGGCTTTACAATCTGCACTATTTCGACTGCCTGCGCACACCCGCTGCCCTTGATGGTATGGACGCGCGCCGTCGTGCTGTCGCATTGATGCAGCGTTGGATCGAGGAGAATCCAGAGGGGGTGGGAAACGGTTGGGAGCCTTATCCGATTTCGCTTCGCGTGGTCAATTGGATCAAATGGCTCTTGCGTGAGGAACCGGGTGCAGAGGAATTTTCGGCCGAACAGCGTGCGGTCCTTGAATTATCGCTTGCCGTTCAAGTGCGCCGACTCGTTCAGCAGCTTGAGTATCACTTATTGGCGAATCATTTGTTGGCAAATGCGAAGGCTCTCGTGTTCGCCGGACTCTTCTTCACCGGGGACGAAGCTGCGGGGTGGCTCAAAAAGGGACTTGCTCTCTATCGGACTCAATTACCGGAGCAAGTGTTGGACGATGGCGTCCATTTTGAATTGAGTGCGATGTACCATTCGATCATGTTGGAAGATCTCCTCGATTGTATCAATCTGTCCGAGTCGTCTGGTTGTGGTGAAGCCGAATTTCTACGGGAATTTGCGTCTCGCATGTTAGGTGCGTTGAATCTGTTGACAGGTCCCGACGGCGCGATCGTCAAATTCAATGACGCGGCGGAGGGAATTGCATTGACTCCCGCTTGTCTGATGGACTATGCCGCTCAACTCGGAGTGTCCTCGAAGGTTGTGACAGAATTATCTCCTTGGGTGTCGGGATTCGTGCGTCTTGTCGTAGGCGATTGGACGCTGCTGGCAAAATGTGGCGAGATCGGTCCATCCTATCAACCCGGACACGCCCATGCGGATTCACTCAGTTTCGAGCTCTGGAGAGGGCACAAGAAGATTATCACGGATACGGGGACGGACCGTTATGTGGTTGACGCGGAACGGAAGCGCCAGCGGGGATCGGCGGCGCACAATGTTGTAGTGATAGACGGACGGAATTCCAGCGAAGTCTGGGGAGGACATCGGGTCGCGCGTCGTGCGAAGTCCCTGGGATGGACGGTTGAAGATGTCGGCGATGCGAAGGTGTTGACGGCACGTATTCGCGATGTGAAGGGGATCACGTGGACGCGTACGCTTCGCTTGACTGCAGAAGGACTTCAGGGCGAAGATCGTCTTGAGGGACTGCTGAAACAGGTGAAAACGATTGATGTTCGTTTCCATTGTCCCGCGTCCATCCAATCCCGTGTGATTATTACGGCAGAGGTCGGTGATCGCGCGTCTCCACCGACGCTTCAACCCGTGTGGGAACCTTGCAATTTGGCTGTTGGGTTCGGTCGTTGTGAATCTGGTACAACCGCATCTGTACTTGTGCCGGTTCACGCCGAAACAGCCAGTCCTGTTGTTGTACGTTGGCATATTCAAGGAGAGATAGGATGATAGCCTATTTGAATGGTGTTCTTGCGGAGAAAGACATTTCGAAGGTCGTGGTGGAATGTGCCGGTGTGGGATATGAAGTGGCGATTCCGATTTCCACGTTTGACCGGCTGCCGGCGGAAGGCGAGCCGGTGAAGCTTTATACGCATCATGAGGTGCGTGAAGATGCCCAGCTGCTGTTCGGGTTCGTGTCGAAGCCGGAGCGCGAGATGTTCGAGCTCATCACCACGGTGTCGGGTGTCGGACCGAAACTCGCGCTGGCGATTCTTTCGGGCATGACCGTGGGCGATTTGCAGTTGGCGATTTCCCAGGGCGATGCGAAGCGTCTGGCCACGGTGAAGGGCATCGGCAAGAAAACGGCCGAGCGTCTGGTGGTCGAATTGCGGGGCAAGATCAATCCGATCGAAGCGCTTGCGAATGCGACGGCGGAGACCTCCAAGGAGCAGAGCGCCGTTTTGCGCGATGCGATGCTGGCCCTCACCGCGCTCGGCATGAGCGAAGAGACGGCCCGCGAGAAGGTGCAGCGCGTCCTCGAAGAAGAACCCGACATCCGCGACGTCGAAATCATCATCCGAAAGTCCCTCAGCGGCAAATAACGCAGAGTAATCGGTCAGTGAGCGGGTGCCGGTGCTGCCGCAATCTGTGCCCCGCGTGCCGTGTGTCCGTGTAGGTGGAGGCTCGTGCGGCTTCGGGGGCAACCGTACGCCCGTCGTCGGCTCCGGCTCGTGCCGCACGCCCGCGTCCGCGGAGGCACTCTACACCGACCGGGAAGAGCAATCCACTTCGTGTAACAGAGCCGCAGGTTCGACGCCGACAACGCATTACGGACTTTACAAAGGAACTGCATCCGTGCGCCGAACCTGAGTTTCCAATCTTCAATTTTCAATCTTCAGTTTTCAGTCTGACAGGCGTAATAGTGGTTGGATTGCTCTTCATACCGTTATGTCTCACATCGATTCAAATGTGTGATCCTCTTCGTGCAACAGGGGGGGATGCCAAACTGAAAACTGAAAATTGAAGATTGTAAACTGGAGATTCAGGTTCGACGCACGGGTGATGTTCAAAAGAACGCCCGTAAAATGCTCGTGGCGTCGAACCTGCGGCCCTGTTACACGAAGTAGGCTGTTCATCCCAATCGGTAGCATGCGCGAAGCGGGACGCGGCGGCGCGACACGAGACGGAGCCGACGACGGGCGGAGACGCGGGCGCGGACAAGCGGATTCGAGGGCAGGTGGCGCGAGCCGGTATTCCGGCCGCGCCAGATGCCCCGAAGCCGCGCCCTACGCGCCTGCGGCTCCCGCCCGTCTTCGGCGGAGTCGGCGGTGTCGCGCCGCTGCGGCCGTACCGACCGTGAAGTTCGTGCGGCTTCGGGGGCCGACAGCCGAACGTACCTCACGTGAAGGGCCCGCAGGTCGCGCCGGCGCATCCCGCCGCCAGCCGTCTGGCTGCGGCGGGTGCGACGGCGCGGGCTGCGGGCCCTTCACGGACGGGCGTACGGTTGCCCCCGAAGCCGCGCGAGCCTCCACCCACACGGACACC
>JAKSOY010000147.1 GCA_024405255.1 Kiritimatiellia bacterium
TGATGGCCGTATTATAGCATTTCTCTACATCTCACTGCAACAATCAGCAATCGGGAGTTTGACGCAAATCCGCTAGTCACCGACGGCGTGATATGCTAAAATATAGACATGAAAACCACGTCTCTCGCTTCAACCATCTTGCTCTTCGCGCTGGCGGCCTCTGCGACCGGCAATCTTGAACTCGTTCGTCGCGGCGGTGCCGTCGACCGTACGATCGTCATCCCCGCACAGGCCACGGCGGTTGAACGCCATGCCGCCGAGGAACTTGCGTCCTTCCTCAAGCAGGTGACGGACGTGCAACTGCCCGTCGCCACCGATGCGGGCGCGCTGCCTCCGCGCGCGATTCTCGTGGGCAACACCCGCCACACCGCCGGGGTCCTGAAGGACGCGTCCTTCGACGGCCGGAAACTCGGCGAGGACGGTTTCCGCCTGGCCGCCCGGGGTCCGCATCTCGTCATCTGCGGGTCCACGCTGCGCGGCGCGCTCTACGGCGTGTACACGCTGCTTGAGGACTACGCGGGCTGCAAGTGGTATGCCTCCTGGTGCAACGTGATCCCCAAGCGTCCGAACGTCACCGTGCCCGCCGATCTCGACATTGTCCAGAAGCCGGCCTTCGACATGCGCCGCACCTCGTGGTACGACATCGTGCGGCATCCCGACCTCGCGATGCGTCTCAAGCTCACGCCGAACGGAAATGAGCCGCACTACGGCGGCAACACCTTCCGCTTCGGCGGCGGACTCGGCAGCTGCCACACGTTCAACCGGCTGCTGCCGCCGGAACAGTACGCCAAGGAACATCCCGAATACTATTCGATGATCAACGGCAAGCGCCGTACCGAGACCACGCAGCTCTGCCTCACCAATCCCGACGTGCTGCGCCTCGTCACCCAGCACGTGCTCGAGCGCATCCGCAAGGATCCGGGCGCGAAGTTCTACGGCGTCTCCCAGAACGACTGGTACAACTACTGCACCTGCCCGAAGTGCGCGGCAGTCGACGCCGAAGAGGAGAGCCATGCCGGCACCAACGTGCGTTTCGTCAACGCGATCGCCGAGGCGGTGGAGAAGGAATTCCCGAATGTCATCATCGAGACCCTGGCCTACCAGTACACGCGCAAGCCACCGAAGATCACGAAGCTGCGCCACAACGTAGTGCCGTGCCTCTGCTCGATCGAATGCGACTTCGCCAACTCGATCCCCAACAGTCCCTACCAGCAGAATGTCAAGTTCTGCTCGGACATCGTCGGCTGGAGCAAGCAGACCTCGCAGCTCTACCTCTGGGACTACACCGTCAACTTCCACAACTATCCGATGCCGTTCGCCAATGTGCTCACGCTGCAGGAGAACATCAAGTTCTTCCGCGACAACGGCGTGAAGGACCTCTTCGAACAGGGCGACAGCCAAGGGCGCCATGGCTACTTCGCCGAACTCAAGGGCTGGCTGCTGGCCAAGTGGATGTGGAATCCCGAGGCCGACCGCGAGGCGCTGCTGAAGGACTTCTTCGAAGGCTACTACGGCAAGGGGGCGCCGTTCGTGCGCGCCATCTTCGACGAGACGCATGCGCGTCAGCGGCAGTGGAGCGCCGTCGCGGAGCATCCGATGAAGATCTTCGACAACGCCTTCAACGGGGCGCTGCCCGACGAGTTCCTCCGCAAGACGGCGGACCTGTGGTCCCAGGCGATCGCCGCCGTCAAGGACGATCCCGTGCGCTCCTACAACGTGCGCATGAGTGCGTTCTCCACCGACTACACGCTCTTCGAGCGCCTGCGGCTGCGTAACAACAGCTGCATCCTCTGGATGGCGCCCGGACCGGTGGACTACGTCGACACGCGCGCCGAGGCCAAGCGTCTTCAGGACTCGCTCTACGCGCGCATGGCCGAGGCGAAGGACATCGCCCTGCGCGAGTGGACCGAGTGGAACAACCGCAAGCTCGCCGAATGGAAGGCGGAGGCGAAGCGTCTGGCCGAGCCGGCGCGGGAACTCAAGCCCACGCCCGCCTGCGGCATCGTGCATGTGCGCGACTTCAGGCTTTCCAACGAAGGGAAATACGTTTCGCGCGTGGACGATCCGCGTGCCGCCGAAGGCAAGGCGCTGAAATTCCACAACACCCACTTCGAATGGTGTGCAAGCCTCGACTTCAAGCGCATCCACTTCCAGCCCGGACGCAAGTACAAGGTCAGCGTGCGCGTCCGCGTGGAGAAGCAGAGCGAAGGCATCGCGTTCTGGTGCGGCGTCTACAACTGGGAGCAGCGGAAGGGACGCCTCCAGATCAATCCCCGCACGGACCAGACGCCGAACGACTACACGTGGTACGAAGTCGGCGTGCTCGAACCTCAATCCGGCGACGGGTTCTGGTTCGGTCCGGGCCGTTTCGACAAGGCAAACGGCGCCGCAAGCGCCATCAAGGGCGTCTACGTCGACCAGCTGAAGTTCGAAGCCCTCGACAAGTAATCCATCGATGCACATTTCAAAGCGAGTCTCAAAACAACCATGAAAAAAGCAAACTCCTCCGTCCAACCGCTTCTCACGGCCGGCCTGCTGGCCGCCGTGGCGATAACCGCGCTTCCCGGCGTGGCCATGGAGCGTCTCATCGAAGGCGAAACCTTCAAGAAAAGTTCCGTGTCCTCCATCAAGCGGTCGGCATCGGCCTACACCTACGGTCCGAACATCGATGTCTCGGACCACAAGGTGCTCGCCTTCTTCAGCCACGGCGGCGACGCCGAGTTCGGTCCCACCCCGGCGGCCAAGTGGATCAAGTTCCGCTTCTCCACCATGAATCCCAACGTCCCGCTCAAGATCTACGACGGCGGCAAATTCCTGGCGGAAGTCTCCTTCCCCAACACCTCCGCATACGAATTCTACGAGGAGAAGCTTTTCAAGCTCGCCCTGCCCGCCTGCGCGAACCTGCGCTTTGTCGCGTCCGGCGAACCGATCAACATCGACTACTTCCTGCTGTCCGACAACGACCAGCCGCCGGCCGTCAAGCTGCCGCCGCCGCCGCCGACCGAGCTCAAGGAGAAACTGCTCAAGGGCGAGTACGGCCCGTGCGAGGAAATCGTCTTCGCCACCCGCACCCGCAAGCCCGAACACTGGTACGCCAACTTCGGCTACTACTGCTATGCGCGCGAGCGCACCATTTTCAACACGCAGGGACGTCTGATGGTCTACAACGTGCGCACCGGCAAGCTGCGCACACTTCTTGAAGACCTCGGCGGCGCCGTGCGCGATCCGGCCGTGCACTACGACGGCAAGACGATCGTGTTCTCCTACCGTCCCGCCAAGGAAGAGCGCTACCACCTCTACACCATCCAATCGGACGGCACGGGCTTCAAGCAGCTCACGTACGGCGAGTACGACGACATCGAACCCGCCTGGCTTCCCGACGGCGACATCGTCTTCGTCTCCTCGCGCTGCCGCCGCTGGGTCAACTGCTGGCTCACCCAGGTGGCGAGCATCTACCGCATGAAACCGGACGGTTCGGGCATTCGCATGCTTTCGGCCAACATCGAGCACGACAACACCCCGTGGGTGCTGCCCGACGGACGCATCCTCTACATGCGCTGGGAATACGTGGACCGCCGCCAGGTCACCTTCCACCACCTCTGGACCATGAACCAGGACGGCACGCAGCACCAGATCTACCAGGGCAACACCTATCCCAACGGCGCCTACCTCGATGCCAAGCCGATCCCCGGTACCGACGACGTGGTCTTCTCCGACAATCCCGGCCACGGCCAGACCGAACACGGCGGCGCGCTCGCCGTCGTCTCCATCAAGGGCGGACCCGACAACCGCGGCAACATCCGCCACATCTGCAACGGCACCTACTACGACCCCTGGGCCTTCTCCAAGGACTGCTTCATGGCCTCCGACGGACGCGCCATCGTCCTCGCCAACACCCGCGGCGCCAAGTTGAAGCTCTTCTCGCTGGCCGACAACTTCGGTCGCGGTCCCGAGGTCTCCCGCCATCTCGACGGCGACTACCACGTCACATTCCGGGACGACACCTTCCTCTACGAGCCGCGTCCGCTCATGCCCCATGCGCGTGAACGCCTGCATGCCGACCGCACGGACCTCACCTCCAAAACCGGCGAGTTCTACCTGGAGAACGTGCTGATCTCCCGCAGTCTTCCGGGCATCAAACCCGGCACCATCAAGAAGCTCGGCATCTTCGAATCCCTCCCCAAGCCGATCAACTACACGGGCGGCATGGATCCGCTTTCCTATAGCGGCACCTTCACGCTCACCCGCCTTCTCGGTTGGGTGCCGGTGGAAGACGACGGCAGTGCCTACTTCAAGGCGCCGGCGCTGAAGTCGCTCTTCTTCGTGGCCTTCGACGGCGAGGGCCGCGCGGTCAAGCGCATGCAGAGCTTCACCCAGGTCATGCCGGGCGAACGCCAGGGCTGCGTGGGCTGCCACGAAACGAAGACCGAAAACACCGTACGCCGCGTCAAGTCGGTTTCCAAGGCGCTGGCGCGCGGACCTTCCACGATCGATCCCAAGGGACGCCTCTTCGACGTGCCCGACTTCCCGCGCGACATCCAGCCGATCCTCGACCGCGCCTGCGTGAAGTGCCACAATCCCGATACGCGTACCGCCAATGTCGACCTCAGCGGCGACCACGGTGTGATGTTCTCGATGAGCTTCTACTGCCTCACCGCGTGGAACCAGATCTACGACGGACGCAACTCCGACAAGAGCGACTGGCCGCCGTATGCCCGCGGCAGCGGCGGTTCGCCGCTGATGAACAAGATCTCGGGCCAGCACCACGGCGTCAAGCTCTCCGACCGCGACCGCACGATGATCATGCAGTGGCTGGATACGTCCGCACCCTATCCAGGGACCTACGCCGCGCTGGGCTGCGGTTCGATCGGCGGCTACCACCAGAACGCCCAGGTCGTCAACAACGACTCGAAGCGTCCTGCCACCCTCGCCGCCAAGGCCGCGATCACCCGTCGCTGCGACGTCTGCCACAAGGGTGGCCAGCGTCTGCCGCATACGCTCTCGGACGAAAACGGCATCAGCTTCTGGATCCCCAACATGAACGATCCGCGCCTGACGAAGACGCACCGCTATCTGCTCTTCAACATCAGCCGGCCCGAGAAGTCGCTCTTCCTGCGCGCGCCGTTGGCGAAGGAGGCCGGCGGACTGGGTCTCAAGATGACGAAGGACGGCAAGCCCGTGTTCGCCTCGAAGGACGATCCCGACTACAAGCTCATCCTCGCGATGATCGAAGACGGCAAGAAGGTACTCGACACCGTCAAGCGCTTCGACATGCCGGGATTCCGTCCGCCCCTTCCCTACCTGCGCGAAATGATGCGCTATGGCGTGCTGCCGTGGAACTTCGACCTCGAGCACGACCCCGTCGATCCCTACGCCCTCGACCGCCGCTACTGGGACCTCGACTGGACCCAGCTCAAATAACCGAAAACCGTTTACACGCGGGTGGAAGAATGTGGTATAATACGCCCTGTCTTCCTCCCCCACTCAAAGGAGAAACCAACATGGTCGACTTCGAAAAAGAATTTGAACAGCCGCTCGGGCTCACGCAAAAGGAAAGCCGCCTCGCGACGACCTTCAAGGTCGCCTATGGGTGGATGGCGCTAGGGCTTGCCCTGTCGGGTGTTGTCGCCTGGTACACGGCCATGAGCGGCCTCTATCAGAAGGTCCTCGCCGGCCCGGGTTTCATCGGCTGCATCGTCGCCGAGCTCGCGCTCGTGTGGATTCTCTCCGCGTCCATCCAGAAGCTGCCTGTGTGGGCGGGCTATCTGATGTTCGCGGGCTATGCGGCGTTGAGCGGCCTCACCCTTTCCGTCGTCTTCATCGCGTACGAGCTGGCGCTCGTGCAGCGCGTCTTCTTCATCACGGCCGGCATGTTTGGCGGATTCGCCCTCTACGGCGCCGTGACGAAGTCGGACCTCTCCTCCATCGGCTCCATCTGCGGGATGGGCGTGTGGGGGCTGATCATTGCGATGATCGTCAACATGTTCGTGCACAGCTCGGGCCTTGACTGGATCATCTCGCTTCTGGGCGTGGTGATCTTCGCGGGCCTCACGATGTACGACACGCAGAAGATCCGCCAGCTCGCGGCCGTCGAACACACGATGGATGCCGCCACGGTGCGCAAGATCGGCATCATGGGCGCGCTGAGCCTCTACCTCGACTTCATCAATCTCTTCCTCTATCTGCTCCGCTTCATGGGCGGACGCAGCCGCGACTGATGTCCGACGAAGAGCCTCCAGATACACGCAAGCCTTCCGTCGCGGGCGCCGTGACGGCGGGTTTTCCCTCGCCTGCCGAGCAATACCTCGAGCCTCCCCTTGACCTGAACGACCTTCTCGTCAAGCGTCCGGCCGCGACGTATTTCGTTCGTGTCGAGGGCGATTCCATGATCGGGCGCCACATCCAGCCCGGCGACATCCTTGTCGTCGACCGGTCGCTTTTGCCTGCGAACGGCGATGTCATCATCGCCAGCGTCAACGGCGACTTCACCGTCAAGACCTTTCAACGCGACGCCCGGGGCCTTCACCTGGTCGCCGCCAATCCGAACTACCCCACCATTTCCTTCCCGCCGCAAACGACCTTCGGCGACGAGGAGGAAGGCGGACGAGAACTTGCCTATTTCGGCAAAGTCGTCGGCTGCGTCCACCGATTTGTCGGTAACTAGCAAAAGGAACGTTCAAAAATGACAGCAGAACTGGGCGCCTGGTCGGCACTTCCTTCGGTCATCATCGTCGCGTGGACATTTGCCACGAAACGCATTCTTGAAGCGTTGACGATCGGTACGCTTGTGGGGCTTGTGATGGTTTCGGCGACACCTGCAGCCGCCCTGGCCGAATACCCCAAAGTTCTGCAGAAGGCCCTGATGAGCGAAGACATCGCCTGGTTGATCGTGGTGTGCGGACTGATGGGCAGCCTCATCACGCTGCTCCGCGTCTCCGGCGGCGCGCTCGCCTTCGGCAACTGGGTCGCCCAACGCGTGAAATCCGCCCGAAGCGCCCTCGGCTGGAGCTGGCTTCTGGGGTGCGTCATCTTCATCGACGACTACCTGAACTCGATGACGGTCGGTTCCTCCATGGCGCGCGTTACCGACCGCTACCGCGTGCCGCGCGAAATGCTGGCCTATGTGGCCGACTCCACCGCCGCGCCGCTCTGCGTGATCGTGCCCTTCACGACCTGGGCCGCCTTTGCGGGCCGCGTCATCCAGCGCAGCGGCTGGACGGAACCGGGCCTGAGCGAACTGGACATCTTCTGCAAGACGATTCCCTACAACCTCTACGGCTGGCTCGCAGCCCTCGTAGTGCCGCTTGTGATCTGGGGCGTCATTCCCCACCTCGGCGGCATGCGGAGCGCCTACAAGCGCGTGGAGGCCGGTGGCCCGCTCGCGCCGGAAGGTTCGGAGCGCATCTCGCTTCTGCCGGACGACAAGGGCGAGAAAGCCGAGGAACTGAAGAGCGGCAAGAAGCCGCGCCTCTGGAACTTCCTCCTGCCGATCGCCGTTCTGATCGGTGCGACCATCGTCTTCGACAACGACCTCGCCAAGGGCGTGCTGACGGCGCTGCCCTTCACCTACCTGCTCTTCATCTGCCAGCGCGTCGTCTCCCCGCGCGACGCCTGGGATGCCATCGTCGAAGGCTTCCGCGACTTGATTCTGCCGCTGATGCTGATGGTGTTCGCCTTCGTGTTCGCCGACGTCAATGAGCGTCTCGGCTTCGTCAAGTGGGCCATCAGCGCCGGCGACTCGTTCATGACCGCCGCGACGGCACCCGCCATCGTGTTCATCATCCTCGCGATTACGGAATTCGTCACCGGCACGAACTGGGGCATGTACGTCATTGCCCTGCCGATCGTCATTCCGCTTGCGCGTACGCTCCACGTCGATCTGCCGCTGATGGTTGCCGCCTGTCTTTCGGCCGGCGTGTTCGGTTCGCATGTGAGCTTCTGCTCGGATGCCACCGTCATCACCTCCGCCGCCTGCGGCTGCGACAACTACCGCCACGCGATCACGCAACTGCCCTACGGTCTGCTCGCCGCAGTCTTCAGTCTGATCGGCTTCCTCATCCTCGGCTTCTGCATGGCGTAAGCCGTCCGATCAATAGCCGTGGCAGAAATCAAGCGTCTGAATGGCGCTCTCGACGTCGTCGACGAGGGCGATCGGCAGATGTTCGTAACGGCCGTCGTCGATGAGCTTCTGCAGCAGCGGATAGATCGGCACGTCCTTGGACCAGAACTGGCTGTCCATAAACACCATCGGACTCGCCACGCCCTGCGTGAGATAGTGGTTCTGCACGGCTTCCTGGAACACTTCCTGAAGCGTGCCCGCGCCCCCCGGCATAAAGACGATGCCCCCCACCGCCTCGCTCAGCAGGACTTCTTCGCGAATACTGTTTTCGAAGAACTTGGCGATGTGCGTCGCAAACGGCGTCGGAGGTTCGTCGCTGTAGAACCAGGTGGGGATGGCTAGACTCGCCGAATCCCCCACCTGCGGGAAGCGCTCAACCACCTTGAACGCCGTCGCGAGCCAGCCGTCGTCCTTTGCCGTTGGCGCATCCGCAAGAATCGCCAGCGCCTCCTCGACATCGGCGACGGTGCGTCCGGCGAGCCACGCACCGAGATGCGTCGCCTCCATCGCCCCGGGACCGCCGCCGCTCATCAAGACGCGTCCGCGTTCGGTCAACGACTTCGCGAGGTCGACGACCTGACGATAGGTCGCATCCGTCCGCCGAAGGGAATGTCCCCCCATCACGCCGATGATGTTGTTGGCCTCGAACCAGCCGAGGAACAGGTAGAGCGCCTTGCGGATGCGATAGTCGTGCAGCGAACGCGCCCACATTTCCAGAGGACTCTCCGGGGTCACGCCCGTTTCGTCCAAATGCTTCACCACGCGCGTGTCATAGCAGTCCGCCAAGCTCGCCGGGTTGTTCACGTCGAACGTGTCGAAAAGCTCGCGCGCCTTGTAGAGGTGCGTACGCGACACGTCGTACGGGACTTCGCTCAGATACTTGGCGGCTTCGGACAGCTGCTTCTCGTCGAAATTTTCAGGATTGAACATCGTCTTGTCTTCTTTCTCGTTTGCGCGTTTCCAACATCATACCAAATATTTTCTCCCTTGTTCATTTTTTCTAGTAGATTTTTCTCCCTCATTCGCGTACAATTTTCGTGAGGAGATAGTCCAATGAAACATCTGCCAGCCCTTTTCGCCGTCCTTTTCCTGACCTCGTTCGCGTTCGGCGCGGACAAGTGTCCGGACGGCGTCTGCACCCTTCCCGCCGGCGGCACGCAGGCGAGCTACGACGCGGCGATGCCGGTCTGCACCATTGCGCCCGTCGCCCAGGCGCCGCGCCTCAAAACGCTCGACGGCAAAACGATTGCCATCGTCGGCGGCAGCTTCATGGCCTCGGTCACCCATCCCGAACTGAAGCGCCTGGTCCTCAAGGAATTCCCCAAGACGCGTGTGCTTCTCCTAAGCGAAATCGGCTCGGCGGGCGTCTATCCGCGTCCGGGCGTCGTGCGACCTGAAAAGGACGAATTCCAGCGACGTCTCAAGGACGAGAAAGTCGATGCCGTCATTTCCGGCAACGGCGGGTGCGGACTCTGCACGCCGAAGGAAACGGGGTCCTGCATCGCGGCGGAAATGATCGGCATCCCGTCCGTCATGATCGCGGGTCCCGGTTTCATCACCCAGGCGAAGGCCACGGCCCGCTCCGCCGGCATCGAAAAGCTGCGCATTGCCGAATATCCGGGCGCCTTCGCGTCCGAAACCCGCGAAGAGCTGCTCACGAAGACGCGGACGGTACTCTGGCCGGCAATCAAGAAGGCGCTCACCGCGCCGCTGACCTCATCCGACGTGTTCAAACCGAGCGGCGAGTTCGTCTCGGACGGTCTCCCCGTCGTGCCACCCTCCGACACGGCGATCGCCGAATTCCTGCTCTTCACCGACCGTGCGGCGGACGATTCGCTCGGCGCGGTTCCGCCCTCCATGCGCGAGGTCAACGTGCGCCATGTGGCGGCGCTGGGCGTGATGGCGGGATGTCCGGCGGAATTCATGCCGCTGCTGCTCGCGTTCACGGAGGCGATGAAGGACGGCTACTTCCGCCGCACGCTGGCCTCCACCCATGCCTGGACGCCCTATTGCTGGCTGAACGGTCCTGTTGCGCGCCAGCTCGGCTTCGATGCGGACCAAGGCGAAATCTGCAGTCCGAAGAACATGCAGCTCGGACGCTTCATCAACCTCGCCCTGCTCAATTTCGGCGGCTACCACGTGAAGGAAAACCGTATGGGCACATTCGGCTATCTGATGCCCTGGACGCTCGTCGAGAACGAGTCCGCCGCGATCAAGGCCGGGTGGAAGCCCTACCACCTCCAGCAGGGCTATACGCTCAACGAATCGACGCTCTCCGCCGCTTCGGCCATCAACTGGGGCAACAACCTCGTACCCGCCACGACGGATGCCGTACACATCAAGGACATGATCGCCTGGGATGCCGTCGAAAAGCAGCAAATGGCCGTCGGCAGCGGCATGCCTTGCACCTACCGCACGTTCCTCATCACCCCGCCGGTCGCACAGGACCTCGCCACCCGCTACAAGACCAAGGACGCGCTGGAAGCGGCGCTGATCGAAACGGCGCGCATTCCGATCGCCATGCGCGCACGGGCGAACTACTGGGGGAATCCCGGTAGTTCTTTCGATCCCGAAACCTGGCCCCTCTCACGTCACGAAACACGCCTCGCCTACGCCGAAAACGCCACGGAGACGAAGACGCCCCCGTGGTACGACTGGACCGAGTACGACACAATCGAAACCGTCCCCGCGATGCAGGACGGCAAGAACATCTTTCTCGTCACGGGCGATGCGGCGCGCAACAAGGAGATGTGCCTGCCGGGCGGCGGATCGGCAACCGTCAAGATCGAGCTGCCGAAGGCCTGGGACAAGCTGATGGCGCAGCGCGGCTATTCACCGCTCCAATCGTTCTATCTCAAGTCGGACCTCACGCCCGACACGCCCAAGCCGAAAGTACGCCCCTACATGCGTCCGGGCGTACGCGGCGATTTCAGGTTCCGCAGAAGCCGTTGAATCTCCAGTCTTCATCAAATTTGAAAACTGAAGATTGAAAATTGAAAACTGAAGATTAGGACCGACGCCTCAACAAGTTCTAATTTCGTCGAATGATTTCA